>JAJUIU010000090.1 GCA_029267445.1 Rhodospirillaceae bacterium
CGCGCCCGGTGGCGCGGCCGAGGGAGGCCCCCTGGGCGCGGCCGGCGGGAGCGGGTCGGGTGGCGGCGAGGCGGGTCGTCATGGGCAGGCCCCGTACAGGAAGATCGTCATGAGAGCAGGCTGGCGATGCGGCGGCAGGCGGCGCCCACCGTCTCGGCGTCGTGGACGAGGGCGACCCGGATGAAGGACGCCCCCGGATTGGCCCCGTCGGCGGACGGGCGGGACAAGTAGCCGCCCGGCAGGACGCGCAGGCCAGCCTCCCGCCACAGCGTCAGGCAGGCCCTTTCCCCGTCGCCGACATCGAGCCACAGGAAGAAGCCGCCGGGCGGCCGGTAGAAGCCCAGCCGGCCGGCCAGTTCCGCCTCCGCCGCGTCGGTCTTGGCGCGGTACAGGCGGCGGTTCTCCTCCACATGCGCCTCGTCGCGCCAAAGGGCAGCGGCGGCAGCCAGCGCCGGTAGCGGATTGCCGGCCAGCCCATAGCTGCGCAGGCGGGTGAAGGCCTGGATCAAATCGGGGTCGCCGGCGACGAAGCCGCTGCGCAAGCCAGCGGCGCTGGACCGCTTGGACAGCGAATGGAAGACCAGCAGGTTGGCGAGCGGGCGCTCTCCGCCCAGATCCAGCGCCGCCTCCAGCGCGCCGGGCGGCGGTGCCTTGTCCCAGATCTCCGCGTAGCATTCGTCGACCGCCAGCACGAAGCCGTGCGTCCGGGCCAGCGTCAGCGCGGTCTTCAGATATGCCAAGTCGGCGATGGTGCCCTGGGGGTTGGCCGGCGTGCAGAGATAGAACAGCGCCGTGCGGGCCAGCGTCTCCTCCGGGATCGCGGACAGGTCGGGCAGGAAGTTCGTGGCGGGGCCGGTGGTCAGGAACACAGGCTCCGCCCCCGCGATCACGGCGGCCCCCTCGTACACGGCGTAGAAGGGGTTGGGGATCAGCACGGCCGGTTGGCGACCCGCCTTGCGCTCCGGCACCGCGAGCTGGGCCAGCATGTACAGCGCCTCGCGCGTGCCGGTCGCGGGCAGCACGCAGCGGTCGGCGTCGAGGAAGCCTTGCGCCAGCCCGTAGCGGCGGGCGAGCCAGTCGGCCACGGCGCGGCGGAAGTCCGGCGTGCCGGCGGTGGGCGGGTACTTGCCCCAGAGATGGGCGTTGGCGGCCAGCGTCTCCGCCAGGATCGGCGGCGGCTGGTGCTGCGGCTCCCCCACCGAGAGCACCAGCGGTTCCATGTTGGCGCGCGGCGTCACCCCCGCCAGCAGGGCCGCCAGCCGGGTGAAGGGATAGTCGCTCAGCCCCGCGAGGCGGCCGTTGACCGCCGGGGCCGCGCCGTCCTGCGCGGCAGTCACCATGTCGAACGCGCCCGACCCAGCCCACGGTGGATCACGGGGACCGATGCTGCCCGCGTGATCCGTCCGGTGTGTACGAAACGAAAACGAGCATACCGCGCCGCCCCCCGGCGCACAAGCGGCGGGCGGGGCGGAAAACACCATTGAATCCGAGGCTTGGGGATAAAAGCTGAGAGAGTCGGTGAAAACGGCGCCAACCCCTTGATCCGACTCGGCTTTTAGCACCGCCGGGGACGGGAAGGCTGTGGAAAAAAGTGTGTGGAAAAGCCAAGAGAAAGGGGCCGCGGCGTGGCCGCGGCCCCTCTCGGTCGGCGCGCAGGAAGGAGGATTACAGCGCGTCGGCGTCCACCTCGCCCGTGCGGATGCGCACGGCCTGCACGAGGTCGAACACGAAGATCTTGCCGTCGCCGATGCGGCCGGTGTTGGCGGCCTTCTGGATGGCTTCGACCACGGCGGCCACCTGGTCGTCGCCGACCGCGACCTCCACCTTCACCTTGGGCAGGAAGCTGACGGAGTATTCGGCGCCGCGATAGATTTCGGTCTGCCCCTTCTGACGGCCGAAGCCCTTCACCTCCGAAACCGTCAGGCCCTGCATGCCGAGCCCGGTCAGGGCTTCGCGGACCTCGTCGAGCTTGAACGGCTTGATGATGGCCATGACGAGTTTCATGCGGCTCTCCTTGTCGTCGGTTGAGGACGTTGCCGGCCTTGGCCGGTGTCCCTGTTGCGTGCCCGCGGTCACCCCGCCGCGTTCCGATCATGACACGATACAAGAACCGTGCCGCGCAACCGCCATGCGGACCCCCGCCCGATTCCGCCGCCTGAGGCCAAACAACGGCGCGCGCATGGGCAGCGCATGCCCAATTATTGGGCAGCGGTCGCGGCGATTCCGCCCATGCGGCAAGCGGCGCGCTGGACAACGGTCGCCGCCCGCGCGACCTTCCCATCCATGAATGCCAAGGAACACGACATCCGGGTGGAGGTGGCGGTCGTCGGCGGCGGTCTCGCCGGGCTGACGCTGGCCTGCGCCCTGGGGACCGCCGGGGTGGAGGTCGCGGTGATCGACCGCGACCCGCCGGAGAGCCAGATGGTGGAGGGCTTCGACGGCCGCACCACGGCCATCGCCTTCGGCAGCGCGCGCGTGCTGGACGGTGCGGGCGTCTGGGCCGACGTGGCGGACGAGGCGGGGCCGATCCTGGACATCCGCGTGACGGACCAGAACGACCCGCTGTTCCTGCATTACGACCACCGCGACGTGGGCGACGACCCGTTCGGCTGGATCGTGGAGAACCGGGTGCTGCGCCGCGCCCTGATGCGGCGGCTGCCGCAGCTTCCCACCGTGCGCCACATCGCGCCGGTGGCCGTGACCGGCCTGCACCGGGATGCGGGCGGGGTGACCGTGGCGCTGGCGGACGGGCGCACGGTGTCGGCGCGGCTGGTCGTCGGCGCCGACGGGCGGAAAAGCCTGGTGCGGGAGCATGCGGGCATCAGGACGGTCGGCTGGTCCTACGGGCAGCACGGCATCATCACCTGCATCGAGCATGCGGAACCGCACGGCGGCGTGGCGGTGGAGCTGTTCCTGCCGGCCGGGCCCTTCGCCATGCTGCCGATGGCGGGCAACCGGACCAGCATCGTCTGGACCGAGCGGGCGGAGCTGGCGGCCTGGTACCTGAAGCTGCCGGAGCACCGCTTCACGGCGGAGCTGCGCGCCCGGGTCGGCGACTGGCTGGGCGATTTCAAGCCCGTGGGCGTGCGGGCGGCCTATCCCCTGTCGCTGATGCATGCGGAGCGCTACACCGACCAACGGCTGGCCCTGATCAGCGAGGCGAGCCACGCCATGCACCCGATCGCGGGGCAGGGCCTGAACGTGGGCATCCGCGACGTGGCGGCCCTGGCGGAGGTGGTTGTGGACGCGCTGCGCGTGGGCCTGGACCCCGGGGCGGCCGACGCGCTGGACCGCTACCAGCGTTGGCGCCGGGTGGACACGATGACCCTGCTGGCCACGACGGACGCGCTGACCCGCCTGTTCAGCAACGACATCGCCCCGCTGGCCATGGCCCGGCGCCTGGGCATGGCGGCCATCGACCGGCTGCCGCCGCTGAAGCCCGTGAAGAAGTTCTTCATGCGCCACGCCATGGGCATGGTGGGCGAGCTGCCCCGGATGGTGCGCGGCGAGGCGTTGTAGCCGGGCGATCTTGTGGACCGCCGAAGTAAGGATTATCCTTACAGACGCATCCGCATGAGGGCTCGATGATCACCAGCCGCTTGACCAGCAAGGCGCAGACGACGATCCCCCAGCCAGTCCGCAATGCGCTGCGGCTGCGCGAGGGTGACGAGATCGCCTATGCGATCGAGGGCGACCGGGTCGTCATCAGCAAGGCGCCGACGACCGTGAAGGAGGACCCGTTCGGGACCTTCACGGAATGGGACAGCGAAGCCGACCGGCGGGCCTATGCCGACCTTTGAGTCCGGCGGGATCGACGTCTGGTCCGTCGTCAAGGTTCCCTTTCCCTACACCGACCGGCCCGTGCGGCAACGGCGGCCGGCGCTGGTCGTCGCGGCGGGGCGTCTGACTGACACATACGGAATGCTCTGGGTCGCCATGATAACGAGTTCGGAAAACCGCGGTTGGGACGGCGATGTCGCGGTGTCGGACATCGCTGAGGCAGGTTTGCCGGCGGAGTCCATCGTCCGCACCGCGAAGCTGGCGACGATCGACCTGCGGGACGCCGACCTGCTCGGCCGTCTGCCGGTCGCGGACCGCGCGGCGGTCGCGAATGGCGTTTCGGCGCACCTCGCCATGATGATGAAGGCCGCAGGACGATGACCATGACACAGCAACCGATAGACGCCGACCCGTCGGCCGACGGCGCCCACCAGGACCCGGACCTGTCCTATGGCAGCTATCTCGGTCTCGACCGGCTGCTGTCGGCGCAGCACCCGCTGTCGCCGGAGCATGACGAGCTGCTGTTCATCGTCATCCATCAGGCGAGCGAGCTGTGGATGAAGCTGTGCCTGCACGAGCTGCGGGCGGCGCGGGAACAGGTCCGCAAGGACGAGCTGGGCCCGGCCTTCAAGATGATCGCCCGGGTCGCCCAGGTGCAGCGCCAGATGATCCAGAGCTGGGACGTGCTGTCCACCATGACCCCGGCGGATTACGCCCGCATCCGCCCGCATCTGGGGCAGTCCAGCGGGTTCCAGTCCTGGCAGTACCGGCTGCTGGAGTTCCTGCTGGGCAACAAGTACCCGGCCACCATCGCCGTGCACCGCAAGGACCCGGAGGCGTTCGCGGCGCTGACGGCGGCGCTGGCCGAGCCGTCGCTCTATGACGAGAGCCTGCGCCTGCTGTCCCGGCGCGGCTTCGCCATCCCGGCCGACCGGCTGGACCGCGATTTCAGCCAGCCCTACCGGCCCCACGCGGACGTGGAGGCGGCTTGGCGCGCCGTCTACCAGGACACGGCGCGCCATTGGGACCTGTACGAACTGGCGGAAAAGCTGGTGGACCTGGAGACGCGGTTCCAGCAATGGCGCTTCAGCCACATGAAGACGGTGGAGCGCATCATCGGTTACCAGCGGGGCACCGGCGGCACCGGCGGCGTCAGCTATCTGGTGAAGGCGCTTGACCAGGGCTTCTTCCCCGAGCTGTTCAGCATGCGGACCAGCCTGTGAGCCGCTCCTCAATGACGCGGATCTTCGACATCACCCAGCCGGTGCGGACCGGCATCCCGGTCTGGCCCGGCGACACGGCCTATGGGGAGGAGCGGACCTGGGCCATCGGGCCGGGTTGCCCGGTGAATGTCAGCCGCCTGACGCTGTCCACCCACACCGGCACCCATGCCGACGCGCCGCTGCATTACGATGCCGACGGCGTGCCCATCGGGGCGGTGGACCTGTCGACCTATCTCGGGCCGGCGCTGCTGCTGCACCTGCCGCCGGGGCTGGGCACGGTGTGGCCGGACCATCTGGCGGGCCTGGTGCCGGCGGGGACGGAGCGGGTTCTGTTGCGGACCTATGCCCGCTTCCCGCATGATTCCTGGGACCCGGACTTCACGGCCATCGCGGCGGCCACGGTCGACATGCTTGCGGGACTCGGCGTGCGGCTGATCGGGACGGACACGCCGTCTTTGGACCCCCAGACCTCCAAGACCATGGACGCCCATCTGGCCGTGCGCCGCCACGGCATGGCGATCCTGGAAGGGCTGGTGCTGGACGCGGTGCCGGAGGGGACCTACGAGCTGATCGCCCTGCCGCTCAAGCTCGCCACCGCCGACGCGGCCCCGGTGCGGGCGGTGCTGCGGGCACTGGCCTAGGTCACCGCCTTCCGCGCCTGGAAGCGATCCTGGCGGTGCTCGCCGGTGCGCAGCACCTCGGCCAGATGGGCGGCGGCGTCCCAAATGTCGGTGTGGCGGACGTACAGCGGTGCCATGCCGAAGCGGAGCACGTCGGGGGCGCGGAAATCGCCGATCACCCCGCGCGCGATCAGCGCCTGGACGATGGCGTAGCCGTCCGCGTGGGCGAGGCTGACCTGGCTGCCGCGCAGGGCGCCATCGCGGGGGCTGACGAGGTGGGGCGCCTCCGGCCCGCACATCTGTTCCACCAACGAAACGAACAGGTCGCCCAGCCGCATGGACTTGGCCCTGACCTGCGCCAAGTCGGCCTCGGCCGCGATCTTCAGCCCCTCCTCCAGCGCCGTCATGGACAGCACCGGCGGGGTGCCGCAGAGGTGGCGGGCGATGCCGGGTGCTGGGGCGTAGCGGTCGTCGAAGGCGAAGGGGGCGGCATGCCCCATCCAGCCGGACAGGGGCTGGCGCGCCGCCTCCTGGTGCCGCCGGGCGACGTAGAGGAACGCGGGCGCGCCCGGCCCGCCGTTCAGGTACTTGTAGCCGCAGCCCACCGCGAAATCGGCCTTCGCCGCCGTCAGGTCGACCGGCAGGGCGCCGGCGCTGTGGGCGAGGTCCCAGAGGGTGAGCGCACCGACCGCATGGGCGGCGGCGGTCAGCCCGGCCATGTCGTGCACGGCCCCCGTCTTGTAATGCACATGGGTCAGCAGCAGCAGCGCCACATCCGGCCCCATCGCGGCAGTCAGCAGGTCGCGCTCCACCAGCCGCAGCTCCACCCGGTCGGGGCCCAGCAGGTCGGCCAGACCCTGGACCATGTAGAGGTCGGTCGGGAAGTTGCCGGGTTCCGAGACGACGACCCGCCGGCCCGGCCGCATGGCCAGCGCGGCGGCGGCCAGCTTGAAGACGTTGACGGAGGTGCTGTCGGCCGCGACCACCTCGTCCGGGGCGGCGCCGATCAGGCCCGCGATCAGGGCGCCGCAGCGGGCGGGCAGGCCGATCCAGTCATTGTCGGTCCAGGACCGGATCAGGTCCCGGCCCCATTCCCGGTCGATCACGTCGCGCAGCCGGTCCCGCGTCGCGCGTGGCAGCGGCCCCAGCGAATTGCCGTCCAGATAGATGACGCCGTCGGGCAGATCGAACCGGTCCCGGAACGGGGCCAGGGGGTCGTCGGCGTCCAGCCGTTCCAGGTCGGCGCGGGTGATGGTCATGGGGCGGGTCCCTCGGCTTTGGCGGGGACAATAGCGGTGCCGCCCGGCCCGGGCCAGCGGCGCGCGGTTGCGGGCGGCGGCCGGTTCCCCGATAGTCGCGGTAACCATAAAGCGGGCGGGGAGCGGTGGTATGCGTCGGCGCGGTCGTCTCTGGGTACGGATTCCCCTGGCCATCCTGGCCGTCGTCGTCCTGGCGGCGGCCGGCGGTGCGGGCTACGGATGGTGGCGGCTGACCGCCAGCAGGCCCCAGCTGGAGGGCGAGGCGGCGATCAGCGGGTTGACGGCGCCCGTGGGCGTGGTGCGCGACGCGCTGGGCGTGCCGACCCTGCGCGGCCGGAACCGGGAGGATCTGGCGCGCGCGCTGGGCTTCCTGCATGGGCAGGAACGCTTCTTCCAGATGGACACGCTGCGCCGGTCGGGTGCGGGGGAGATGGCGGAACTCGTGGGTGCGGCCGCCCTGCCGCTGGACCGGACGCGGCGGCTGCACCGTTTCCGCGCCCGGGCGGAGGCGCGCTGGCCAACGCTGGACGCCGCCGAGCGCGCCATGCTGGAGGCCTATGCCGACGGGGTGAACCAGGGGCGGGAAAGCCTGGGCGCCCAGCCATTCGAGTATCTGATCCTGCGAACAGTGCCGGAGCCGTGGACGCCGATCGACACGATCATGGTGATGACGGCCATGTTCTTCGAGCTGCAGGAGGCGGACGGGCGGATGGAACGGCAGCTCGGCGCCATGCGGGCCGCACTGGGTCCGGCGCTGGCGGATTTCCTGTTCCCCGTCGGCACCGACTGGGACGCGGCCCTGGACGGCAGCCTGCTGCCGCAGCCGCCGATGCCCGGTCCGGAGGAGGCCCCGCCCCGCCGCACCGCGTCGGCCATGCCGGCGGAGCTTCCCGAGGTCCAGAACGGCAGCAACAACTGGGCGGTGGGCGGCGCCCTGACGGGCCATGGGGGCGGCCTGCTGGCCAGCGACATGCATCTGGGCCATGCCGTGCCGAACATCTGGTACCGGGCGCGGCTGATCCTGGAGGGTGCGGACGGCGCGCCCGTCAGCGACGTCACCGGCGTGACCCTGCCCGGCACGCCCAACGTAGTCGCCGGCAGCAACGGCAAGGTCGCCTGGGGCTTCACCAACAGCCAGATCGACACCGCCGACGTGGTCCGGCTGGAGCCGGCGGGCAACGGCGGCGACGGCTGGTCCGCCTACCGCACGCCGGACGGGGCGGAGCCCTTCCGCACGGTGACCGAGCGGCTGTGCGCCAGCGACGGCACCTGCGAGGACCTGATCGTGCAGGAGACGCGCTGGGGCCCGGTGGTGGCGACGGAGGAGGACGGCACGCGCATGGCGCTGCGCTGGGGCGCCCATGACCTGCCGGGCCGCCCGCTGCAGGCCTTCGTGGAGATGGAGACGGCCGCCGGCGTGGAGCAGGCGCTTGGCGTCGCCCGCGGCGCCGGCCTGCCGCACCAGAACCTGGTGGTCGTCGACACGGCCGGAAACCTCGCCTGGACGATCATGGGGCAGGTGCCCCGCCGCGTCGCGATCGACGATCCCCGGACGCCCGGGTCGTGGGTGGACGGGCGCGGCTGGGACGGCTGGCTGTCGGGGGAGGAGGTGCCGACGGTGCTGAACCCGGCGGACGGCCGCATCTGGACCGCCAACGCCCGCGTCATCGGCGGAGAAGCGTTCGCGAAGCTGGGCGACGGCGGCTATGCCCATGGCGCCCGCGCGCGGCAGATCCGCGACGCCCTGCTGGCGAAGGACCGCTTCACCGAGGCGGACATGCTGGCCATCCAGCTGGACGACCGGGCAACGCTGCTGGACCGCTGGCAGGGGTTGATGCTGCGGGAACTGGAGGCCCGCGAAGGCGCCGATCCGGCGCTGGCCGCCATGGTGGAGCCGGTGCGGTCCTGGGGCGGACGCGCCGTGCCGGACAGCGTGGGCTACCGGCTGGTGCGCGTGTTCCGCGCCAGCCTGATCGCCCAGATCTATGGCGCCTGGATCGGCAGCCCGCCGACGGACACGAGCAATCCCCGGGTGGCGTCGTTCCAGACCGACGGGCCGGCCTGGCGGCTGGTCAGCGAGCGGCCGGCCCATCTGGTGCCACCGGGATTCGCCGACTGGGACGCGGTGATCGCGGCGGCCCTGGGGCAGGTGAAGCGCGAGGTGGAGCGGTTCGCCGAAGGCGACCTCACCCGCTACACCTGGGGCGCGCGCAACGCCGCCGCCATCCGCCACCCGCTGAGCCCGTTCATCCCCGGCCTGGGCCGCCTGACCGACGCGCCGGCCGATTCGCTGCCGGGCGACGTCTACCAGCCCCGCGCCCAGACCCGCAGCTTCGGCGCCTCCCAGCGCATGGTGGTCAGCCCCGGCCGGGAGGCCGATGGCCTGTTCCACATGCCGGGCGGCCAGTCGGGCCACCCGCTGTCGCCATACCATCTGGCCGGCCACGCGGCCTGGGTGAGGGGGGAGCCGACCCCCTTCCTGCCGGGTCCGGCGCGCTGGACGCTGACGCTGCAGCCCGCCGGCGGTTGAGGCCGCCGACGGAGGGCGCAAGGAGGCGTACGGGGGCGCCGGGAGGGGCGGCGGTATGGCGGTCTGGTTCACCAGCGACACCCATTTCGGCCATGCGGGCGCGCTGGGCCGTTTCGCCCGGCCGTTCGACGGGGTGGCGGCCATGGACGCCGCGATGATCGACCGCTGGAACGACAGGGTGCGGCCGGAGGACGAGGTCTGGCACCTTGGGGACTTCGCCCTGCGCCACGGGCCGGAGCGGATGAGGGATATCCTGGACGCGCTCAACGGGACCAAGCGCCTGATCGCCGGCAACAATGACGGCCCGCCGACGAAGCGCCTGCCCGGCTGGGCTGAGGTCGCGGACTATGCGGAGGTCCGGGCCGAGGACGGCACCCTGCTGATCCTCGGCCACTATGCGTTCCGGACCTGGAACGGCATGTACAAGGGCGCCTGGAACCTGCACGGCCACAGCCACGGGCAGCTGAAGGGCATGACGCGGCAGGTCGACGTGGGCGTGGACGTCTGGGACTTCCGCCCCGTCACCTTCGCGGAGATCAAGGCCCGCTTCACTCGCCGGCGGAAACCGGCTGCCGGCTGACCGGGACGGGAACGGGCGGCGGACCCAGCCGGGCCGGCTCCGCCCCGAAGCGCCGCAGGGCCGCCAGCTCCGTCCGGTCATGGCCGCTGAACACGAGCACGGCGTCCCCCCGCTCCCGGATCAGGGCGCGCAGGCGCCGCTGGTTCAGCAGCCGGGCGTCGCGGTCCACCTCCATCATGGCCTGATAGGCCCGCAGGCCGGGCGGACAGCGCGGGCGGTCCGGGTCCATCTCCGCGGCGTGGAAGTAGGCGTCGCCCGCATGCAGCCGCCAGCCGTCGCGCACCCGCACCGCCACGCCCGCATGCCCCGCCGTGTGGCCGACCAGCGGGATCAGCAGGATTTCCGGTGGCAGCCCCTCCAGCCCGCGCACGGCGGGGAAACCGAACCACGCCTCCCCCTCCGGACGGCAGGGCCGCCAGCGCACGCCGCTGTTCCACTGCCGCGCGCGGTAGCGGTTGCGGGCGATGAACCCGGCCTCCGCGTCATGGACCGCGCGGGTGGCGGCGGCCAGCTCGTCATCCATCACATGCACCGACGCCCAGGGGAAATCCTCGATCCCGCCGGCATGGTCGAAATCGAGATGGGTGAGCACGATGTGCCGCACGTCCCGGGGATCGAGGCCGAGGCGGCGGATCTGCCGGAACGCCGTCTGCGTGTCGCGCAGCAGCGGCCGGTTGAGCGTCCGGAAGAACGGGCTGATCCGGGTCGGGTCGCGCACGTCGCGCAGGCCCATGCCGGTGTCCACCAGCACGAGGCCGTGGGCGTCCGTCTCGATCAGAAGCACGTGGCAGACGAGGGTGGCGGTGCCGGGGCCGTGCCCGTCCATCAACCCGCCGCCCCAGGGGCACATGGTCCCGCAGTTCAGATGATGGATGCGCATGGCCGGGCCCCTTCGCGTTGGCACCGCTGCCCAACCGGTTGCGGCGGACGGGGTTCCGCGCCAGGGTGGAGGTTCGTCGCCCACCCGCCGGACCCGACCGACCGATGGCACCCGCCCCATGACGCACCTCGACCTGGAATCCCGCCTGCTGCACCGGGACGGGCTGATGCTGGTGCTGGACAAGCCGGCGGGCTTGGCCGTCCATGCGGGGCCGGGTGGTGGCGACAACATCGAGCGTTACTTCGACGCGCTGCGCTTCGGCCTGCCCCGCCCGCCCGCCTTGGCCCACCGGCTGGACCGGGACACGTCGGGCTGTCTGGTGCTTGGCCGGCATCCCAAGGCGCTGCGCAAGCTGGGCCAGCTGTTCAGTTCGGGCCGGGTGGACAAGACCTACTGGGCGGTCGTGGTGGGCGCCCCGCCGGGCGAGGCGGGCACGGTCGACGCCGCCCTGACCAAGCGGAGCGACGCGAAGCGCGGCTGGAAGATGATCGTGGTGCCGCCGGATGCGGAGGGCGCCCAGGCGAGCCGGACCGACTGGCGCCTGCTGGGCCGGGGGGAGCTGCCGGGCGCCGGGGCGGTCAGCTTCGTGGAATGCCGGCCGCGCACCGGGCGCACCCACCAGATCCGGGTGCACATGGCGCATCTGGGCTGCCCGGTGCTGGGCGATCCCGTCTATGGCGGGCAGGCGAAGGGCGCCGACGGCGCCCCCATCCCGCTTCACCTGCACAGCCGGGCCATCGTGGTGCCGCTGCAGGCGAGCAAGCCGCCCGTCGCCGTCACCGCCCCGGTGCCGCCGCACATGCGGGCGGCGCTGGAGGCATGCGGCTGGACGGGCGGCTGACTGGGCGGCTGACCCTTGGGGCGGAACGACCTACTGCGCCACGAACTGGAAACTGGTGCCCGGCGCGCCGGTGACCCGGATGCGGCAGGACCCCCAGCTTTCCGGAATGGTCCAGGAAAGCCCGACCTCCGCCTTGGCGGTGAAGGTCTTGTGGTCGCAGGACGCGCGGATCTCGTCCAGGCGCCCGTCGACGGAGGCGAGGGCGAAGGACCCGCGCAGGGGCTTGTGCATCCAGCTTCCCTGGCCCTCGGCGCAGCGCTCGTAACCGCAGTCGCGTCCGATGCGGGCCGGCACGGCGATCGGCGTCGGATCGGCGGCGAGGGCGCGCACCTTGCCGAGCGTTTCGGCGAGATCGGGTGGGATCGAGCCGCCCTCCTTCACCTCGAGCCTCTCGGCCATGTCCAGCGCCGCCTTGTAATGGCCGAGCTGGACCTGGAGGCGGATGGCGTTGGCCATGATGGTGTGCCGCGTCCCTGCTTCGACCACATCGTCGAGCTGGATGGCCCGCTGCATCATGACCAGCGCACGGTCCGGGTCGCCCTCGGCCAGCGCCAGACTGGCCATGCGGAGGTAAAGGAACGGGTACTCGTAGAGGAAGATGCTGCCGCTCTCCAGCCGCGCCAGCTTGGCCTCGGCCTCTTCCAGGCGCTTCTCCGCGATCAGCCGGTCGACATCGCGGAGACCGTCGACCACCTTCCCCTGCGCGCCGCGTTTCGACCTCGCCACGTCCATCACGAAGGTGACGAAGACGGTGTGGTTCTCGAAATCCACCGGCTGACCATCCCGGGTGGCGGGCTTGAACCGCCACTGCCGCACCGCCGTGAGCGCGGGGGACACGAAGTCGCCGTCGCCGCTGCTGTCCACGGCGACGAGGTCGGCAACGCTGCCGTCGGCCTTCACCGTCAGCCGCATGGCGACCCAGCCTTCGCGCAGCTCAGACGACTGGGAGCGCGGATAAACCGGCCGGACGCGCTTTTCCGCCACGGGTTTGGTGACGACCACGGGACGGTCGGGGGCCGCACCGGCGGCGAACGCCGTTCCGGCGGTGGCGAGACAGCCCAGCACGGTCAGGATCGACAGAGTTATGCCCGAACGACACCCCTTCATCATGGCCAAGTCCCCCGGTCGGAAACACTCTGATCGATTGTGACGGTCGAAGGGGGGATTTGCAATCTTTCCGAAAGCCGGCGGGTGCCCCAGGGTCACTAAGTTTCACAAAGGAAGGGAATTGCACACCCATTTGTGCAGCGCGATTGACAGGGCGCGCCTGAACGGATCAATATGCGGGAAATCTTATAAAAATTGTCCTCATAAGGAGGGGCGCATGGATTCCGAGGCGCTGCATCCGAACACCGAGGCGTTCAACGCCCGGCTGGAGGCCCAGATCGCGGCCCTGGAACGGGAGGCGTCACGCCTCGCCGATCCGGCCGCGGCGGACAGGCTGCGCGCGCTGGCGCAGGATCTGCGCCGGTCCCTGATCGAGGATTCGGGCCACTGCTGCTGTGAGGAGGAGGTCCGCCGGGCGACCGGTTGACCGTCGCCGGGCCCTGGCCGTCGTCCCGGGACCGTGCCGGGAAAAGGTGGCGGAGGGGATGAGATTCGAACTCACGATACCGTTTCCGGTATACCCGCTTTCCAGGCGAGCGCCTTAAACCACTCGGCCACCCCTCCGCTGGAACGGGGCGGGACCATACTCGCGCCCCTCCCCGAACTCAAGCGCCGCGTGACGCATCCGGTTCCGGGCCGCTTCCGGGCATGGCCGGCGGGGCCTTCCGCTCGCCGAACACGCTCGTGCCGACCCGCACATGGGTGGCGCCCAGGCGCACGGCCACGTCGAAATCCCCGCTCATCCCCATGCTGAGGCCGGGCACGAAGTGGCGCTTCGCCAGATCGGCCAGCAGGGCGAAGTGAAGCGCCGGCTCCTCCTCTGCCGGTGGGATGCACATCAGTCCGGCGATCTGCAGCCCGTACTCCGCCTTGCAGGCGGCCAGGAAGGCGCCGACCTCCGCCGGCGGGATGCCGGCCTTCTGCGGCTCCAGCCCGGTGTTCACCTCCACGAAGAAGCGCGGCCAGCGGCCCTGTTTCCGGCATTCGGCGGCCAGTTCGCGGGCGAGCTTGGGGCGGTCCACCGTCTGGATCACGTCGAACAGGGCCACCGCCTCCTTCACCTTGTTGGTCTGGAGGGGTCCGATCAGGTGCAGCTCGATGTCCGGATGGCGGGCCTTCAGGGCCGGCCATTTGGCCTTCGCCTCCTGCACCCGGTTCTCCCCGAACACGCGGTGGCCGGCGGTCAGCGCCGCCTCCAGCTTCTCCACCGGCTGCACCTTGGACACGGCGACGAGGGTGACGCCGCGCGGGTCGCGCCCCACCGCCGCGGCCTCGGCGGCGATGCGGTCGCGGACGGCGGCGAGGTTGGCGGCGAGGTTGGCGGCGACATCGCCGCCGGGCTGGACGAGGCTGGACATCAGGGCGCGTTCGCTGAACCGGAGGGACGGGGGGGGTGGACAAAGGCCGGAAGGATCGCGACTTTCCATGCGCCGGCCCGCGCTGGCAAGCCCGCCCTCAACACGCCGCCCCCGGATTCCATGCCGCAGACCGCCCCCCGCCGCCGCCCGGCCGCCCTTCTCGCCGTCACCGCCCTGACGCCGGTCCTGTTCGGCGCCGGTGCCGCGGGCGCCGCCGACACCACCTTCGACCGGCGCGGGGTGGCGGAGCTGGCCGGCGCCTACGCCCTGGACCGGCCGGTGGCGGCCGGCGACCGGAGCGGGCTCTATGCCGCCTACGGCCTGACCGGGGAGGTGGAGCGCACGACCGACAGCGGCCTCAGCTTCGGGGCGGTCGCCACGCTGGGCTCCGGCGATTACGAGCGCAGCCTGACCCGGCCGGGCACCAACGAGACGGTCACCCTGAACGAGGCCTATCTCTACATGATCTCGGCCTACGGGCAGGTCCGCGTGGGTGACGAGGACGGGGCCGCCAAGCGGGCGGTGGACCTGCTGCCCCTGATCGGCGGCGGCCAGATGGACGGGCTGTGGACGGGCCTCGCCGGGTCGGCCCCGCCGGTCGACCATCTGGGGCGCGACAGCGACGACGGGACGAAGATCCTGTACGAGACGCCGCGCCTGCTGGGGTTGCGGGCGGGCGTGTCCTGGGCGCCGGAGCGCGACAGCCTGGTGGAGGACATCGCCGCGCTGTCGCCCGTGCCGGTGGAGGAGGATTTCTGGGAGTTCGGCCTGAACTACCGCACCGAGGCGGGGCGCTGGAGCTACGAGCTGGCCGTCGGTTACGGCTTCGCCGACAGCGGCGGGCCGAACCTCGCGGAGACGGAGACGCTGAAGCTGGCCGGCCTCGCCATCTATGGCGGGTTCGCGGTGGGGGCCGTCTGGTTCATGGACGAGGTCGGGCGGACGCCCGGAACCGCCACCGAGCAGGACGGCGTCACCCTGATGGGCAGTTACGAGAACGGGCCCTACGGCATCGCGCTTTGGGTCCAGGACGCGGAGGTGGAGCGGGTGCGCGACTGGCGGGCCTATGGGGCCGGCCTGTCCTGGCGCTTCACGGATATCGCCACCCTGGGGCTGGACCTCGTCCGCTTCGAAACCGACCCCGCCGGCCCCGCCCCCGAGAGCACCGGCACGGTGGCCCAGCTTTCCGTGACGGCCCGGTTCTGAGGTCTGGACCGCCCCCCCACACCCCCCGCGCACCGCGCGGGGCCCACACCCCCGAGGGGGGCGGGGGAATTTGGTCAGCCGGGGTTTTACCACCCCCCGCCCCCCAAACCCCCCAAAAAGGCGGCCGTTAAAAAAACCAACCCAGGCCC
>JAJUIU010000063.1 GCA_029267445.1 Rhodospirillaceae bacterium
CGTCGCGGCGCGCCCGCCGCGCCGCGACGACTGGGACCGGCCGATGAAGGGACCACGGAAGCCGGCACGCGCCGGGTCCGCGGCCGAATACACTCGTGAGGATCGCGCCAGGGACGACCGCCCTAGGGACGACCGCCCCAGGGACGACCGCCGCCCCCGCAGCGACGAGCGGCGCGGCCCGCGCCCACAGGGCGGCCAGGACCGGAGACGCGAGCGCGGCCCGGAACGCGCCCCGGAGCGTCGACAGGACCGTCCGCGCGAGGCGCCGGAGGCCGAGCAGGCGGCACAGCCGGGCACCGGCAAGCACAACCTGCTTTATGGTCTGCACCCGGTCGCGGCCGCCTGGGTAAACCCGGACCGGAAGATCCGGGGGCTCTACATCACGGAATCGGCGCTGGAGGCGCTGGACCCTGCCTTCGAGCGCGCGCACGAGCTTGAGCTCGACCGGCCGGAGCCGACGCTGCTGGACAAGGACGCACTGGACAAGCTGCTGCCGCCGGGTGCCGTGCACCAGGGCGTGGCGCTGGACACGGCACCGCTGGACTGGGTCGCCATCGAGGATGTGATCGACGCGGCGGCCAGCGATCCGCAGGCCCTGGTCATCGTGCTGGACCAGGTCACCGACCCGCACAATGTCGGCGCCATCATGCGCAGCGCCGCCGCCTTCGGCGCCAAGGCCGTGATCGTGCAGGACCGCCACGCCCCGCCGGTGACCGGTGTGCTGGCGAAGACCGCGTCGGGTGCGGTGGACGCCGTGCCGCTGGTGCGGGTGACCAACCTCGCCCGCGCCATCGACCAGCTGAAGCAGGCGGCGTTCTGGACCGTGGGGCTGGACGAGAGCGGGGAACGCGCGCTGCACCAGATCGACCTGACGGGCCGCACCGCCATCGTGCTGGGCAGCGAGGGCGAGGGCATGCGGCGGCTGACCGGAGAGCGCTGCGACGAGATCGCCAAGCTGCCCACCCAGGGACAGATCGGCAGCCTGAACGTCTCCAACGCGGCGGCCGTGGCGCTTTACGAGGTGGCGCGCCGGCGCTAGTCTGCGGCCCGCGCGGAACCGGGCCGTACCCCCCGCGTGGCGCGCCGGCTTAGCTCAGCGGTAGAGCAACCGCCTTGTAAGCGGTAGGTCGTCAGTTCAATCCTGACAGCCGGCACCATCCCGTTCCCCAAAGGGCGGCTCAAGGGCCCGCGCCGCGCTTGGCTCAGGCCTCGGCGGCGGTGCCGCCCTTGCGGACAGGGCGGCAGCAGAGGCCGGTGAGCGCGCTTTCGGCCAGCATGTAGTTGGTCACCGTCTCCGCCCGCTCCGGGTCCGCCAGCAGGCGCAGCCGGTCCACCAGCACCCGCAGCTTGGCGGCACAGTCGCCCGGCAGCAAGGCCGTTTCCGACGCCAGCTCGACCGTCACCCGCTCGATCTCCCGCACCGCGCGGTTGCGGACATCGTCGCCGTCCGCATGCTGGAAGGCATGCTCCAGTTCCTCGAGCTTGCCGGCCAGCATGGCGACGGAGGGCGACAGCATGGGCACACCCCTGGCTGCGGCCGCCGGGACTTCCCCAGGGCCGGTGGACGGGATAGGGTGAATGACGAAGCTCAAACTGTGATCAAATTTATCCTAGTAATGCGCCGTGTCAAGCCCCGCTGATCCGACCGACAAACGACGAGCGATCTCCGGGGCGCAGTGCCGCGCGGCCCGTGGCCTGCTGGGCTGGACGCTGGAAACCTTGGCGGAGCGTTCGCAGGTCGCGCGCATGACGATCAACAAGTTCGAAACCGGCAAGACCCTGCCCTACGCCGACACGGTTGCAGCAATCCGCGCCTGTTTCGAGGCGGAAGGCATCCGGTTCTTCACAGAACCCGGCCGGGAGGGGGTTTCCCGTCGGACTTGACAGGGGGCAGCGGAGTGGAGGGTTGCGAACCCGACCCCTATTCACCGACCCTGTACCGCTCCCGGTCTTTCAGCATCACCCGATGCCAGCGGCTGGCTTCGCTTCCTGGGAACCGCTCAGCGAACGGCCGGATGAGGTCTATGGCTTCCTCAATTAGTTCTAACGCTGCCGCCCGATTACCAGCCGCAAACATATGCTGAGATTGGGTGGCGATGCTGCAGGCCAAGTACAGATTGAACCGCGCTGGATTGTCCAGGGCCAGGTCGCGGAGGATTTCCACCGACTCCCGGATGGCGGCCAGCGCCCCTGCCACGTCGCCGACGAAAGACAAGCGGTTCGAAAGATTGTTCAGGCTGCCGGCCAAATCCAGATTGAACCGCGCCGGGTTGTCCAAGGCTAAGGCGCGGAGGATTTCCGTCGCCTCCTGGATGGCAGCCTGCGCCCCTGCCGCGTCGCCAGTGGCTGATAGAATGTTGGACAGGTTGTTCAGGCTGCTGGCCAGATCGGGACTGAACCGCGCCGGGTTGTCCCTGGCTAGGGCGCGGCGGATGTCCACCGCCTCCCGGCTGGCCGCAAGAGCCCCAGCCGGGTCGCCGGTCTCGGATAGGGCGTTGGAAAGAGTGTGTAGGCTGAGGGCCAGAGCGGGATTGAACCGCGCCGGGTTGTCCCGGGCCAGGGCGCGGCGGATGTCCACCGCTTCGCGGCTGGCCGCCAGAGCCCCGGCCGGGTTGCCGGTCACGGACAGGGCGTTGGATAGCGTGTTCAAGCTCAGGGCGAGGCTCGGAGCGAACCGCTCCGGGTTTTCCCGGGCCAGGGCGCGGCGGATCTCCATCGCCTCCCGGCTGGTCGCCAGCGCCCCGGCCGGGTCGCCGGTCTCGGACAGGGCGTTGGAGAGCGTGTTCAAGCTCAGGGAGAGGTCCGGGGCGAACTGCGCCGGGTTGTCCTGGGCTAGGGCGCGGTACAACTCCACCGCCTCCCGGATGGCCGCCAGCGACCCGGCGCCATCGCCAGATGAATCGAGATGCACCGATCTGTTGTTCAGGAGCATTGCACGGTGCTCGGGGTCCAGAGCCGGATCGGCGAGCAATCCCTCCGCCACGGCCGCCTGACAGGCGGCAAGGCTATGCCCCAGATCGTCCCGATATGCGACGCCCGAGAGATGCCCGCACCGCTCCGGCCTCTCTGCCACCATCGCCACCGCCCGGCGGCTGAGGCGCAGGTCCTTCCGGTCGTCCAGCAGTGCCAGGGTGACGTCGGCGTCGAAGCAGAGCCGGTCCAGCCGACCAATGGCCGTATCCGGGTCGCCTTCGATGGCCGCCCACATCCAGTCCGGCGCCCGGTCGGGGTCCTGGCTCAGCACATCGGTGGCGAAGGCGGCGGCGGGCAGGTCCGGCTCCAGCCGGGGCAGCAGGCGGCGGGCCGTCTTGGCGTCCGTGACGATACGGCCGCTGGGCGCCAGCCGGTCCAGCGGTGCAGGCGCAGCGGGCAGGCCCAGATCGAGCGCGGCCAGCCGGTCCAGCGCCGCCCGGTCCAGCCCGTCGGCGATGCAGGCGAGCGCCAGCAGCCGGGGCAGCACCTCCGGCGCCAGCCCGCAGGCGACGCTTTCGTTCTCCGCCCGCGCCTTCTCCCGCCGGGCCAGCGCCCGCATGATCTGGCTGCCGGTGAATGACAGGGCCGCCGCCGGCTCCAGCACCGTATGCAGGGCCAGGGCGGCGATGAACAGGGGCAGGTTGTCCAGTTGCTCCCACGCCACCCAGGCGTCGAACGCGGCCCGGTCCACCGACGGTGCGGCCGTGCCGTGCAGCGCCGCCATGCTGGTAAGGGCGGAGGTGAAGACGTCCCAGGCCTGATCCACCGTCAGGGCCGGAAGCTCCAGCGCAGTGGCGTCGAACAGGCCGCTGGCGCGGGTGCGGTCCAGCATCGCCTCCCACCCCTCCGGCCCGCGCCGGCTGACCAGCAGCAGGCGGATGCGCCCCGGCCCGTCCGGCCCCAGCCGGTCCAGCGCCGTCAGCAGCGCCTCCACCGCCTTCGGCTGCTCCTCCGGATAGTCCACCACCAGCAGCAGGCCGGCGGCGCTGATCGGGATGTCCGCCGGCCGGTCCTGGTGCAGCTGGTGCGCACGCCAGCCTTGCGCCGCCACCGCCTCCGCAAGGTCGGCCGCCAGCCGGGTCTTGCCGGCCCCGCCCGGCCCGTGCAGCAGCCGCGCCCGCACCCGCTGTTCCGACTCCGCCCAGGCGGTCAGATCCGCCAGCATCGGGTCGCGCCCGATCCGCTGCGTCAGCCGGGCGCGCCAGCGCAGCTGGCTGAACAGGTCGTGGGCGCCGGGCGCCCGTGTCTGGAACCAGCTTTCCGGCGGCGGCGGGTCCTTCGGCTCGGCATAGATGTTCGTGGTGATGCTGATGTCGCCGCCGGCCGACAGGTTCCCCTGATTGAGGGTGCCGACGATCTTCTCCGCCGCGACGTCCCGCCGGCCGATCATGTCAGCAGGTCCGGCCACAGGACGAAGACGAGGCCGAGCAGGCTGGCGACGGACCCGGCGATGGCGAGCGCCCACTCCCACAGCGGCGCCGGGGCGGGCGGCGGCGTGGCCTGGGTGGTCACAGTGGCCCCGATGCTGACATCGCCGCCGGCCTTGATGTTCCCCTGATTGAGGGTGCCGGTGAAGCTCCGGACCGACATCCGCCACCCCCGGTTGAACGCGGCCGCGATCAGCATCACCACCCCAGCGCCCAGCAGCAGCCAGCCTTCCACCATCGCCATCCTTCGTAGGCGTCACCTCCCCCGATGGTACGCGGGCCGCCCCGGTCCCGCAATCGAAGCGAGGTGGCGCGCGGCGGGCTGGCGCATATGAAGACTTGAATTCATCGCGTGCAGAAGATTGATCGGCACAACCGATGACACTATCCTCCGGCGCGTCTGGTGAAACGGCACCGCTGGGCGGACGGCACTGCAATGGTGGATCTGAAGCGCCTGCTCGAGAAGCTGGGCCCCGCCAGTCGGCGGACCCTTGAAACGGCGGCCGGCCGGGCCGTGGCGGCGGGGCACGCCCAGGTCACGGCAGACCATCTGCTGGCCACCATGGCCGAGGAGCCGGACCATGACGTTCAGACGATCCTGCGCCACTTCGGCGTGCCCCCCGGCGACGTGCTGGCGATCCTGCAGCGGCGGCTGGAGGACCTGCCGGGCGGCGGGGGATCGCGGCCGGTCTTCGCGGCCCCGCTGATCGCCACGCTGCGCGACGCCTGGCTGTTCGCCTCGGTCGACCTCGGCGACACCGCCGTCCGCACCGGTGCCGTCTTCGCCGCATGGCTGGCGGCGACGCGCCATGGCGACGCGCTCCAGGACAGGCTGGCCGTCATCGCGCCGGACACGCTGCGCCGGGGCTTCCGCGAGATCGTGGCCCCGTCCCGGGAGACGGCGGACGCCGCGCCGGCGGCGGGCGGCGGCCCAGACGCGGGGACCGGCGGGGCGGGTGGCGGGGCGGGCAGCGCGGTCGGCGGGGCGCTGGCCCGCTATGCCGTTGACGTCACGGAACGGGCCCGCGCCGGCCGGATCGACCCGGTGTTCGCCCGCGACCGGGAAATCCGCCAGATGGTCGACATCCTGGGGCGCCGCCGCAAGAACAACCCGATCCTGGTCGGGGACGCGGGCGTGGGCAAGACGGCGGTGGTCGAGGGGCTGGCGCTGAAGATCGTCAATGGCGACGTGCCCGACATCCTGGCGAAGGTGCGACTGGTGTCCCTCGATCTCGGCCTGCTGCAGGCCGGCGCCGGGGCGCGCGGCGAGTTCGAGAACCGGCTGAAGCAGGTCATCGCGGAGGTGACCGCCAGCCCCGTGCCGATCGTCCTGTTCATCGACGAGGCGCACACGCTGATCGGGGCCGGCGGGGCGGCGGGCATGTCGGACGCCGCCAACCTGCTGAAGCCGGCCCTGGCCCGGGGCGAGCTGCGCACCGTCGCCGCCACCACATGGGCGGAGTACAAGCGGTATTTCGAAAAGGACCCCGCGCTGGCGCGGCGGTTCCAGCCGGTGAAGCTGGACGAGCCGTCGCCGGACGACGCGGTCACCATCATGCGGGGGCTGAAGGACGCCTATGAGGCGGCCCACGGCGTCTACATCCAGGATGCCGCCATCGCCGCCGCCGTCCGCCTCTCCGCGCGCTATATCAGCGGCCGGCAGCTTCCGGACAAGGCCGTGGACGTGCTGGACACCGCCTGCGCCCGCGTGCGCCTGTCGCAGAGCGGCAAGCCGGCACCGGTGGAGGACGCGGAACGCCGCATCGCGACCCTGGAGCGCGAACACGCGGCGCGCCTGCGCGACGGCCTCATGGACGCGGCGGCGGCACCGGACGCGGTCGCCGCGCTGGCGGAGACGCTGACCGGGCTCCGCGCCGACCTGACCGCGCTGAGCGAGCGCTGGCAGGGAGAGCGCGACCTTGTCGCACGGATTCTGGAGCGGCGGGCCGCACTGGCCGCGGCACCGGATTCCGAACGGTCCGCCCCGGCGGCCGAGCTGGCGGACCTCGCCGCCCGGCTCGCCACGCTCCAGGGCCGCTCGCCGATGGTTCTGCCGCATGTGGGGCCGGAGGTGGTCGGACAGGTGGTGTCCGACTGGACCGGCGTCCCCGTCGGCAGCATGGTGCGGGACGAGGCCGACAGCATCCGCCGCCTCGGCGAGAATCTGCGCCGCCGGATCAAGGGGCAGGACGCGGCGATCGCCGCCATCGAGGAGGGAATCCGGGCGGCCAAGGTCGGGATCGGCAATCCGAACGCCCCGATGGGCGTCTTCCTGCTCGTCGGCAGTTCCGGGGTGGGCAAGACCGAGACGGCCACGGCGGTGGCCGACCTGCTGTTCGGCGGGGAACGCTTCCTGATCAGCATCAACATGTCGGAGTTCCAGGAGCGCCACACGATCTCCCGGCTGGTCGGGTCGCCGCCGGGATATGTCGGCTACGGGGAGGGCGGCGTCCTGACCGAGGCCGTGCGCCAGAGGCCCTACTCCGTGGTCCTTCTGGACGAGGTCGAGAAAGCGGATCTGGAGGTCCTCAACCTCTTCTACCAGGTCTTCGACAAGGGCACCCTGTCGGATGGCGAGGGCCGCGTCGTCGACTTCCGGAACACGGTCGTCTTCCTCGCCTCCAACCTGGCCACCGACCTGCTTACGGAGCTCGGCGCGGCCGAACCCCGCCCGACGGCGGAAGAGGCGGCGGAGGCCATCCGCCCGCTGCTGTCGCGTCACTTCAAGCCGGCCCTGCTGGGGCGCATGCAGGTGGTGCCCTTCTTCCCGCTTGCCGCCGACAGCCTGGGAGAGATCGTGCGGATCAAGCTGGACCGCGTGGGACGGCGGCTCCAGGACTCCCGCCGCATCGCCTTCCGCTATACCGACGCGGTGGTCGAGGCGATCGCGGCCCGCTGCACGGATGTGGATTCCGGGGCGCGCAACATCGACCACATCGTCGGCCGGACGCTCCTTCCGCGCCTGTCCGACGCCCTCCTGGCCCGCATGGCGGAGGACGTTCCCGTAAGCTCCGTCTCCGTGGCGCTCGCCGACGACGGGACCTTCACCCTGGAGTTCGGCGATGGGCCTTAGGTCGCTGCTCCGCCTCCCGCTGCTGGCCGCGGCGCTGATGACGGGGGTGCCGGGCGCCCTGGCCCAGGACCGGCCCGCGCTCTGGGGGCTGACCATCGGGGTCGACAAGTACCAGCACATCGGCGAACTCGACGGCGCCGTCAACGACGCCCGCGACATCGCCGCGGCCCTACGCCGCGTCGGCGCGGTGGAGGTGGTGGAACTCCTGGATGGAGACGCGAGCCGGGAGGCCATCCTGCGCGAGTGGCGCCGCCTCGCCCGCACCGCGAAGCCGGGCGACACGCTGGTCGTCAGCTACGCCGGGCATGGCGCCCAGCAGGCGGAGGCGGTTCCCGAAAGCGAGATCGACGGGATGGACGAGTTCATTGCGCTCGCCGCCTTCGACACGGTCGGGCCCGGGACGGCGGAACGCATCCTCGACGACGAGATCCAGGCGCTGGTGGCGGAATCGGCCCACCTGAACCTGATCTTCGTCGCCGACGCCTGCCATTCCGGCACGCTGACGCGGTCCATCGACCGCCGGGCCGGGGAGCGCAAGACCCGCCTCGTCCAGGTCGGGCGCATCCAGGGCGACCGGCTCGTCCCCATCGCGCCCCTGAACGGCAGCCTGGAAGCCCAGCTTCCCGAACACCTCATCTACTTGTCGGGGGTCCAGGACCATCAGCTCGTTGAAGAGGTGGAGATCGACGGCAGACCCCGCGGCGCGCTGAGCTGGGCCTTCGCCCGGGCATTGGAAGGCAGCGCCGATACCGATGGCGACGGGATCACGACGAAAAGCGAGCTGGAGTTCTTCGTCGGCGAAGTAGTGCGGATGAGGGTGGAAGGTCGGCAGAGCCCCACTTTCGCGCCCGCCGGCTTCGGTACCCGGCAGGCCCTGGTCGGCGGCGGCTCCGGTGCCAGCCTGAAGAACGCCGCCGCCACGGCGGCAGCCCCCCTTCGCCTGGCCTTGCTCGGCGGTTCGGCGGCGGAGCGGCAGGCGTTACTCGCCGGCATATTGGGAATCGCGAACGCGCCAGGGCCGGACGCGGCGGACCTCATCGTCGACCTCGCGACGGGGCAGGTGCTGAACCGGCTCGGAGATGTGGTCGCGTCCCTGCCGCCGGGCGGCACGGTGGACGCGGCGCGGCTCCAGCCGGTCGTCGACAAGTGGCGCGCCGTGGCGCAGGTTCAGGCAATGGCCATGGCCAATGGTCTGCGTCTACGCCTGGAGCCGGGGGACAGGCTCTATCGCGAGGGCGAGGTCGCGACCCTGCACGTCGCGGACCGCGGGCTGCCGTTCCTGACCGTCTTCAACCTCGCCCCCGATGGGACGCTGAACGCGGTCTACCCGCTGACCTGGGACGGCTTCGACGACCCTCTGAAGGTGCCGGTGGATCAGCCGTTCAGCCTGCCGCTGAAGGTCGGTCCACCGTTCGGCGCCGACCATTTCGTCGCCGTGGCGAGCGAGCGCCCGCTGACAGAACTGCACGCCGCGATGCGGGCGGCGAACGGGCGGCAGGTGGCGGCGGCAATCCAGGCCAGCCTGGGGGCCGCTCTTGCCACCGGGGCGGCACGGGTCGCCATCCATGGCGTCTACACGGCCGGCCGCTGAGATTGCCGGTCCATCCGGGCAGGGGCTTCAGCCGATGATCACCGTGCCCGATCCCTGGACGATGGCGCCGCCATGAGCGCAGCGATCGCTTTGCCGGGCGGCCGGGCGGCCGTCGATCGTGACGGTTGCCGACCCCGCCGCCACGCGGTCGGGCGGCCCGTTGCAGACGGCCATGTCGCCCACTCGTGCGGCCGGGCGGAAATCGACGCGGGTGGTCGGCGAACCGGCCACGATGGGTCCGCCGATGTGAGGAACCTTGCCAGTGACGCGTGGACACCAGTGCCAATCACCCAGGCGCGCCGCCCGCCGCCCCATGCCGCCCTCCATGTGACTCCGTTTACGCGAACGAACGCCTAAAGAATAGAGCTTCGCGCGCAACCACAGTATGACAAATTCATCTCAAATTGCATAATCTCTTGACTCGTGTAGGCCCTCGAAAAACTATCCGACGAATGCGTTCGCTTCGACCGCCAGAACCTTAATTGGTGCGTGAGGGGGATACTATGCCATCACCAGCATATATGCAGATTATCGCCGTCAAAAAGGGCGAGATCACCGTCGGCGCAATGAGCGAAGACAGCGTCGGCCGCTTTTCGAAGCTGAATCAGATCGACCGAATTCAGGTACAGGAATTTGAAGGGAATATCGCGATGCCGCGCGATATTCAGGCAGGCCAGCCGACTGGCCGCCGTGTGCATCATGGCTTCACGATCCACAAGCTCTTCGACAAAACATCGCCTGATCTGTATTCGATCCTCGCCTCTGGTGAAGAATTGCGGCAGGTCAAGCTCGAATTCTGGCGGACCTCGCCGGCTGGCATGGAGGAGAAGTATTTCGACATTACGGCAGAGCGCTGCACAATCACCGGGATCCGGACATACATGCCGAGTGCGCTCGACATGTCCCTCGCCCACATGGGGCATATGGAGGCGGTCAGTTTCGCCTACCGCCGAATCACCTGGCACCACCTGATCTGCAGCACGATGAGCAATGACGACTGGGATCGGTGAGGTGGACGCCATCGCCAACTCCGGTCAACA
The DNA here is from genome assembly GCA_029267445.1 of Rhodospirillaceae bacterium. Taxonomy (GTDB): domain Bacteria; phylum Pseudomonadota; class Alphaproteobacteria; order Azospirillales; family Azospirillaceae; genus JAJUIU01. The sequence goes on from JAJUIU010000063.1 coordinate 10,105, forward strand.
GGGTTCCGGGAAGCAGGCTGGATAGGCTGCCATGGCGGGCAACGACATCCTGGTCGATCCGCAGCTGGACAAGGTGCTGCAGCCGGTTTCCGCAGACGCGCCGTGCGGAACCGCGCTGACCGACAACGACGGCTACTACGACCTTATGCGGGCTCGGCACGCCGACCCGGCGGTCGGGCCGGACGAGCTCGGCTGGGTCGGTGTCGTGGACGGCTCGGTCGACCTCCTGGCCGATGTCGGCAAGGATTTGCGGCTTCTGCCGATCCTGATCCTCGCGCTCGAGCGGTCGGAGGGTGCCCGCGGGATCGCCCTGGGCATTGAGATGCTGCACGGGCTGGTGGACCGTTATTGGCCGCAGCTTCACCCGCTCGACATGGCGGACCGGTCAGGCAACTGGAACTGGTTCTCAGACACGATCCTGCCGATTGCCCGCGACCGGGTCGGGACCTGGGCAGAGGAACCGGCGCTGCTTGCGCACGTGGTCGCCAGACTGGCCGGTCTGGAGGCCGATGCGTCGGTCCGGACCGTGCCCAGTATGGCGGCCGCGATGCGCGCCTTGGCGGCGGTGCTGTCGCCAAAGGTTCAAGCACCTGCGCTGCTGCCAGGGGCCTCCGCGGCAGTGGCTCGCGAACCGGCGGAGCGCGCCGTGGAGGACGCCGCAGCCCCCGCTGCAACCCCGGTGGCCTTCCTCGCTTCAAACGACGACGCCCCCGACCCGGAGGACGCCCCCTTGGTGGAGCCCTTCGCAGGCAATCCAATGGGCGTGAACCTCCAGCTTGCGGACACCGCCGACGATGATTGGGAGTCGATGCGCGCCGCCTGCGCGCCCGACGGGCCTTTCGGCGGAGGGACTCAGGACTGGAGCCGGGCTGCGGACGCAGCACGCACGATTCTGGCGGAGAAGTCCAAGGACATCAGGGCGGCGGGCGTCCTGCTGGTCGCCGCATGGTACTCGGAAGGGCTTCGGGGGCTCGACAGGGCCGCGCGCGTCTACCGGGCCCTCTGCGAACGCCACTGGGACGATCTGCACCCGCTTGAGATCGACACGCGGCACCGGATCCTGGCCGAGATCGCGGAGGATGCCGGTCGCAGCCTCCGCAAGGATCTGGCGCCCGGCGCTCTCGAGAAGCCGGAGCATCAGGCGGCGCTGCGCTCGGCCTCGACCGCGCTGAACGCCGTGGTCGCCAGCATTGGTGCTAAAGGCGGGTCCAGGGCCGCGACCCTGGTCAAGATGCTGTCCAGCCTCGCGACACCTCTGAAGGCGGCCGCCGCGGCGCTTCCGCCACTGCCGGTCCCGGAGCCGAAGAAGACCGAGCCCGCGGGGCAGCCCGCCCCGCAGCCCACAGCGACGGTGGCCGTGGCCAGCCCTACGGCGGAGAGCGGAACCGGCGAAGCGGACGAGATGGCGACGTCCGAGAAGGCCGTCGAGGGCGGCCCCGAGCCGTCGCCCGAACCAGCGGGAGCACGGTCGTCGGACAATGGCGGGCGCAGCGGCGGCGGCGTGTCGACGGCTGCGGAGCTCAGGCAGTCGATGCTCAAGATCGGCCGGCAGATGCTGGAGGAGTCGCCCGCCGACTGGCGCGCTTACGCCGTGCTGCGCGACGCCGCCCTCTGGCCTTACGCGGAGTTTCCGACCCAGGCCGGCGGCACCCGCCTGATGGCGGTGCGGTCGCCGGACCAGCAGCAGCGGGCTTTCGTCACGAATCTACCCTCCCTTTTGGCCGATCCGGGCCAAGGCACGCGGCGGGCGGCGATTCTGCTCCAGGTCGAGAACGCCTTGCTCGACATGCCGTACTGGCTCGATGCGCACCACGCGGTCGCCACGGGCCTGGGTGCGCTGGGGGCGGAGTACGATCAAGCGAAGGCCGTGGTCGTCGGCGCCGTGGCGACACTCGTTCGACGCGCTCCGCACCTTCCGGCCGCCCAGTTCTACGACGGCACTCCGGTCGCCCGGACCGAGACGAAGGCCTGGATCGCCGCCGAGATTCTGGGGACGGGCCAGGGCGTCTCGGTCGGTCCGATCGAGGAGGCGCGGACCCTGGCCGGGCAGGACCGGCTACAGGACGCGCTGGACCTGCTTGGGAAGGCCAGGGCTGCCAGCCGGGGCGGTCGGGATCGCTTCCGGGCTGGTCTGGATTTGGTCGGCTTCGCCATCGACCAGAAGCGGCTGGACCTCGCCGCCAGCCTGCTCGAGGACATGGATATGGAAAGCCTTCGCCACGACATCGACGCGTGGGAGCCGGAACTGGCGGCCGAGATGCTGACACGCCTGCTCGCCCTCTACGACCGCGAGCGCAAGGCACTGCGCGACCGGGCGCGACAGGCCCAGGATCCCTCCGGCTGGACCTTCGAAACCACCGTCATGCGCGAGCGGCAGTTGCGGGCCCTGGCCGCGCATCGCCGGCTCGCCCGCATCGACCCGGCCGCTGCGGGCCGGGCTTCCATTGACCTTTCCCGCATCGACTGACGCCAGCCCAGGAGGAGCTCCATGGAACCATCACGCGCGCCGAACGGACGGATCAATATCACCTACAAGCTCGAAAAGGACGCCGTGAAGCAGGAGGAGCTGCCCCTGCGCTTCATGGTGGTCGGGGATTTCACCGGCGGCGCCGATCAGACTCCCGTGCGATCCCGCAAGCCGCGGCAGATCAACCGCGACAACTTCGACACCGTAATGGCTGCGCACAAGCTGAAGCTGCACCTCAACATCGCGGACACCCTCGCCGGTGGCTCGGACACGCAGACTTCACTTCAGCTCGACATCAAGTCGATGGCCGATTTCGAACCGGATTCCATCGTCGACCAAATCGCCAAGCAGCCCGACGGCCGCATGCAGGGGCTGAAGCACGCGCTCGCCCTGCGCGAGGCGCTGCTGGCGCTTAAAGGCCCCATGGGGACGGTGGAGGGCTTCCGCAAGCGGCTGGAGGAGGTGGTCAAGGACCCGGCCCGGCGCGCCGAGCTCCTCAGCCGGCTGCAGGTCGCGGACTGATCCCCCGCGCAGTTCCGCCACCTTCCCCCCGCCCTCAGCCCATCCCAGCGGAGACAGACATGACCGAAACCGTCCGCCAGTCCGCCAGCCACGCCGGCGTCGACGAGGCCGCTTCCCTGCCGGCCGGCAAGTCCATTCTCGACGAGATCATCGACGCGACAGGAACCCAGGACACCGCCATCCGCAAGCAGCTCGAACAAGGGCTTGCCGCCGTCTTGAAGGAGATCATCCGGCAGAGCGCGGAAGAGAACCGTGACGCTGGCGACATCCGCGTGAACTCGATGCTGGTGGATGCCGCGATCCAGCACCTGGACGAGGAGATCGGCCTCCAGGTGGACGCAATCCTGCACCATCCGGATTTCCAGGCGCTGGAATCCGCTTGGCGCAGCCTGAAATACCTCGTCGACCGGTCCCCGCTGGACAGGAACATCGAGGTCTACGTCCTGACCGTGACCGAGAACGAGCTATTGCGCGACCTTGAGGACCAGGGTCCGGCCCGTTCGGCCCTGTTCGAACGCCTCTACTCGGAGGCCATGGGGTCGCATGGCGGCAAACCCTTCAGCGCGATGGTCGCCAACTACCAGTTTAGCCCCGACCAGCGCGACATGCGCCTGCTTGAGAACCTGGCGGCGGTCGCCAGCATGGCCCATGCCCCCCTTATCGCCGCCGCCTCCCCACAGTTGCTGGGACTGGACAAGATCACCGATCTGCCGGCCGATGCGGAGGGCATCCTGGCGAAGCTGGGGCAGAACCGCGACCGCTTCAAGAAGTGGCAGACCTTCCGCAAGTCAGCCAATTCCCGCTATGTCGGCCTGACCTTGCCCCGGTTCATGCTGCGCCTTCCCTACGGCAAGAAGACGCGGCCGGTTCACAGCTTCTCCTATGCCGAGCAGGCTGGCGACAACCCCAAGGACTATCTGTGGGGTAGCGCGGCCTTCGCGCTGGCCTCCTGCATGTCCCGCAGCTTCGCGCGCACCCGCTGGTACACGGAAACCGTCGGCCCGGCGTCCGGCGGGCAGATCGAGAATCTGCCGCTCTTCCGCTACACGCGGGACGGCGTCGAGGAGGAGATGTGCCCGACCGAGATCTACCTGAACGACCACCAGGAGTTCACCCTGGCCGAACTTGGCTTCATCGGCCTGACAATGAAGCGCGACTCCGATGAGGCGGCGTTCTTCTCAGGACAAGCGGTTTTCAATCCGGAAAGCGCCGCCATGGATGCCGAAGCCATGCGGATGAAGACGAACCATTTCCTGAATGCGCACCTGCCCTACACCTTCATCGTTACACGCATTTCTCATTACCTGAAGCTGATCATGCGGGAGTACATCGGCAAGACGGGCGCCTCCACCGAGACCTTGAACAAGTTCGTCAGCGACTGGGTACGCGGGTTCGTGAACGCCAGCACACCCGACGATCCGAAGCTGCTGGAGCTGAAGCCCCTCAAGTCCGCCGAGGTGGAGGTGAGCGAGATCGCCGGCAAGCCGGGGTTCTTCAACTTCTCCCTGAAAGTGGTCCCGCACTTGAAGTTCAAGGGGGCCGAGGTCGACCTGAGCTTGGTCGGACAGCTCGACGCGAAGAAGAGCTGACGGGCGCGGAAGGGATACGGCCATGCAGCAGACCAGCGAGGGTACCAGGGCGGAGAACCATCCGCCCGCACCCGCTCCAGAACGGTTGACCCTGGTCGCAGGGGCGGCGCGCGGGCCGGTTGCCGGGTCCGACACGGCGGATACGCTGCGCAGCTTGGCCGATGCCGCGCTGCGCCGGATCGACTCCATGCCGGGTGCGTCCCGGACGCAGGCCCGCTACGGGCGGCCATGGTACCTGTTCGCCGGGGAGCCGGACGAAATCCGCGCCCTGCTTCTGGCGGGCCAAACGGCGGGAACCGATGCCCCGCCGCCGACGGGACCACGGAGCTGGTCCTGGTGGCTGCTGCCCAAGCTGGTCGGGATCGCCATGGGGGAGGGGCTGGTCTGCGGTCCCTCCCGTGACAAGGACGGGTGGCAGGCCTTGGAGACCGCCCTGGGCCTGCTCCACCAGTACCGGCCGAAGCTTCCGCTCAACGGTATCATCGCGGTTGTTTCGGCTGGATCCCTCGGTCGGCCGGAGCGGGTCGAGGCTCTGGCGGCAGACCTCCGCGCCGTCGTGGGGGAGGCGTACAAGTCGCTGCGGCCGGACTTCCCCGTCAGCATCGTGGTCACGGGGCTGGAGCGTCTGCCGGGGTTCTCCGGCTACTTCGGGGCGCTGCCGGCCACGGTGCGGACCCAGGCACTCGGCCACATTAACGATCCGCCGCTCAGCAGTGACAACCCGGAGCCACAGCTCCGGCAGGTCTTCGCCGACATTGCCGACCGTCTCGAGCGGATCAGGCTCGGCGCGCTGCAGGACCTGTCGCGCGAGATCGACCGCTCCGGGGTCTTCATGTTCCCCGAGGCCCTGGCCTCGCTGGAAGACGGCCTCGCCGCCTTCTGCCGGATCCTTTGCGGCGTGCACTCCTATGGCCATCCGATCAGCTGGCGCGGGCTGTTCCTGGCCGCCCCGCAGGCACCGGCAGGTGACGCCCGCTTCTGCCGCGACCTGCTGGAGCGGTTCCTGCCGTTCGACGCTGGACTGATCCAGCCGCGCTGAGACCACCCCGGGGAGAACGAGCGACCCTGCCGTCCTTTGGAGAAACCGCCGATGGCCCGTACCCGCCTGCTCCACCTGTTCGCACAGCCCCTGTCGCGCACCCTGGAGATCGCCGACGCCGTCCGGAGCGGACGCGATCGGTCCGCCCGCCCCCCCTCCCCGGCGTCCGCCATGGAGGAACTGCGCGGGATGGTGACGGCCATCCAGAAGCGGGCGACGACCGAGCTGAAGCGGGATCCGGCCGAGGTGAGGGAGGCGGCCTACGCCGTGGTTGCCTTCCTGGACGATATCTTCCCGACGCTGCGCGGCTGGTACGACAACCGCGAGCCGCTCCAGCGCGAGATGTATGACGAGCGCAAGGCGGGGTCCGGCTTCTTCCGTCGGACGGAGACGTTCAGTGAGTCCCAGGCGGAACTGCGGGAGCTCTACCTGACGGTCATGGGGATTGGCTTCCGCGGCGAGTACCGCGACGATCCCGATCGGCCATGGTCGCCGGACGAACTGACCCGGATGGCCCGTCGCGCCCAGGAGCAGGCCGAGCGCCTCGCCCTCAGGCTGAAACCGGAACCGCTGCCCCCCGCCGCGTTCGAGCAGGCCGATGGCGACAAAGGGCGGCTGACCCCGCAGCCCTATCAGGTGAGCCGCGAACTCGCGCCCGTCATTCCCAGAGAGACCGACTGGAAGCCGCTGCTGGCCGCAGCGGCCGTGCTGCTCCTGGTCTGCGCAGGGTCTCTCGCCTACCTCCTGTGGCCGGCGGCCCGGGTGGACGGGGTGGCCCTGGCGCGCGACGCGGTTCGTGAGCTCGCCTGTTCCCGCATCGAGGCCACCCCCGGTGCCGACGGCGCGGTGGCGCTGAACGGGCGCTACGCCGATGCCGCCGCCCTGGACGCGGCCATTGGGGCGCTGAAGGCGAAGGGTGTGGAGCGGATCGAACGTGGCGGGCTGACCCTGGTGCCGGCCCCCTTCTGCCGGATGCTGGACCTGGTGGAGAGACACACCCAGACGGGTCCACTGGCGGCGTCCGCTCCGGGCGGCCTGGAAGGGCTCCCGGTCCGTTCGGACGGTCCGCAGCTTCGACCCAACCGCGCGGACGCCCGGTATCCGGTCGGCGACGTCCTCTACATCGATGTCGCCGTCCCCGCAGGAACCGGCGGGCACCTCACAGTCCTTTACGTCCATCCCCAGACCATCGTGGCGATGCTGCCGTCCGACCAGCAGCCGGACGACCGTGTGGGTTCGTCCGGGCAGTCGCTCAGGGTCGGCCGACCGGAGACCGAACTCACCGAGAGGGTGCTCGGCTGGCGTATCGCCGATCCGGGCGGCCCCGGTCTCCTGGTCGCCCTGGTCACACCAGCGCCGCTTCTCAACCCCCGCATGCCGGCGGGGAGCATCGACGAGGCCCTGCGCCAACTGGAAGAGGGCCTGCTGCGCCAGCCCGCGCTGCCCGGACAGCCTCCGTCCGTGCGGGCCCTGGCGAACTTACGTGCGATCACGGTGCTGCCACGGCGGGTCGGCATGGGGATGCCCGCCCCGGACGAGGCCCGTCCCTGACCCCCGGGAAACCTCAGAGCAAGGAGGAGAGCGATGATGCGGTTCATCCTGATCGCCCTCGCGGCGACCACTCTGGCAGCCGCCGGCCTGTCCGTTCCCCGACCCGCCGTGGCCCAATCCGTCGACACATTCATCGAGAAGCTCGGCAAGCCGCCCAAGACGCGCAGTGGCGCGACCCGCGTGGTCGCGGCCGGGCGGATGGAGACGCGGGAGATCCGCTTCCGGTTCGGCAGCGCCGAACTGGACGATGTCGGCAGGACCAACGCGATGAACCTGGCGAAGGCCATGCAGGACCCGCGGTTCGGCAACGGCGGCGTGCGGATCATCGGCCACACCGATGCGGTCGGCAGCGATGGCGACAACCTGATCCTGTCGCTGCGCCGGGCCCAGACGGTCCGGGATTTCCTGATCCAGAACGGCGTGACACCAGACCGCATCGAGGCTCAGGGGCGGGGTGAGCAGCAGCTGGCCATGCCCGAAGATCCGGAGAACGAGGCGAACCGGCGGGTCGAACTGATCCCGGTGTACTGAGCAAGAGCCGGCCTCCGGCCGAAGGGAGAGGAAACCGATGCATCTGAGTCGCCGCGTATTGTGGAAGCAGGGCCTGTTCCTCGTGCCCCAGCATCTGCAGCAGCAGGAACTGGCCTTCGACGACGCCGTCTCGACTGCCTGGCAGATGGGCCAGATGCACGGCCACGGGGTCTGGCGTCTTCGCTTCCGGGAACCGCTCGACGGCCGGGTCGGTATCGACGTGTTGGACCTCCAGGCCGTCACACCCGACGGGACATTCGTCAGCGCTGGCCCGGAGGCACGGCATCGTGTGAACGCCGCCATCGAGTATGCGGATGCCCCCGCCAACCTGCGCGTCCAGACCGCAGGTGTGTTCCTGGCGCTGGCCCGGGAGGAGCGCGACATCCAGGCGGTGTCCGACCCCGCGGCGGGTCCGGGGACGGGACCCACACGTTTCGTTGCCAGTTTTGAGGCCCTGCGCGACCGCTACGATGTCGGCCAGTTGGAGGAGCGGCATGTGGAGCTGCTTTCCTACCGCCTACGCGTGCATGTCATCCCTGACGACGAGGGTGGCCGGAATCAGGTCGCCGACCTGTCCCGGCGGAACGAGCTGCTCAGGATCGCCCGGCTGAAGCGGGAAGGCGAACGTTACGTCGTCGATCGGTCCTATTTCCCACCGAGCCTGAGACTGGATGCCGTGGCGCACGACAGCGTGGCCGACGCGGGCAGCCTGCTGGGTCGTATCGTCCGCCTGTCCAACCTGATCGCCGGACAGATCGACGGCTTCGCCAGCGAGAAGCGGGACCGGGGCATGGCGATGGATCTGACCTCCAGCCAGAACCTGCCGATGTTCCTTGTGCTGGCGACACTCTACCGGCAGGCCGCGACCTTCCGTCAGTTCGCAGAACAGGAGCGCGTGCATCCGGCCACAGTCTACTTCCACCTGCGGCAGGCGGTTGCGGAACTGGCGGCCTTCTCGGCCGAGACCGACTATCTGGGGGGCGTCAATGCCGCCTCAGGAGGGCAGGTCCAAGGACGGCTTCCGCCTTACGACCATGACGACATCGGCCATGTATTCGACGAGGCGATCCGTTGTCTCAAGCGGCTGCTCGACGCCCTGTCGATGAGTTCCGCCATGAGCATCGAACTGGAGTTCGATGGGCGCAGCACCTGGACGGCCGACGTCCCCGACGAGTTCTTCGACGGGCGGTCACCCGGCTTCTTCGTCGTCGTCGAGAGCGCCCTGTCCAATGAGGATGTAGACAAGCGGCTGAACGACCGGAAGATCGGCCCATCGGCGGAGATGTCGGATCTGATCGACCGCCGCATCGAGGGGCTTCGGATCGACTACCGGCGGTATCCGCCGCCCCAGCTGCCGCAGCGCTCCGACCGGTACACCTATTACGAAGTCGACCAGGACCATATCTACTGGGGACGGATCAAGCGGCACCGGAACATCCAGCTCTTCTGCCCCGAGCTCGTCGAGGAGTCCGTCCGCGTCAAGCTGGTCAAGACGGTGGCCGAACGGTGACGAGGCCGGCGCCGACGGGCGGCTCGCCCTTCCCGGCGCAGGGAGCGTCGCCGGGGTCTGCCGGCCCGGGCCTCCCGGCCGACTCGGCCGTCGTGAGCGGCGCAGCTGACGACTCCGACCTCGTGGGCACGATCCAGCGATCCGTCGACCCGGCGCAGACTGAGGGGAACCGCTTCTTCGAGCTCGCCGCCGCGACGCTCAAAGGTGCCTACAGCTTCCCCGACGATTTGGGCCTCTCGATCGTCGTGACCCTCAGCGCAAGAGGCGTCTTCGGGCGCCGCATGAAAGAGAATGCGGACTTCGTGAACGGTACCGTCGCCTTCATCGTCTGCGCCACCGTCCGGTCGGCGAGCCGCGAGAATCTCGACTACACGGTGCGCATGCTGTCCCATTACCTGGAGAACGGCGACCTGGGGCGGGACGCCGCTCAACTGGGCGGGCGCGTGGCCGGTGGTGTCGGGACGAACGCACTGTTGTTCCGCTGGTCCAAGCGCATGACCGGAATGGGTCTCAAGGGGCGGGAGAAGATACCCGTGACCACCTCGATGACATTGCTCGCCTGCCACGGAGCGGCTTGCCGGGCGGTCGTCAAGGGCAGCCGCTCGCTCGTGGGCATCCTGCAGTCCATCCTTCTCGGGCAATACGACCCCCGCGTGGAGGTGCTGGCCGGCCAGCTCGATTTCCGGTATGACGCGCCCTGGCGCGGCCGGATCGCGACCGGCCCGGAGGACGGGCTCGAGACCCTGCACGGGATGCTGGCCGATCTCTGCGGATACCTGCGGCGGGGGCGCTGATGGCGCTGCGGCCGCGTGGGACGGTGCGTTGCCCGGCCTGCCGGACCGTGATCGGCGACCCACTTATGCGCGACCGGTTGGCCAGGGGCGAAGTCATTGTTTGCCCCGAATGTGGGGCCGTCCTCGGGACGTCCAGGCTCTACAGCATCCTGTTCGAGATGGCCCTGGTCCCAGCCTCCCTCCTTTGCATCGTGACCTTCTTCTTGCTGCCCTGGGAGATGGCTTTGGCATTCACCGTGGTGGTCTACACCGTGCTTTTTTGGGCTGCGGACGCGCTGCCGGTGCGCGTGCGCCAGCCGCCGCGCCGCGGCTAGACAGGCAGCCAGAGGACGGTCGCCGTCTCTCCCGCAGGTCCCTCCACCCAGGACGTCAAACCCAGCCGCGGCGACAGCCCGCCCTCGCGCACGGTGCCAAGCGCCAGGTCGGGCGCCACCCCATCGGCCAGGGCGATGACCATTCTCACCTCCATCGCACCACCGAAGAAATAGGCCGCCAGCCGGCCGAGCGCTCGGCAGAGCGCGGATGGCCCGCCGCCTCGCGCAGGTTCCACCAGCGCCTTCGCCAGCTCCGCATCGACAGGGCCGACGCTGGCCAGCACGGCGCTCCCATGATCGTAGATGCGTTCTCCCAGCGGTGCCCCGAAGCCCTGGTCGCCGCCAGCGCCTAGGCGGCAGCGCGCCTCGCGCGGAATGGACCGCCAGCGTCCCCAGAGCGGTTCGACCGTCACCGGGACGCCCAGCAGCTCGGTCAACAGGTCCGCGAAGCCGTCGGTGCTGCGCACGGTGCGATTCAAAAGCCCCGCGAAGGCGCGGAGGGTCGCAACCTGCACGAGCCCGTCCCGGTCCGTTTCAAGAACCCCGGCGATCCCACCGGTCGCCAGTCCGGACAAGGCCAGCAGGCAGGCGCCAAGGCCGCCGTCCACCTCGCCCCGCTCCTCTCGGATTGCGAAGGCGGTCTTCTCCCAGGCCCCGTGATAGAGCTCGGTCAATCGTTGGTGGAACAGGTCGAGCAGTCCGTGCAGACCCGCCTCCCCCTCCTCCCGGCCGAAACCGGCCGCGACCATGTCGCCGTAGGCGGCGGGCAGGACACCCATAGCGCCGACGAGCGCCACCAAGTCGGTCGTCAGCGTCGGGCGTGGATCGCCATCCGTGCCGGGGCGGGCCAGCCCCAGCACGTCGGCCACCGGAAAGGCAGCGGAACCGCTGCTGCGGATGCGGATCGGCAGCGCCCCACCCGGCGTGCGGTCGGCGCCCCCGCCGGCCTCGGCGGCAAGCAGGCCGAGCAGTCGGACGGCCTGATGGAAATCGAAGCGTTCCGGCGCGGCGAACAGCCGGTCGCCTACAACAGGGCGCGGAGCCCGATCCTGGGTTTCCATGCGCTGACGATCTCCTGGCGCTGAGGCGAGCGTGCGACGAGCCGGGTGAAGCTGTTGGCTGCCGCGAAACCGGCAAGCAGCCGGTCGAGGACGGCGGAGAAGAGGAAGGCGCCACCCGGCAGGAAGGCGTCCTCGTCCAGTTCGATCTCAACATCCGTCCCATCGACCAGCGAACGCCGCAGTGCGGTGCCGACCGGGGCGAGCGTCCGACGGGAGCTCACGCGGCCAATGCCCTGGATCTGTCGTTCGATCTCCGCGGCAAGGCGGGGGTCGCTCTCGCCGGGACTATAGACGGACAACAGGCCGCGGAGCACTTCGCCGTCGCCCGCCGTCAGGGCCAGCCGGTTCGCGGCCAGATGCGACACCAGCCGCCACTGGCCGCCGCCCTGGGCGAGACGCGTCGGGGAGGCCACCGGTTCGATCCGGAGGACCTTCAGGGTCCCGCCGCCGCCATCCAGCCTGAAGTCGCCCTGCTCCTCGTTCCGCTGCACCAGGGACGCGGCCCTGCGATTGGTCGCGGTCACCCGCGGCAGCAAGACGCCATCGGTGGGGGTCTGGGCCGACAGTCCTTTGTCCACAACCGTCAGCCATGTATCGCTCGCACCGTCGGGACCGAGCACGCGCTCCGCCGACCAATAGCGTTCCTGCTGGACGGTCCCATCGGTGCCGGGAGCGGCGGGGCGGCGCAGGCGGTGGCGGGCGAACAACGGCGGCAGCTCCTGCCGGGACAGCCGTCCGCCGCTTCCCACCAGCGTTACTTCCTCGATGCCATAGACCTCAAACCCGGCCGGGCGGCGCTGGTCGACGACGACCGGATACCGCACCCTCTCCTGGGTGAGTCGGATCGGCTCGGCGTTGATGGAGAACAGGTTGACGGCGGGGACGCAACCAAGGCGGAGCGCATCCTTCCCGATCGAGCGCGCCAGCCGGTCCGTGCCGCCACGCAGTTCCCCGGCGTTGATCTCGATGACGATGTCGAGTTCAGCCCCGGTGCCGGCGAAGGCCCGGCGCAAGCCGGCCACCTCGAAGAAGAGGAACTTCTGGGGAAATGTGAAGTACTCCAGTAACAGCCGATACCCGTCGAAGCTGGACGGCACCCCGGAAAGCAGCGCCTCCTCCGGATCGAACCCGGCCGGGGTCACGGTCAGAGGCACCCGCTCGGGCACAGACGTGCCGGGACCGGAATCCGTTCGACGCGCCTGCGCCCAAGCGCCCACATTCCTTCCCACGATCAATTCGTAGAGCGCGAAGGCGACGCGCGGCTGGTCGTGGATGTGAAAGCGCAGCCGGTCCAGCGGCTCGTCCTTCAGGCGCAACCCGTCCAGCTTTCCATCCCGGTCGGCGCGTAGCGTGAAGCGAAGCTGGGTGTCGGCGTCCCGCTCCAGCCCCGCATAGCCGCCGCCGTCCTTGCGGGCCAGCGACAGGCCGGTCAGCCCGACCGGCGCCACCACCGTGTCCGCTGCGGTGCGGAACCGGCAAGCCAGCCCGCGCAGCTCGCCGCCGTCTCGCAGCGGGTGGGACACCAGCTCCGTGTGGCGCGGCACCAGCACCGGCTGGGCGTCCTTGCCGCCGTCACGGCGGGCGAACTGCACGATGGTGCGGGCCGGCACGGGGCGGACGAGCTGCGGGTAGAGGGTGTCCAGCAGCGCCTCCGCCACATGGCCGAAACCGTCATCCAGCCGCTGGTGGATGCGCGCCGCGATCAGGGCGAAACCCTGCAGCAGCCTGTCGACATGGGGGTCGCCGCCGGCATCGCCGCCCAGGTCGAGCCGCCCGGCCAGCCGCGGGTTTCGCTCGCGGAAGACGGCGGCGGCGACATGCAGGCGCTGCAGCTCATCCTCGTAATGGCGGAACAGGTCCTCGCTCATCCCGTCACCTCGCAGTCCAGGGTGGTCCAGCGCCTGTTCCCGTCGAGCTCCGCGCGAACGGTGACACGGCGGCGGCGGCCATCGACGGTCATGACGGCATCGATGCGCAGACGGCAGCCCGGCACGCCGCCGGACGCCCGGTCCAGCCCGTCGACGGCGACGACCGGCTCGGACAGGCGCGGCTCGAAGGCTGCCAGGGCGCGCGCGACAGCGGTCCGCAGTTCGGCTAGACCCCGCGCCGACTGCAGGTCCAGAGTGGAAAGATCGGGCAGTCCGTAGAAGAGGATGGTGCCCTCCAGCCCACGCCCCGCGGCCCCGCCCGGCGCCGCCCTCGCCGACAGCAGGTCCATGAGGTCGCGCCGCAGGCCGGCCAGTTCCGCCGGGTCGTCCGGATCATCCCAGTGCCGGCCGGTCCGGCGTTCGCCATCGGGCAGGAGACTGTCGAGGAGGGTCAGGCTGCGGTCGAAGGGCATGGTCCGTTCCTGCGGTTCTCAGCTCAGATCAACGGTCATGACGCTAAGTTCCGAAATCTCGGCCAGAAAATCGAGATAGGGTTGCGCCTTCACCCGTTTGATATTCTCCAGCTTCGTGGGGCCGCCCAACGCCAATGCCGGAAAGAAGCCGAATATCTCACCTGGCTTAAGCGCCCCATGCATTTTAGACGCTCTCTCGAATAAGGGTCGCCCATCCTCATCCATTAGGTCTAGATCGTCCTTTTTGAGCGATGAAAACAGGAAGTCTACTTCAAAATTCAAGTCCCCTGGTTCATCATCATCCCAAATCGCGACAGCATCCGGCGCCACAATCGAAAGGCTGGTTGCATACTTCTCTCCGAAAATATAGAGAGTCCCAAACGCACTATATCCGATCAAATAAAAGTTATCTTTGACGCCAAACTCCGTACCCGATAACCACGAATCAATAGTATACTGATAATCTTCGGGGTTTACTGTCTGGAAACGCCCACCCCCATACTGGGCCCAACCATAAGACTCCCAATACTGGAGCAGCCTATCTGGAAGTTTCCCGCGAAATTTTGCCAAAGTCTCCTTCGGAACATGCTGGACATTCTCTGCCGGACCCATTTCGCTGAGAAAAATCTCGTATCTTTCATTCATTTCTTCACTCCTTCTTTTCTCGACTATGGGCAGCGGCGTAGCTCGACATTCATCTTTGTTGAGGACCTTAACGCGGGTGGGACGGCTTGTGCAGCCTTGTCGATGGCCTCAAGTCGTCCCTCCTGATTCCAGGAACTACCAATGCTGGAGTTTATGCTCCTGTCGCCAAAGTCGGAAATCTGGTCACGCCCGCCGGCAACCATGTCTGGGTTATGTAGCGCAGCCATGGTCGACATCTTCTGTTCTGCCCATGCCGTTGCCTGCTTCTCAGCTTCAGCCGGCGGCAGGCCTTGCTTCTCGAGTTGTCTTGCTTTTCTTGTCCGCTCATGACTTAGGTACTTTGCCCTAGCCTGGTCGGCGACCTTGGGGTCTCGGCTTACGATCTGAGACTTAAACGCGTCGCGCCCACGCAGATACTCTTCGACAGTCATGTTGTTGAGGCCCGCCTGCTGGCCGGCAAGCTGCCGATCGTACTCGGCGGCATACTGCTGGTCTGTCAATCCGCCTTTCGATTGCCCTGTATTGCCAGTCTTGCCTTTGCCCGTCGCCGACTGTCTCAGTCGCCGTGGATTGAAGCACTTCGGCTTGGCAGGTGCCATCCCTGGCGGCCTGCGCGGTGGACCGCCGCCCTGTCCACTGGGAGAGCCAGTGCCGGAACGCCCCGCTTGAACGGTATCGATCTCGTCCCTGATCCCCTTCAGCCGCTGGCTCGCGCTCGCCGGCATCTTGTCCAGCGGGAGGACATCAATGGCGTCCCTGATCTGCCGCAGTACCGGCGCCGCCAGCTTGGCGAATTCGGCGTCCCTCTTGGCGAGGGCGACTGCCTTGGACACCGTCTCGGCCCAACGGCCGAGCTTGCCCAGCTTGGCCATGTCGCCGATGACGGGGATCACGCTGACGCCCGAGAGCACGGCACCGAGCCAGTCGCCCCGGAAAACGGAGATCAGCGCGTTGGTCCCGTCCGAGATCGGCGTGGGGTCGATCAGCCCGGTCATGTCCAGGGTCAGCTGACCCAGGTCGAGCAGCAGTTCCTTCTTCTCGGGGGTCAGTCCGGCGGCCTGCGGCGGCAGGGGCGATCCCGGCGGCCGGGTGGGCGATGGGGGACGCAGCGGTCGCAGCATGTCGTCGCCAGCTCCGCCGGCCAGCGTGTCCGCCCCGCTGCCGACGATGGGCGGCGATGGCTTGCGGCCCGGCAGCGGGACTGGCGTAGAGGCGGTGGGTGTGCTCGCGGGCGGGCCCGAGGTCGGGCTTGATGTCGCCGTGCCGGTCCCCAGCGCCGGCTGCGGGCATTGCTGCAGGACGGCCAGCGGGTCGGTGCCGTCGAACATCCCATCGATCTTGTCGAACAGGGCCTGAACCTGCTCGGAGAGCGTGCCGATCTTGCCGACGATGCCGTCCAGCTTGGTCTTCAGTTCCTCGAACCGGCCAATGATGCGGTCGGCGATCTCCTTCACCGTGCCTGCGGCGGCATCGAACAACCGCTCGGGAAGCGCCTTCAGCACCTCCTCCACCTTCCCCAGGACCTGATCCAGGGCGGCCTTGACCGCATCCTTGATCCGCTGCGGGTCCGGCTCATGGCCCTTCAGGATATCCTTGGCCGCGTCGACCAGGGCGTCGCGGACCTTCTTGGCGCCGTCGAGCGCGCTGTCGACCACCTCGTTGGCGGCCTCCTTCGCCTCGGCCTCGATGGCGTCGACCACCTCGTCCCCGGCGTTGCGGAGGTCCTCCATCGACTTGGCGACGGCCTCCTTGGCGTCATCTGGCAGGGCGCGGATATCGTCGTAGATGTCCTTGCCGGTCTCGACGATGTCGAGCACGGGCTTGGCCGCCTCCTTGGCGGCGTCGGCGATCTCCTGCGCGCCCTCGTCGACGATGTCATCCAGCCCATCGGCCAGGCGGTCGCCGGGATTGGGCGGTGGTGCCGGCCTGCCCGCCGCCTCCGCGATGCGCGCGGTTTCGCCCTGCACCGCCTGCTGCAC
>JAJUIU010000039.1 GCA_029267445.1 Rhodospirillaceae bacterium
CCCTACGACAAGCACAGCCTGAGGTCTACTGAAATGGGCGCGGCAGTCACGTATCGTCTGTTTCAAGACCAGCGTCCGTCCCGTTCGGCCTCACCCTGAGCCTGTCGACGCTTTAGCGGACGCCGGAGGCGGCTAGGGCGGGGCCGTGCCCCCCTCAATCGAACAGGCTGGAGACCGAGCGTTCGTTGCTGATGCGCTCGATGGCGTCGGCGATCAGGGTGGCGATGGTGAGCTGGCGGATGTTGCGGGAGACGCGCACCGCCTCCGTCGCCTGGATGCTGTCGGTGCTGACCAGCTCGTCCAGGGGGCTGTCGGCCACGCGGGCGACGGCACCGCCGGAGAGCACGCCGTGGGTGACGTAGGCCCGCACCGAGCGGGCGCCGCGCTCCTTCAGGGCCACGCCCGCGTTGCAGAGGGTGCCGGCGCTGTCGACAATGTCGTCGATCAGGATGCAGTCGCGGCCGTCCACGTCGCCGATGACGTTCATCACCTCGGACACGCCCGCGCGTTCGCGCCGCTTGTCGATGATGGCGAGGTCGGCGTCCAGGCGCTTGGCGATGGCGCGGGCGCGCACCACGCCGCCCACGTCGGGGGAGACGATCATCAGGCCGCTGGTGTCCATGCGGTCCTGGATGTCCTTGGTGAAGACCGGGGCGGCGACGAGGTTGTCCGTCGGGATGTCGAAGAAGCCCTGGATCTGCCCGGCGTGCAGGTCGAGGGTGAGCACCCGGTTGGCCCCCGCCGTCTCGATCAGGTTGGCGACCAGCTTGGCCGAGATCGGCGTGCGCGGCCCGGTCTTCCGGTCCTGGCGGGCATAGCCGAAATAGGGGATCACGGCGGTGATGCGGCGGGCGGAGCCGCGACGGAGCGCGTCGATGATGACCAGCAGCTCCATCAGGTTGTCGTTGGCCGGGAACGAGGTCGACTGGATGACGAAGACATCCTCGCCGCGCACGTTCTCCAGGATCTCGACGAACACCTCCATGTCGGAGAAGCGGCGGATGCTGGCCTTTGTCAGCGGCACCTTAAGGCAGACGGAGATCGCCTCGGCGAGGGGGCGATTGCTGTTGCCGGCGATGAGCTTCATGGAGCGCCGCCCCGTGTCCCGTTGGATGTCGGAAAACATAACGGCCGAGGGCCCCGGTTGGAGCCCCAAGCCGTCGTGAAAGCGTCATAAAAGGTGGCCGGACAATATCAAGGCGGGGTGGGGCTGTAAACGTTCGTGCGGCCGTCCGGAGCACCCCCGCCGACCCCCATGCTGTCACCGCCGACGGGGTGCCCGGATCGTTCGGAACGTCAGGTGGAGCAAAGGGCGAGGATGCCGAGGAGGATCACCGCCAGGACGAAGAAGCGCATGTAATGCATGGCACCTTTCCGTTAGCTGGGAGCCCCTGTTCGGCCGCCTACTCGGCGAGCGCGATGGCGGAGAGGCCGCGCCCGTAGTCCGGCTCCCCGTTCAGGGTGGCGCGCCGGTAGCTGAAGAAGCGGTCGGATTCGGCCAGCGTGTCGTGGGGGGCGCGCTGCACCAGCTCCACCCCGGCGGCGGCCAGCCGATCCTCGATGAAACCGCCCAGATCGAACAGGAAGCGGTCCTCCCGCCGGCCGGGGGCGAAATGGATCTCGTGCGCGGGGTCGCGCTCCAGGAAGCGCTGGCGGAACTCCGGCCCCACCTCGTAGCTGCGGAAGGCGATGTGCGGGCCGATGGCGGCGACGATCCGCTCCGGCTTCGCCCCCAGGGCGGCCATGGCGTCCACGGTCGATTCGATGACGCCGCCGAAAGCGCCCTTCCAGCCGGCGTGGGCCGCCCCGATCACCTCCGCCTTGGGATCGCAGAAGAGGACGGGCGCGCAGTCGGCCGTGAGGATGCCGAGCGCCACGCGGGGCACCTTCGTCACCAGCGCGTCGGCCTGTGGCGCCTCCTTCGGGCCGAAGGGGGCGGTGACGGTGACGACGGTGGGGCTGTGGACCTGGTAGACCGTGACGAGGCTTTCGGGGGCGAGGTCCAGGCCCCGCATGGCGCGGGACCGGTTCTCAGCCACGGCGGCCGGCGCGTCCCCGGAGCCGAAGCCGCAGTTCAGGCTGTCGAACAGCCCGCGCGAGACGCCGCCGCGCCGGGTGAAGAAGCCGTGCCTGATGCTGCCGATCTCGTTAAGCGCGCCAAGCGTGATCACAGACGTACGCCAACCTTCTCAACGTTCGAAGCCCGCCGGCACCGGGGCGCCGGGGCTGGTCATCGCCACCGCCTTGAACAGGCGGCCCATCTGTTGTTCACCGGCCAAACGGTTCGCGGCGGCGTCAATATCTCCCGCCTGGGCCGGGCTCGCAAGACGCTTGAGGGCCTGGGCGCGAAGGGACAGGCCCAGGCGCTCCAGAAGGTCCCCCTGCGTCACGGGGCCATGGACGGCCGCACCGGCGGCACGGGCGGATTCGGCCAGGGCGGTGAAGTCCACATGGGCGGTCAGGTCCGCCTCCCCCGGCTCGGCCAGCGGGTCGACGCCGGCGTGGCGCTTGAGGGCCTGCAGCGTGTCGCCGACGGCGGGGCCGGCGTAGCCGTAGTCGACGATCAGGGCGGCACCGGGGGCGGCGGCGAGACGCGCCCCGATCTCCGCCGCGACGGCGCCGGCGGCGGGGCAGACCTCCACCACCCCGCCCGGCGGGGTGTGGCGCAGGGAGGCGGGCACCAGTGCTGCGCCGGGGCGCGGGTCCAGCACCCAGGCGAGGCGCCCGTCGGCGTCCAGCCCGACCTTGCGCTCCCCCCAGCCGCGATCGCCGCGCACGAACTGGCGGATGGGCAGGGCGTCGAAGAACTCGTTCGCCAGCAGGATCATCGGGCCGGGCGGAACGTCGGACAGGCGGTCGTGCCATGTCGGCGTGAAGGGCGACAGCGCTTCGGCCTGCTTCGCGCGCAGGACGGGGCTGGTCTCCACGAGATGGAGGGTGAGGGCGGCGTGGAAGCCGGGCACCCTGGCCGTGGCGCGCAGGGCGTCCGCCATCAGGGTGCCCCGACCGGGCCCAAGCTCCACCAGGGCGAAGGGAGCGGGGCCGCCCAGGCGCATCCAGGTGTCCGCCGCCCAGGCGCCCAGCAGCTCCCCGAACATCTGGCTGACCTCCGGGGCAGTGGTGAAGTCGCCCCGGACCCCCAGCGGATCGCGCGTCATATAGTAGCCGTGGCGGGGATGGCCGAGGCACAGGGCCATGTATTCCGGCAGGGGCATCGGCCCCTCAAGCCCGATGCGGCGGGCTATCAAGTCATGGAGGGGCGTGCTCACCGCGTCGCCTTCGGTCCCTCGGCCGGGCGGCGGCCGAAGGGGGCCATCACGACGAAGGCGATGCCGGCCAGTACCATGGGGATGGACAGAAGCTGGCCCATGGTGACGCCGAAGGCGAGATAGCCGATCTGCACGTCCGGCTCGCGGAAGAACTCCGCCGTGATGCGGCCGAGGCCGTAGCCGATCAGGAAGACGCCGGAGAGTGTGCCCGTCCGCTCCCGCACGGCGGGGATGCGGGCCAGGATGAGGAGGACGATGAAGAGGACGATGCCCTCGAGTGCGGCCTCGTAAAGCTGACTGGGATGGCGGGGAATGCCGCCCGCGCGGGGATCGGGGAAGACCACCGCCCAGGGCAGGTCGGGGGCGGGGCGGCCCCACAGCTCCCCGTTCACGAAGTTGGCGACACGGCCCAGGAACAGCCCGATGGGGCCCGCGCAGGCGACCAGATCGCCCAGGCGGAAGGGGCTGAAGCCCTGGCTGCGCGCATACCAGAGGATGGCGACGATGATCCCCGCCAGCCCGCCATGGAAGGACATGCCGCCCGACCAGAGCTTCAGGATGTCGAGCGGGTTCGCGAGGTAGTAATCCAGATTGTAGAACAGGATGAAGCCCAGGCGCCCGCCCAGGATCACGCCGATGCCGGCCCAGAACAGGAAATCGGTCAGGTCGTCGTCGGTGGGGCGGCCGGGGATGCGCCGGTTCAGCGCGATGCAGTAGCGCCAGCCGAGCACGAAGCCCGCGATGTAGGCCAGCGCGTACCAGCGGATGACGATCGGCCCAAGCTCGAGCGCCACCGGATCGATCTCGGGGAAGGCGATGGCGGACAGCATGGGGGCTCAGGCGTAGGGGTCGGACGTGGCGAGGAAGTCCTGCACGTAACGCCGCAACCCCTCCTCCAGCGTCGTGAAGGGGGCCGTGTAGCCGGCCGCGCGCAGCCGGTCCATCCGCGCCTCGGTGAAATACTGGTACTTGCCCTTCAGGTGGTCGGGCATGGGCGCGTAGGCGATCCGGGCCGGTTGGCCTGCGGCGGCGAACATGGCGGCGGCCAGATCGTTCCAGGTGCGGGCCCGCCCCGTGCCGAGGTTGAACAGGCCGTTCACGCCCGGATTGGCGTGCAGCCAGAGCATCACCTCCACACAGTCGCCGACCCAGACGAAATCCCGCATCTGGCCGCCGTCGGCATAGTCCGGCCGGTCCGAGGCGAACAGGGTCGCCGCCTCCCCCGCCCGGACCACGGGCCAGAGCTTGGCCGGGACGGAGCGCATGTCCTCCTTGTGGTACTCGTTCGGGCCGTAGACGTTGAAGAACTTCAGCCCCGCCCACTGGCGCGGGCGCCGCCCGCCGGCCGAAAGCTGCGCCATCACCCGCCGGTCGAAGGCGTGCTTGGACCAGCCGTAGGGGTTGAGGGGACGCAGGTCCGGCAGGCGGGCGGGATCGTCGTCGAACCCGGCCGACCCGTCGCCGTAGGTGGCGGCCGAGCTGGCGTAGATCAGCCGCGTGTCGGTGCGCACGCACCAGCTCCAGAGATCCAGCGACAGGCGGAAATTGCTGGCGACGATCAGGTCGGCGTCGGTCTCCGTCGTCGCGGAGACGGCGCCTAAATGGAAGATCGTGTCGATCTCGAGCTGGTGGCGGTCGAGGAAGGCGGGCAGGGCCTCCGGCACGACGATGTCATGGGGGACGCGCTTGGCGATGTTGCGCCACTTGTCGCCATGGCCCAGCCGGTCCACCACCACCACGGGCCCGATCCCCCGCGCCTCCAAGGCCGCGACCAGGTTAGAGCCGATGAAACCGGCGCCGCCGGTGACGATGATCATGGGGCCTGACTGTCCCTGCCTTGGGAATCGGCGCGGGCACGCCGCCCGGTCGCGGCTGTTATAGGGGGTGCCCCCCGGCGCGGCAAGAACGCGCCCGGCGCGCCCGCCTCACCGACGCCGCGTGGACAAGGGGGGCGGGGGCGACCATAATCTTTCGGTACGCAGGCAAGGGAAGGTCCGATGCAGGTCGACAACAAGCTGCTGGACGATCTGGCGCGAGTCGCGAGCGGTGCGGTGGGGGCCCTGGCGGGCATCCGCACCGAGGTCGAGTCGCAGTTCCGCCAGCAGTTCGAACGCATCCTGTCGCAGATGGACGTGGTCCCGCGCGACGAGTTCGAAGCCGCCAAGGAGATGGCGGCGGCGGCGCGCTCCGCCCAGGAGGAACTGGAGGAGCGGGTGACGCGGCTGGAGGCCGTCGTCGCCACCATGGCCGCCAAGCTGGAACTGGCCGCACCCGAGGCCCCGCCGAAGCGGGCGCCGCGCAAGGGCGGCGGCGGCGGCGGACCCGCCGCCTGAGGCGGACGTCGGATTCGCCGTCCAGAATAGCCGAAATCCCCGAGTCGGCCTTGTCCGGTTTCGATTCGGCCTAGACTTGCGTGCGGGCCGCGGGGCCGCGCGCCCGTCTTGCGCCCGATTCGCGACGACTGGCGGGGCGATTCGGATGTCAGCGAAACTTCATTCATCCATCACAGCGCCGCCGGGAAATCAGGTTGCGCGATGGTATTACCCATGGCACCGTATCCCTGGTGGTTCCCCCGGCTGGAACTACTAGATATCGGGCCGGTTAGGACTGTGATGGGGGTGGGCCGCGATGCCCGCCGGGCGAGAGGAGGGCGCACATGACGGCCGTGACCATCGAGACTTCGAGCAGCACCCACAATCCCCTCGACATCCTGGAAGAGATCGTCGTCGCCAACGAATGGCCGTTCGACCGGGCCAGCGACGAGGAGATGATCGTCGAGATCAAGGGCCGCTGGTGCGATTACCGCCTGTTCTTCGTCTGGCAGACGGAGGTGAGCGCCATGCAGTTCTCCGCCCAGTTCGACATGAAGGTGCCCACCGCGCGCAAGCCGCCGGTCACCGAGCTGCTGGCCGAGATCAACAACAAGATGTGGCTCGGCCATTTCGACGTCTGCTGCGAGGAGCAGACGCCGATGTTCCGCCAGACGGTGCTGCTGCGCGGGTCGCGCGGGGCCAGCGTGGAGCAGCTCGAGGATCTGGTCGACATCGCGCTTTCGGAGTGCGAACGCTTCTACCCCGCCTTCCAGTTCGTCATCTGGGGCGGTAAAACGGCGCAGGAGGCGGTGAGCGCCGCCATCCTGGACACGGTGGGCGAAGCGTGAGGGCTGGCGCAGCGTAGGCGGACCACCGCCCCCGCCGCCCGGGACCCGAGAGAGCGGGGTGGGGACGATGGGCGCGGCACTGCTGCTGGTCGGCTGCGGCAAGATGGGCGGGGCGATGCTGGCCGGCTGGATGGCCGCCGGCGTCGCCGGCCGGGTGGTGGTGGTGGAGCCGTCCGGCGCCACGGGGCCGCTGCCCGACGGTGTGACGGCCGTGCGCGACCCGGCGGACATCCCGGCCGACTTCAGCCCCGCCGCCGTGATCCTGGCGGTGAAGCCGCAGATGATGGACGCGGCCCTGCCCGGATATCGGCGCTTCGCAGGGGATGCGGTGTTCCTGTCCATCGCGGCGGGCAAGCCGATCGCCTATTTCGAGAAGCATCTGGGCGCGGAAGCGGCGGTGGTGCGGGCGATGCCAAACACCCCGGCCGCCATCGGGCGCGGCATCAGCGTGGCCGTGCCGAACGCACGGGCCACCAGCTGCCACCGGAACCTGTGCGACCGGCTGCTGGCCGCCGTGGGCGAGGTCGCCTGGGTGGATGACGAGTCCCTGCTGGACCCCGTGACGGCCGTGTCGGGCAGCGGGCCCGCCTATGTGTTCCTGCTGGTGGAGACGCTGGCGAAGGCGGGGGAGGCGGCGGGCCTTCCGGCGGAGCTTTCCATGCGGCTGGCCCGCGCCACGGTGAGCGGGGCGGGCGAGCTGCTGCGCCAGTCCCCGGAGGAGGCGGCCCAGCTCCGCCGCAACGTCACCAGCCCGAACGGCACCACGCAGGCGGCGCTGGACGTGTTGATGGCGGCGGACGGCCTCGCCCCGTTGATGGAGCGGGCGGTGGCGGACGCGACCCGCCGGTCGCGGGCCCTGGCCGGGTGACCGCGCGATGCCCGGACCGCTCAGCCCCAGCGCCCAGCGCATCCAGAACCTGCTGAACGATCTCGGCTATCCGATCCATGTGGTGGAGTTCGCCGCGTCCACCCGCACCTCGGCCGAGGCGGCGGCGGTGATCGGCTGCGATGTCGGGCAGATCGCCAAGAGCATCGTCTTCCGCACCCGCGACACGGGCCGCCCGGTGGTGGTGGTGGCGAGCGGGGCGAACCGGGTGAACGAGGCGTCGGTCGCCAAGGCGCTGGCGGAGCGGCTTAACGGGGAGCGGCTGGGCAAGGCGGACGCGGAGTTCGTCCGCATGGCGACCGGCTTCCCCATCGGCGGGGTGCCGCCCGTGGGCCACGCGGTGCCGGCCCTGATGATGCTGGACCGTGACCTCTTGAAGTACGAGACGGTGTGGGCGGCAGCCGGCACGCCGAACGCGGTTTTCCCGATCGCCCCCCAGGCGCTGGCGGCAGTGACCGGCGGCGTGGTCGGCGAGGTGGTCTGAGACTGTGTGGTCAGCGGCCGGGCAGGCCGTGGGTCAGCAGGGCGGGGCCGAGGGCGGCGCGGAGCTTGGCCAGTGCGCGCTGCTCGAGCTGGCGGACGCGGTCCTTGCTGATGCCCAGCTCCCGCCCGATGGCTTCGAAGGTCGGGGCGGAGTCGCCCAGATGCCGGGCGCGGATGATGTGCGCCTCCCGGTCCGGCAGCAGCTTCAACGCCTTCGCCAGCAGGCCGGTCCACAGGCCCTGGAGGCGCGTGTCGGCGACCATCTCCTCCGGCGAGGGGAGCGGGGTGGCCAGCCGCTCGCCGAACGTCTCCTCCCGCTCCGGCCCCGCGGTGGCGGAGCCGGGCGGGGGCGCATCCAGCGACAGGTCGGGGGCGGACAGGCGGCGGAGCATGGCCATGATCTCCGCCGCCGGGAGCCGGCCCTTCTCCATCAGCTTCGCCAACGGGGATTCGGGCTGCGGCTCGGCCGCCGCGTCGGCCTGATCCAGCTTGCGCAGGGAGAAGAAGAGGGCGCGGTGGGCGGCGGACTTGCCCAGCCGCACCAGCGACCAGGAACGCACCACATGCTCCTGCATCGCGGCGCGGATCCACCACATGGCGTAGGTGGACAGCCGGTTGTCGCGCTGCGGGTCGAACTTGCGGATCGCCTGGATCAGCCCGATCGTCCCCTCCTGCATCAGGTCCTGCAGCGAGGCGCCGTAGCGGCGGTAGACGCGCGCCAGCTTCACCACCATGCGGAGATGGGAGAGCACCAGACGCGCCTCCGCCATCCGGTCGCCGGCCCGGCAGCGCAGGGCGAGGTCGCGCTCCTCCTCCACGCTGAGGTAGGGCAGCCGGTGCGCCACGCCCTGGGTACCCGCGTTGGGCGTGACCGCATGGGGTGGACTGGCGTGAGAAGCGCCGCTGTCGAGCTGGCGGGGGTCCATGCGGACGTCCTGCTTTTGCTGCGGGTGGGGGCTGCTGTTGGGGGCTGCCGCTGGGTGGATGCGTCGGTGAGTGAAATATCCTTGGGGGCCATGCGCCGCAAGGTCAACCCGGGAACACAGATGCCGTTACCGCGACACGCGCGCGGGCCGGGGTAACACCATCCGCGACCTTTCCCCGCACGCGCCGCTGTGGTCGTATACGCCGGAAAGTCCCATCTCCGCTCGAACGGACAACCACCAAGGGGCCACCAAGTGGCCGGCAGGGGGCGAACCATGGCGAGGAAAATCGATCCCGTGCAACGCATCGTCGACGCGGCCATGGCGCTGGCGGCGGAGAAGGGCTGGCGGACCACGACGCTGGCCGACATCGCCGAGCGCGCGGGCATGTCGCTGGCCGAGTTCTACCGCCACGTCTCGGGCCGGGCCGACATCATCGCCGCCCTGTCGCGCCTGACCGACGCCAAGGTGCTGGGCGGTGGCGTGGACATGGAGGAGAGGCCGCGCGACCGGCTGTTCGACGTGCTGATGCGCCGGTTCGACGCGCTGGCGCCCTACAAGGAGGGGCTGCGCGCCATCTGGACCGAGGCCCGCATGGACCCGCTGACGGCGCTGTCCGGACTGCCGCACCTGAAACGGTCCATGGGCTGGATGCTGGAGGCGGCGGGCGTGCATTCCAGCGGCTTCGCCGGCATGGTCCAGGTGCGCGGCCTCGCCGCCGTCTGGCTGTCGGTCCTGGACACCTGGTTCCAGGACGACAGCGAGGATCTGGCCAAGACCATGGCCGCCCTGGACAGCAGGCTTAGACAGGCGGAGGAGCTGTGGGCGTCGGTCCGCCGCCCGTTCGGGGCGTTCCGCCGCCCGGAAGCGCCAGCGGCTTGATAATTAACCCCTTTTTGTGCACTGCACAAAGAAGATTGACGAAAAAAGTGGCAAAGTGCATGATGACGCCACGAAATTGCTGCATCGCAGCATCACAGTCCGCAACGTGACAGTCCGTAACCGCGCCGGGGAAACGCACATGGCCCAGACGAAGCCCCCGTTCATGGATTTCGACATGACGAAGTTCATGGACCCGACCAAGTTCGCCGACATGACCAAGATGATGGTCGACTTCAAGATGCCCGGTGTCGACATGGAGGCGATGATCGCCGCCCAGCGGAAGAACATCGAGGCGGTCACCGCCGCGAACCAGCTGGCGTTCGAGGGCGTGCAGGCCGTGATGCGCCGGCAGGCCGAGATCCTGCGCCAGACGATGGAGGAGTCCTCCGCCGTGCTGAGCCAGATGATGGCCGCCGGTACCCCGGAGGACAAGATCGCCAAGCAGGCCGACATGGTGAAGGCCGCCTTCGAGAAGGCGCTTTCCAACATGAAGGAGCTGTCGGAGATGGTGGCGAAGTCCAACACCGAGGCCGCCGAGGTGCTCTCCAACCGCATGAAGGAGAGCCTGGAGGAGGTGAAGTCGGCCATGGCGAAGGCCATGCCGAAGAAGTGATCCGCCGCTGGCGCCGCCGCCCGTGAGGGGCGGTGGACGCCGCGCATGCGAGAAAGGGCCGCACCCATCCGGGCGCGGCCCTTTTTTCGCGTTCACAGCCGGGACCGGCCGGGTCATGCTGGGGACTTGGCTGTTTGCCCAATCGGACAACACTCTGTTGAAGGCTCCTCGAACGACCGGGTGACCGCGATGCAGGCTGGCGCTGTGAAGACCAGGATGGCCGTCAGGCCTTGGATGAAAGCCGGGCTCGCCGCCCTGGTCGCCGCCCCGCTGCTGTGGGCGGCGCCCGTCGCCCCCCCGGCCGCCGCGCAGGACGCGGCCAAGGCCCTGGACGGCATCTACACCGTGAACGGCCGCGACGTGGGGCGGGAGACCTACAAGGGTGTCGCGGAAATCCGCCGGAGCGGCCCGACCTACCAGATGGTCTGGCAGATCGGCCCGACCGCCTTCATCGGCACCGGCCTCTACGCCGAGGGTGTGCTGTCCGTGGCCTTCCGCGACGTGCATGGCCGGGTGCTGGGGCTGGGCGTCTATTCGCTGCAGGACGACAAGACGCTGGCCGGCGTCTTCACCTTCGTCGGGTCGGACAAGACCGGCTCGGAGATGCTGAGCCCGATGGAGGGCGGCACGCCGCCGCGGCCGCCGAAGCCCGAGAAGGACTGAGGCGGCGGGGGCGTCACAGCGGCAGGCGGACCACGGCCTTCAGCCCGCCAAGCGCGCTGTCGCCCAGCACCACGTCGCCGCCATGGCCGCGCGCGATGTCGCGGGCGATGGTGAGGCCGAGGCCCACACCGCCGGTCGCGAGGTTGCGCGACGGTTCCAGCCGGTGGAACGGGCGGAACACCTCCTCCCGCCGGGCGGCCGGGATGCCGGGCCCGTCATCCTCGATGGCGATCTCGATCGTCTCCGGCCCGACCGTCAGCCCGATGCGGACCCGCTTGCCGTAGCGCAGCCCGTTGGCGACGAGGTTGGTGAGGCAGCGCTTCATGGCGTTGGCCCGCAGCGGCAGTTCCGGCACCTCCGCGTCGCCGACGACGAGCTCGACCGCCGCCCCCTCCCGCCGGGCGTTGCCGGCGATCTCCCGCAGCAGCCGGTCGAGCTGGACGGGCTGCGGCGCCTCCGTCCCCTCGCCGCGGGCGAAGGCGAGATAGCCCTCGATCATGGTCTCCATCTCGACCACGTCGGCCTTCAGCTCCTCCACCTCCTGGCTGTCGGGCAGCATGGCGAGCTGGAGCCGCATGCGGGTCAGGGGCGTGCGCAGATCGTGGCTGACGCCGGCCAGCATCTCCGTCCGCTGGCTGATCTGGCGCTGGATGCGGGCGCGCATCTGCAGGAAGGCGGCGGAGGCCTGCCGCACCTCGGCCGCCCCTTCCGGCTTGAAGCCCGGCGCGTCGCGCCCCTTGCCGAAGGCGTCGGCCGCCACCGCCAGCCGCCGGATGGGGCGGATCTGGTTGCGCATGAAGACGACGGCGATGGCGAAGAGGACGGCGGAGCTGCCGACCATCCAGATGATGAAGAGGTAGCTGGTGAAGCTGAACAGGCGCCGCTCAGGGCTCATCACCGACAGGAGCCCGTCCTCCAGCTGTACCCGGATTTCGATCCATTCGCGGGCGACGTTGGTGTCGATCCGCCAGGGGCGCCGCACCCGCTCGTCGAGCGCCCTCGCCAGCGTGGTCTCCAGGATGCCGCTGACCCGCTGCGGTTCGCGCGGCAGCGCCTCCCCCGGCAGCCACGTGATGTAGAGGTCCATGGTGCTGGCCGTGCGGGCCAGGGTGGCGGCGCGCTCCGCCTCCCCGTCGTCGTCGCGCAGCTCCTCGATCACCATGGCGATCTCGCCCGCCACCCCGAAGGCCAGGCGCTTGGTCAGCTCCTCCCAGTGCCGGTCGTAGAACCAGTAAGTCGCCATGAGCTGGGCCAGCACGACCGGTGTGACCATGATCATCAGCGACCGGCCGAACAGGGTGCGCGGCAGGAACCGCTTCATCCAGCGGAAGGGGCGGGGCCGGCGGCGCCAGAGGTCCGTGGCGGGGCCACCCAGGGCGTCGGGGGCGGCCATGTCAGTCCGGCCTCAGCACATAGCCCTCGCCGCGCACGGTCTGGAGATAGCGCGGCAGGCGTGGATCGTCCTCCAGCTTGCGCCGCAGGCGGGTGACCTGCACGTCGATGGTGCGGGCGTTGTTGCCGTCCACCCCCGCCTTCTCCACCAGCGCCTCGCGGGTGAAGACGGTGCCGGGGTTGGCGGCCAGCACCTTGAGCAGGGCCGCCTCCGCCGTGGTCAGGCGCACGACCTCCGCCCCGGATTCGGCACCGGCGCGCAGCTCTTCCCGCTGGGGGTCGAACAGCCAGCGGCCCAGCCGCATCTCCGCCGGCGGCGGGGCGGGGGACTTGGGCAGGCGGCGCAGGATGGAGTGCAGCCGCAGCACCAGCTCGCGCGGCTCGAACGGCTTGGCGAGGTAATCGTCCGCCCCGGCCTCCAGCCCGGCGATGCGGTCGTCCGGGTCGCCGCGCGCGGTCAGCAGCAGGATGGGGATGCGGCCCTTGAGCCCCCGCGTGAGATCGAGCCCGCTTTCGCCCGGCATCATCACGTCCAGGATCATCAGGTCGAAGGACAGGGCCTCCAGCTTCGCCCGCGCGTCGGCGGCGTCGGCCGCCGTGGTCACCAGGAAGCCGTTCTGGCCGAGATAGCGGCGCAGCGCGTCGCGCAGCCGCGTGTCGTCGTCGACCACCAGGATATGGGGCATGTCCTCCGTCATGGGGCGGGAGGATAGCATGGGTGGGCCCGTGTCTCGAATGGCTTGCGGTGTGGCGGCCTCGCCCTTCGACAGGCTCAGGGTGAGGCCGAGTGGGAAAGCCGGGCCTGATACGACATCGCCGCTGAAAGCACAGCCCTCACCCTGAGCCTGTCGAAGGGGGAGGGCGGAAGCCCCGCCCGCTACCGCTTCCCGCCGGGGCCGCGCGGGGTGGGGAATTTGGCGCGGTCGATCTCGTCCATGATGCCGAGCATGACGGTGCGGAAGCCCTCCACCGCCTCCGCCCCGGCCGCGCGGTAGGCGCGGGCGATGCGGGCGCGCTGGGCGTCGGACAGCTGGCGCTCCAGCTCCTGGCCCTTGTCGGTGAGGGTCAGCAGGCGCTGGCGCCGGTCCTTGGTGCCGGGCCGCTGCTCCACATAGCCCTGCTCCATCAGCTCGCCCAGCACACGGCTCAGGCTCTGCTTGGTGATGCGCAGGATGGCCAGCAGCTCCGTCACGGTGGCGCCGGGATAGCGGCCGACGAAGTAGATGACCCGGTGGTGCGCCCGGCCCAGTCCGATTTTTCCGAGCATCGCGTCGGGTTCGGCGGTAAAGTCCCGGTACGCGTAGAACAGGAGTTCGATGCCCTGGCGGAGGTCCTCCTCACGCAGGAACAGGGGGTTCGGGCCGGTTTTTACGTCAGTCATGTTGACTTATTTCGGAAAGATCGTTATGTCCGGTGCGTGTGGCCGGACATAATCTGTCCCGCTCCTTCTGAGGAAACGACCCAAGATGTCCATCATCCCCTTCCACGACCGCGACGGCGTCATCTGGTTCGACGGCGAGATGGTGCCGTGGCGCGACGCGAAGATCCATGTGCTGACCCATGGCCTGCACTACGGAAGCTGTGTATTCGAAGGGGAGCGGGTTTACAACGGCAGGGTCTTCAAGCTGACCGAACATTCGGAGCGGCTGGTGAAGTCGGCCGAGCTGCTGGGCTTCAGGATTCCCTACACGGTGGCCGAGATCGACAAGGCCACCAACGACACGGTGAAGGCCGCCGGCCTGACCAACGCCTATGTCCGCCCGGTGGCGTGGCGCGGCAGCGAGATGATGGGCGTGTCGGCCCAGGCGAACACGATCCATCTGGCGATCGCCGTGTGGGAGTGGCCCAGCTATTTCTCGCCCGAGCTGCGGATGAAGGGCATCGCCCTGCAATGGTCGAAGTGGCGCCGCCCGGCGCCGGACACGGCCCCCACCGCGTCGAAGGCGGCCGGCCTCTACATGATCTGCACCATGTCCAAGCACGCGGCGGAGAACGAGGGCTTCCAGGACGCGCTGATGCTGGACTACCGCGGGCAGGTGGCGGAGGCGACGGGCGCCAACGTCTTCATCATCAAGGACGGCGTGATCCACACGCCCATCCCGGACTGCTTCCTGGACGGGATCACCCGGCGCACGGTGATCGACCTCGCCAAGCGGCGCGGCTATCAGGTGGTGGAACGGGCGATCTTCCCGGAGGAGCTGAAGGGCGCCACGGAGGTGTTCCTGACGGGGACGGCGGCGGAGGTGACGCCGGTGGGCCGCATCGGCGACCTGACCTTCACGCCGGGCGAGATCACGCGCACCCTGATGACCGATTACGACGCGCTGGTGAACGGCCGGCTGGAGGGGATGCGGGCGGCGGAGTAGGGGGGCTTCCGAGCTCTCTCCCCGACGTCATTCCCGCGGAAGCGGGAACCCATGTTTCCACCAGCGAGCCCGCTGAAGGATGGGTTCCCGCTTTCGCGGGAATGACGGGTAGAGAGTGCCGTCAGCCCCGCTCCCACCGGGCGGCAGCGTCGTCGTCGGTGGATTTGGCGTCCACCCAGCGGGGGCCGGCGGGGGTTTCCTCCTGCTTCCAGAAGGGCGCCTTGGTCTTCAGCCAGTCGATCAGGAAGTGGCAGGCCTGGAACGCCGCCTCCCGGTGGGCGCTGGCGCAGGCGACCAGCACGATGCGGTCGCCGGGCTCCAGCCGGCCGATGCGGTGGACGATCAGCGTGGCGTCCAGCGGCCAGCGGCGCCGCGCCTCCGTCTCGATCGCCTCCAGCTGGCGCTCGGTCATGCCGGGGTAATGCTCCAGCGTCATGGCGCCGACGGCGTCGCCGCCCGCCATGTCGCGCACCAGCCCGACGAAGCTGGTCAGGCCGCCGATGCGGGTGTTGCCCCGGGTCAGGGCGCCCAGCTCCGCCCCGATGTCGAAATCCTCCCGCTGCACCCGGACGGCCATGGCGGTGTCCCTTCCTGGCGGGGTCAGCCGCCGGTGACGGGCGGGAACAGGGCGACCTCGTCCCCCGGCTTCACCGGGTGGTCCAGCCCCACATACTCCTGGTTCACCGCCACCTTGACGACGGCGAGGTTCGCCAGCGCGTCGGCATAGCCGGGTCCGCGCCCGCGCAGCCAGTCGATCAGCCCGCCCACGTCGGACACCCCGGCGGGCAGGTCCACGGATTCCTCGGCCGTCCCGATCTTGGTGCGCAGCCAGGCGAAATAGAGCAGCTTCACGGGAACGATCCTCCTAAGTGCCCACCTGCGTCGAGCCCGAGCGCGGCGGCTTCGCCGCTTCCGGCGCCAGCATGTGGCGCAGACCGGCGCGCAGGTAGTCCCAGCCGGTGATCAGCGTCAAGGCGGCGGCGGCCCAGAGGCCGAGTTCGCCGATCAGGCGGACGGGCAGCCAGCCCGGCCCGTCGTCGCCGACGATGAGGAAGCCGATGGCGACCATCTGCACGGCGGTCTTCCACTTGGCGAGCCGGCTGACCGGCATGCCGACCTGGACGCCGGCGAGGAACTCCCTGAGGCCGGAGACCAGCACCTCGCGCAGCAGGATGACGACGGCGGGCAACACCACGAGGCCGCTGATCTTGTCCACCGCCACCAGCATCAGCAGCACGGCGGCGACCAGCAGCTTGTCGGCGATCGGGTCCAGGAAGCGGCCGATCACGCTCTCCTCCCGCCGGGTGCGGGCGAGGTAGCCGTCGAACCAGTCGGTGATGCCGGCGAGGCTGAAGAGCGCGCAGCACGCATAGGCGGCCCAGGGGCCGGGGACGTAGAACAGGGCCACGACCGGGGGGATCACCGCGATCCGGCTCAGCGTCAGGATGTTGGGCAGGCTGGTCAGCATGACGGTGTAACGGCGCTCCGGTCCCGGTCGGGCACACCCTTCGTCAGAGCCGTGCCGGGGTCAAGGGGGATATGCCCGGCCTCACCCGTCCGGATGGAAGTGGTCGTAGATGAGCTTGGCCACCGCCTCGCTGATGCCCTCCACGTTGGCGAGGTCCTGGAGGCCGGCGCGGGCCACGGCCTTGGCCGAGCCGAAATGGTGCAGAAGGGCCTTCTTGCGCTTCGGCCCGATGCCCTGGATCTCGTCCAGCGGATTGGCGCCGATCGCCTTCTCCCGCCGCGCCCGGTGCGTGCCGATGGCGAAACGGTGCGCCTCGTCCCGCAGGCGCTGGAGGAAGTAGAGCACCGGGCTCTTGGCGTCGAGGCCGAAGGGCGGGCGTCCGGGCATGAAGAAGCGTTCGCGCCCGGCGTCGCGGTCGGGGCCCTTGGCGATGGCGGCCAGCGGCAAATCGTCGATGCCGAGTTCGGCCAGCACCTCCATGGCGACGGTGAGCTGCCCCTCCCCGCCGTCGATCAGGACGAGGTCGGGCCAGGTGCCCTCCGCCCGCTCCGGGTCCTCCTTGATGGCGCGCTCGAACCGGCGGGTCAGCACCTCCCGCATCATGGCGTAGTCGTCGCCGGCGGCCTTGGGGTCCTTGATGTTGAACTTGCGGTAGCTGTTCTTCAGGAAGCCCTCCGGCCCGGCGACGATCATGCCGCCCACCGCGTTGGTGCCCTGGATGTGGGAGTTGTCGTAGACCTCGATCCGCTTCGGCGGCTCCGACAGGCCGAACACGTCGGCCACGCCGGCCAGCAGCTTCGCCTGGCTGCCGCTTTCGGCGAGGCGCCGGCCGTGCGCCTCCCGCGCGTTGTTGAGCGCGTGGTCGACCACCCGGCGCTTGTCGCCCCGCTGGGGGGCGTGCAGCTCCACCCGGTGGCCGGCGCGCACCGACAGCGCCTCCTGCAACAGGTCGTGCTCCGCCAGCTCGTGGCTGACCAGCACCAGGGCGGGGGCCGCCTTGTTCTCGTAGAACTGGGCGACGAAGGCGGCCAGCACCTCCCCCGTCTCCTGGCTCTTGTCGTGGCTGGGAAAGTAGGCGCGGTTGCCGTAGTTCCGCCCGCCGCGGAAGAAGAAGACCTGGATGCAGGTCAGGCCGCCGTCCTGATGGGCGGCGATCACGTCCGCGTCCTCCAGCCCCGACACGTTGATGTCCTGGTGGGCCTGGATGGCGGTCAGGGCGCGGATGCGGTCGCGCAGCCGGGCCGCGCGCTCGAACTCCAGATTGTCCGACGCCTCCTGCATGGCGCGGGCGAGGTCCGCCTGGATGTCGCTGGACCGGCCGCGCAGGAAGTCCGTCGCCTCCTTCACCTGGTCCAGGTACTCGCCCCGGTCCACCCGGCCGACGCAGGGGGCGGTGCAGCGCTTGATCTGGTACTGCAGGCAGGGGCGGGTGCGGCTGGAGAACACCGTGTCGGAGCAGTTGCGGATCTGGAAGGCGCGCTGGAGCGCCGTCATCACGCGGTTGACGCTGCCGGCACTGGCGAAGGGGCCGAAATAGTCGCCCTTGCGGTCCCGGGCGCCGCGATGCTTGGTGAGCTGCGGGAAGTCGTGGTCGGCCGCGATCAGGATGTGCGGGAAGGTCTTGTCGTCCCGCAGCAGCACGTTGTAGCGCGGCATCAGCCGCTTGATCAGGTTGGACTCCAGGAGCAGCGCCTCCACCTCCGTGTGGGTGGTGACGAACTCCATGGTCACGGTCTCGCTCACCATGCGCTGAAGCCGGATCGGCAGCTTCGTGGGCATGGTGTAGTTGGCGACGCGCTTCTTCAGGTTCTTCGCCTTGCCTACATAGAGCACGTCGCCGGCGGCGTTGATCATGCGGTAGACGCCGGGACGGTCGGGCAGGGTGCGCAGATAGCCCTTGATGGTGTCGACGCCGCGCGCCAGGTCGGGCCTGGCGTTCTCGGGCCGGGCGCGGCCGATTGGGGCCGTCTGACCATCCGGCGCCGGCGCGGTCGGGTCGGGAAGCGTGTCGTCCATGACGCCCCATGTGGCCGATCCGGCGGCGCCGGTCAATCGCCGGCCGCGCGGGACCGATGCCGCGGGTGGGTCGAATCGAGAGGGTGTACCCCGTTTGATCCGCAGCCCCCGCAGTCATCCACGATTCCTGTGGATAAGTCTCGGGACAACTGGCGCCCCCGCTTGTGGGAGGTGAGGCGGCCCAAGGCTTTCACGTGGTTGCACAGATTTTAGGCAATTCAATAAGGACCATTGAATTCATTGACGTTTTTCTGTGTCAAGGGGTCACCATTCTGTCACCTGCTGGATTTTCCGCCTTGACACGCCTGCGAGGCCGGGGCAGGCGCTACCCGAAAGTGATATGTGCAAAACTTTCCGGCCGTTCGCCTCGCCCCGGCGCCGGGAGCGCCCGCGCGGGCCGCCCGGACCCCTTCGCGCGGCGTAACCCTTCGGATTCCCTTAACCATGTCCGGGGCCGCCGGTCGTCGGCAGCCGCTCAGCCTGCGGGCTGCGCCCAGCCCAGATGCTCCCCACCGTCCAGCGCCAGCATCTGGCCTGTCATGCTGGGCGTGGCCAGGATGAAGCGCACGGCCGCCGCGACCTCGTCGCCTTCGACGGGACGGCGCAGCGGCCTGTCCTCCGGCGCCGGGCCAGGCTGGCCGTCCGGCCGGGGCGGGCGGAACTCCGCCCCCGGACCGATGCCGTTGACCCTGACGCGCGGCGCCAGCGCGAGCGCCAGCGTGCGCGTCAGGGTCCAGAGCCCGGCCTTGCTGAGGGTGTAGCTGAGATAGTGGGGCGTCAGGTTCAGCACGCGCTGGTCCAGCACGTTGATGACCGAGCCGTTCTCCCCCTGCGGGAGCTGGGCGGCGAAGCGCTGGATCAGCACGAAGGGGGCGCGCAGGTTGGTCTCAAGATGGCGGTCCCAGCTTTCGCGGTCGGCCGTGGCGACGGTGTCGTCGGCGAACTCCGCGGCCGCGTTCACCAGCAGCGTCAGGTGGCCGACCTTGCGGCAGGCGGCCGGCACCAGGGCCTCCACCTCCTCCTCGCGGGAGAGGTTGGTCTGGAACGCCTCCGCCCGGCCGCCATCGCGGCGGATGGCGGCGACCACCTCGTCCGCCTCGGCCTTGCGGTGGAAGTACTGGATGGCGACGTTCCAGCCATGGGCGGCGAGGTCGAGCGCGATCGTCCGCCCGACCCCCTTGGCGCCGCCCGTGACCAGCGCCGCCTTCTTGGTGATGACCGTCATGATCCCGCCCGTCCCCGCCTGTCCCGATCCGGCCCCGCTTCAATGGGTGCGGGCGGACTCTATCCCGGAGACGGGCGGGGGCAAGTGCGCTGGATCAGTCGCGTCGCGGGAACCACCAGGGTCGCCGGTGCGGCTCAGCTGCCCGGCGCGTCGGCGGGTGGGGGCCATTTGACGGCGGCGTCGCCCCAGAGCTGTTCCAGCCGCGCGTCCCGGCCGCAGCCCCAGCGGTAGTACTGGTACTTGAGGCTGTTCCGCTTGTAGTAGTCCTGGTGGTATTCCTCTGCCGGGGTGAAGCCCGACAGCTTCAGCGGCTCCACCACGGTGGCGACCTCCCGGCCC
This sequence comes from Rhodospirillaceae bacterium, assembly GCA_029267445.1. Classification (GTDB taxonomy): domain Bacteria; phylum Pseudomonadota; class Alphaproteobacteria; order Azospirillales; family Azospirillaceae; genus JAJUIU01. Next base: position 19,686 of record JAJUIU010000039.1, read on the forward strand.
AGCACCTTCTCGATCGTCTCCTTGCCGGCGTTGGCGGCGGCGAGCTGGGACGGCGAGGTGGCGTAGATGGCCGTGGTGTAGCTCTCCCCCTTGTCGCAGAACTGCCCCCTCGCATCGAGCGGGTCCACCGTGCGCCAGAAATAGCTGACGAGCTGGGGATAGCTGACGGTGGCCGGGTCGTAGACGATCTTGACCACCTCGCGATGGCCGGTGCCGCCGGCGGTCACGTCCTCGTAGGTGGGGTTGCGGGTGTGCCCGCCGGCATAGCCGGACACGGTCTCCAGCACGCCCGGCACCTTGTCGAAATCGCTTTCCACGCACCAGAAGCATCCGCCGGCGAAGATCGCGGTCTCCGTCGCGGCGGGCTTCTCCTGGGCGAGGGCCCCGGCGGCCGACAGGATCAGGGCGGCGCCGACGACGGCGCCCTGGATGAGCTTGCGCATCGTGTCCTCCTCAGGCGCCGGAACCGGCGGCGGGCTTGGCGCCCGGCTTGAAGGTCATGGCCACACCGTTCATGCAGTAGCGCAGCCCGGTCGGCGGCGGCCCATCCTCGAACACATGGCCCAGATGGCCGCCGCAGTTGGCGCAGTGCACCTCCACCCGGACCATGAAGAAGCTGCGGTCCTCGGCCGTGCCGATGGCGTCCGGCAGATGGTCCCAGAAGCTGGGCCACCCGGTGCCGCTGTCGTACTTGGTCGCGGCGTCGAACAGCGGGTGGTCGCAGCCGGCGCAGTGGAACAGCCCCGGGCCCTTCACGGTGTTCAACGGGCTGGTGAAGGCCCGCTCCGTCCCGTGGCCGCGCAGGACGCGGTAGGCCTCCGGCGACAGGCGCCGCGCCCACTCTTGCTCCGGCAGGGTGAAGGGAAAGGTCTTCGCCCCGGCCTGCGCCCCGGCCTGCGCGCCGGACGCGGCGGCGGCGTCGCGCGCGGCCTTGGCGCCGAAGGCGGCCGCCCCGAGCCCCGCAAGCCCGCCCAACAGGGTCCGTCTCGTCATCACGCGCATCCTCCTCGTCTCGTCACCGTGTGGTCGGTCGGATGCCCCACAATCTGGTCATCGGGAACGCCGTTGGCGAATCACGAGCGCCGCCGGACCCGTCACGAAGGCGTGAGGACGCGACAACGCGGCGCGCGCGCCTGTTGCAGAGGCCTGCATAGGAGGGAAGGACGCCGATGGACACGCTTGCCGACCGCCTGCCGCCGACCCGCCACCGGGTGCGGGACCATTCGCCGGAACCGATCAACCGGGCGCGCGACGCGGAGATCGACCGGCGGATCGAGCGCTACCGCGACCTCGACCCCTGCGCCATCGACTGGCGCCTGGAGGAGCTGGACCGGGAATGGGACATGGAGCGGACGCTGGAGGCGAACGCGGCCAGCCTGACGCTGATCGGCCTCGCGCTGACGGCGGCGGTCGACCGCCGGTTCCTGGTCATGCCCATGGTGGTGCAGGGCTTCCTGCTGCAGCACGCGCTGCAGGGCTGGTGCCCGCCGGTGCCGCTGTTCCGCCGCCTGGGCGTGCGCACCATGGACGAGATCGAGCGGGAACGGGCGGCACTGCTGGCCCTCAGGGGCGACTTCGACCACCTGGGCTGAGGCCCGCGCGGCGCGAGAAGATTCCGACTGTCCGGCCGGGCTGAAAGGGGTAAGTTAGGCGCCGTTCCGCCGGCCCCTCGGGCGCGGCCCAGTGCGCGCGGGTATCATGGCCGTCCTGGACGTCAGGCCGATCTTCTTCATCATCGGATATCTGCTGTTGGTCCTGGCGGGGGCGATGCTGGTCCCCATGCTGGCGGACCTCGCCGCGGATAACGAGGACTGGCAGGTCTTCGCGGTGTCGTCGGCGCTGACGCTGTTCTTCAGCGTGCTGCTGATCCTGACGAACCGGCAGACCGGGGTGGTGCTGACCCTGCGGCAGACCTTCGTGCTGACCAGCCTCGCCTGGATCGTGGTCTGCCTGTTCTCCTCCCTGCCGTTCATGCTGTCGTCGCTGCGGCTGGGCTTCGCCGACGGCTTCTTCGAGGCCATGAGCGGGCTGACCACCACGGGGTCCACCGTGATCATCGGGCTGTCGGAGCTGCCGCCGGGCATCCTGCTCTGGCGCTCCCTGCTGCAATGGCTGGGCGGCATCGGCATCGTCGGCATGGGCATCGTCATCCTGCCGTTCCTGCGCGTCGGCGGGATGCAGCTGTTCCGGTCGGAATCCTCCGACAAGTCGGACAAGGTGGTGCCCCGGGCGGCAGACCTCGCGCTGGCCTTCGGCTGGATCTATCTCGGCATGACGGTGGCCTGCGCCATCCTGCTGGGCCTGTCGGGCATGGGGACGTTCGACGCCATCTGCCACGCCATGACGGCGGTCTCCACCGGCGGGTTCTCCACCCAGGACGCCAGCATCGGGTACTGGCAGCAGCCGGCGGTCCACTGGGTGCTGATCGTCTTCATGCTGCTGGGGAGCCTGCCCTTCGTCCGCTACATCAGCCTGGTGCGCGGCGAGACGACGCCCCTGCTGCGGGACAGCCAGGTGCGTCTGTTCCTGCTCTTCATCCTGGCCGTCTCGCTCGCCCTCGCCGTCTATCTCGGCGTGACCACGGACACGCCGGCGATGGAGTCGCTGCGCCTCGCCACCTTCAACGTCGTCTCGGTGATCAGCACCACGGGCTACGCCTCGGCCGACTACTCCACCTGGGGCCCGCCCGCCGTGGCCCTGTTCTTCGTGCTGCTGTTCACGGGCGGCTGCACCGGATCGACCACGGGTGGCGTGAAGATGCTGCGGTACGAGATCCTGTGGCTGGCCCTGCGCACCCAGATGACGCGGCTGTTCAGCCCGCGCCGGGTGATGCCGCTCAGCTACAACGGCAAGCCGGTGGACGCCGACGTCATCATCTCGGTGATGAGCTTCCTCGCCCTCTATCTCGGCATCACCTTCCTGTTCTCGATCCTGGTCGCGATGACGGGGCTGGACCTCGTGACGTCGGTGACGGGCGTGGCCCAGGCGCTGGGCAATGTGGGGCCGGGGCTGGGGCCGGTGATCGGCCCTGCGGGCAACTTCCGGCCGCTAGAGGACGAGGCGAAGTGGCTTCTGTCGCTGGCGATGCTGCTGGGCCGGCTGGAGCTGTTCACCCTTCTGGTGATGCTGAGCCCATCCTTCTGGCGGACCTGAGATCATCCGTAAGCACCGGCCGCCCGAAACAATTGAAACACCGGCCGACATAATCGAGATACACGCGTCTGCTTCAGTCTCCACCGCGGCCGGGGCAGAAGGTCCCGGCGCGGGAAGGAGACCCGTCATGAAGGACCGCCGTCTTTCCATTGCCTTGCAGGCCGCCGTCCTGGCCAGCCTTCTGATCGCCGCCATGGCATCCGCCCCGGTGCGCGACACGGCCAACGCCACGGAGCGGGCCGAGGCGGGCGCCGACGCCGCGGCCGTGGCGGAGACGGCCGCCGGGCCCGCACGCTGAACCGGCGCAGCGGGCCCCTGGCCGCCCGGCCGTGGGCATCCCATCTCACCGGCATGCGAACCTTCCTGCCGCTCGCCCTGCTGATCCTCTGCTGGCTGGCGCCCGCACCCGCGCGGGCGGCCGACGACGCGGCGCTGTGGGACCTGCTGCGCCGGGGCGGGGCGATCGCCATGATGCGCCATGCGCTGGCGCCCGGAACCGGCGACCCGCCGGAGTTCCGACTGGAGGAGTGCGCCACCCAGCGCAACCTGTCGGAGGAGGGGCGGGCCCAGGCCCGCGCCATCGGCCAGGCCTTCCGCGACCGGGGCGTGCCGGTGGCGGGTGTGCTGTCCAGCCGCTGGTGCCGCTGCCTGGAGACGGCGCGCCTCGCCTTCGGGGAGGCCACGCCGTTCCCGCCGCTGGACAGCTTCTTCCAGGACCGGTCGGCGGAACCGGCGCAGACGGCGGAACTACGCCGGCACCTGAAGGACTGGGACGGGACGGGCACGCTGGTGCTGGTCACCCATCAGGTGAACATCACGGCGCTCACCGGCGTGTTCCCGCAGTCGGGCGAGATGGTGGTGCTGACCCGGGACGGGGACGGCGCGGTGAGGGTGGCGGGACGGCTTGTGCCGCGCTGACCCCGTCAGGGCAGGTCGAACAGGTCCAGGTCCACCGTGGCGCCGTCGTCGTGCTGGCGGTCCTTGCCGGGATTGTCGTAGGCGACGAGCAGGCGGGGCTTGGATTCGCCCGGCAGACGGCGCAGGCACATCCCCTCCGCATGGTCGAAGCCGGTGCCGTGCGGCACGTCCAGGACGCGCACCAGCCGGTCGCGCGGCACCACGTCCTGGTCCGTGGCCAGCAACCCCTCCGGCCAGCGCCAGACGGCGACCGGCCCGTCCAGGTCCATGGTGGGGCCGGCCAGAAGCCAGAGATCCTCGCCCTGGACCTTCATATCGCGGATGCCGAGGCCGTCCAGATCGAGGAAATGCTTGCGGTAGGGCTCGTCATCCGGGCCGATCTCGCACAGGCGCAGACGGCCGTGGCGGCCCATCTCCACCTCCAGCTCCAGCACCACGGCCCAGCCGCGCAGCACCGGTCCGCGCAGGCCCAGGAAGACGCGGGCGACACCGTGCGGGCCGGGGGCGGCGGCGATGCCCTCGATGTCAAAGCCGTTCTCCTTGGCCGGGACGTCCAGGAAGCGGGCCAGATGTTCATCCGCCCGCAGCGCCTTGGTCAGCGGATTGGCGCCCTTGGACGACATCTTGAGGCAGGCGGCCTCCAGATGCGTGCCGTCGGCGAGCGTGACGGACCGATGCAGCGCGTGCGCCCCGTCGGCCGAGGCGAGGCAGGGGATGCGGCCCAGCAGCCAGCGGTTGGGGTCCGTCTTCACCCTTGTCAGCCGGTCCAGCGCCGCCCTGGCGTCGGTCTCCCCCACCTTGGGCTTGCGGCGGGCGAGGCTCATGGAGCCGGTGACCCAAAGCCAGTTTCCGTCGGCGGCGACCCCCTCGACATCAACCTCGCCGTCCGGCTCCGGCAGGTCGAAGAAGTCGCCCAGCTTGAAGGTGCGATGGTCGCCGTAGCTGGCGCCGCCGTCCGCGCTGACCAGCCGCTCGATGCTGGCCGTCTCGTCCGAGGCGGTCCACAGCGTGTCGCCGGTCACCTCCAGGACGGAGAGGTTGTTGCGGATCGCCTCGTCCACCGCCGGGCCCAGTCGATCATGGTGGGTGAGGTCGAGCGGCACGATGCCGGCGGGCTTGGCGGGGCGGTGGGGCATGGGGGGCGTTTCCTGTCGGTCCGGTTTGGAACGGATATGGGAAGTCCGCCCCGGACCTGCATCAACACGGCTACTTCCAGATCGGCTTGCCGCTGCCCGGCAGGCCGAGCTTGCCCCACATCTCGGTGACCTTGTCCACGATACCCTGGTCCATGCGCAGGACCTCGCCCCATTCGCGGTACGTCTCGGGGGGGAGCTTGTCGGTGGCGTCGAGGCCGATCTTGCCGCCGAGGCCGGACTCGGGGCTCGCGAAGTCCAGATAGTCGATCGGCGTGCCCTCGATCACGGTGATGTCGCGGGCGGGGTCCATCTTGGTGGAGATGGCCCACATCACGTCCTTCCAGTCCCGCGCGTTGACGTCGTGGTCAACGACGATCACCCACTTCGTGTACATGAACTGCCGCAGGAAGGACCACACGCCCATCATCACGCGCTTGGCGTGGCCGGGATAGGCCTTCTTCATGCTGACCACGGCGATGCGGTAGGAGCAGCCCTCCGGCGGCAGCCAGAAATCCACGATCTCCGGGAACTGCTGCTGGAGGAGCGGGATGAACACCTCGTTCAGCGCCTCGCCCAGGACGCTCGGCTCGTCCGGCGGGCGGCCGGTGAAGGTGGAGAGGTAGATCGGGTCCCGCCGCATGGTGATGGCGGTGACGTGGAAGACCGGGAACTTCTCCACGCTGTTGTAGTAGCCGGTGTGGTCGCCGTAGGGCCCCTCGTCGGCGTACTCGTCGAGCGACACGTGCCCCTCGATCACGATCTCAGCATTGGCGGGGACCTTCAGCGGCACGGTCTTGCAGTCCACCAGATCGACCTTCTTGCCCCGCAGCAATCCCGCGAACTGGTATTCCGACAGGGTGTCCGGCACGGGCGTGACGGCGGCCAGGATGGTGCCGGGATCGGCGCCCAGCACGCAGGCGGCGGGCAGGGGCTCGCGCTTGCCGGCCCCCTTCCAGCGCTGGTGGTGCTGGGCCCCGCCGCGGTGCTTCAGCCAGCGCATGATGGTGCGGTCCTTGCCCAGCACCTGCATGCGGTAGATGCCGAGGTTGAAGTTGTCCTCCCGCTTGTCGCTGGGGCCCTTGGTGACGACCAGGGGCCAGGTGATCAGGGGGGCGGGCTCCCCCGGCCAGCAGGACTGCACCGGCAGGCGGGTCAGGTCGATCTGGTCGCCTGTCAGCACGACCTCCTGGCAGGGGGCCTTGGAGACGGTGCCGGGCCGCATGGCCATGACGGTCTTGGCCAGCGGCAGCAGGTCGAACGCCTCCCGAAGCCCGCGCGGCGGCTCCGGCTGCTTCAGGAAGGCCAGCGTCTCCCCCACCTGCCGCAGCTCCTGCGGCTCCCGATCCATGCCCCAGGCGACACGCTCCACCGTGCCGAACAGGTTGATCAGCACGGGCATGTCGCTGCGGGTGCCGTCGGCCTTGATGGCGTTCTCGAACAGCACGGCGGGCCCGCCCTCCGCCAGCAGGCGGGTGTGGATCTCCGTCATCTCCAGCACGGTGGAGACGGGCTCCCTCACCCGGACGAGGCGGCCGGTCTTCTCGAGCTTGTCCAGGAATTCGCGGAGCGAGGCGTAGGGCATGGGACACCGGGGTTGCGACGGTGCCCAGAAGATCGGGGTGGCGGCAGGAGCGTCAAGCGGGATCGGGTGTCGCGGCCTTGACGCGCCTCATCGCTGAGAGCGATATTGTTCGCATGGAGCTTGTCTACGAGACGCAGGCCGCCGCCGCCCTTCTGACCATGCCGCGGAAGGATGCCCGCGCACTCCGTGACAAACTCGAAGCGTTCGCCGCCGATCCGCATGCCCCACACCCCTGGGCCAAGTCCTTCGGCAAGGGCACCGGGCGTGTCAGGCATGGTGACTGGAGAGCACTCTATCGCATCGATGGCGCGGCCATCACGGTCGTCGTCGTCAGGATCGCCAACAGGAAGGATGCCTATCGATGAAAGCGTCCGCCATCCGCCCCATCGCTGAGACCGCCGACAGCGTGACGCTCGCCAGGGCTGACTACGATGCGCTGCGGGAGCTTGTCGAGGATGCGATCGACCTTGCTGACATCGAGGCCGTGGCCCGGCGCATCCAGACCGGAGAGACGGGCGTGCTGCCGGCCAGCGTCGTCAACCGCATCCTCGATGGCGAGCACCCTGTCGCGGTGCTGCGCGAGCTGCGCGGACTGACGGCGTCCGAACTGGCCCGGCGGGCGGGCACGTCGCAGTCCTATGTCACGGAGATCGAGACGGGGGTGAAGACGGGTGGCGTCGAGACGCTGCGGCGTCTGGCACGGGTTCTCGACGTGCCGTTGGAGACGATCCTGCCGGCCCCGGCGGAATAAGCCCGTTACAATTCCTTACATCTCGCCGATACACTGAAACACTGTCCTTCGGCATGGTCGCGGCCACTTCGGAACCGCCTTTTCGAGGAACGACCATGCGCAAGCTCATCACCATCCTGGCCCTGTCGCTGGGCCTGTTCAGCCTGTCCGCCCGGGCGGATGAGGCCACCCACGCCGCCATCAACAAGGTCTACACGGACATGAGCGCCGCCTACACGGCGCTGGACGTGGCCGCGATGGGGCGCATCTACACGGCCGAGGCCGCCTATCTCCAGCCAGGACCGCAGGGGGCCGTCGGCGAGGTCGGCCGGGAGGGCATCGTCGGCGGGTTCAAGCAGTTCTTCGAGGGTGCGAAGGCCAAGGGCGACAAGCTCGACATCGACTTCCGCGTCGTCAGCCGCACCCTGCTGAACCCGACCACGGCGGTGGATCTGGGCCACTTCCTGCTGACGGTCACGCCGGCGCAGGGGCAGCCGCAACGGATGGCAGGGACCTTCATCACCGTACCGACCCGGCAGGCGGACGGCAGCTGGGCCTTCGCCGCCGACAGCTACGGGCCGACGAAGGTGGACACGTACAATTCGGCACCGAAGACCGGCAACCTGAAGTATGACGGGTGAGGAGGCGGGGGCGGAGCGGTCGTGTTAGCCTCCGCCCCGACCGATCACCCACGCCCGTCCGAGGACCGTCCGTGCCGCAGGCCTTCCATCTCGCCCAGGTCAACATCGCCAAGCTCCTGCACCCCATCGATAGCCCGCCGCTGCGGACCTTCGTCGAGCGGCTGGACGCGGTGAACGCGCTGGCGGAGGCGTCGCCGGGGTTCGTGTGGCGGCTGGTGGGCGACGGCAATGACGCGACGTCGCTGCGGCCGTTCCCGGACCCGGAGATGATCGTCAATATGTCGGTCTGGGAAAGCCTGGAGGCGCTGCACGCCTTCACCTTCCGGATGGCGGAGCATGTCGCGGTGATGCGGGACCGGCGGGAATACTTCCTGCCGCTGGACACCCCGCACCTGGCGCTCTGGTGGGTGCCGGCAGGGACGCGGCCGACCCTCCAGGACGCGCGGGAGCGGCTGGACCACCTGCACCGGCACGGGCCGACGCCGGTCGCCTTCACCTTCCGGGAACGGTTCCCGCCACCCGCCATACCGTCGTGACCCGTTCCTCCTTGTCCTCCAGCTCGAGGGTGGTGGGGACGGTGTGGTCGGCCACCCGCTCCAGCCCGTCCGTGGGCAGGTAGGCGCGGCCGGGGTCGCCCAGCAGGACCAGGGTGCCGGCCGCCGCGCGGTCGCGGAGCCAGGCGGTGACGCGGTCGGCCATCGGCTTCTCGTAGCAGACGTCGCCCACCAGCAGCACGTCCACGGCGGGCGGGGCCGTGCCCACGATATCCTCCGCGTGGACGTCCAGCGTCACGCCGTTGAGCGCCGCGTTGGTGATGCAGGCGGCCTCCGCCAGCGGGTCGATGTCGACCGCCACGACGGAGGCCGCACCCGCCAGGGCGGCGGCGATGCCGATCAAACCGCCGCCCGCCGCGAAGTCCAGCACGCGCCGCCCGCGCACGAGGCCGGGGTTGTCCAGCACATGGCGGGCCACCGCCTGCCCGCCGGCCCAGGGGAAGGCCCAGAAGGGCGGGCCGATGCCTTGCCGTTCAAGCCAGTCCTCCGTCGCCTGCCAGAGCGGCGTCACCTCCGTCGCCATGTGCAGGCGCAGCTCCGGTAGCAGCGGCGGGGCGGCCGGAACCGTATGCGCCCGCACGAAGGCGAGGCGATCGGTCAGGGAGCGCATGGGCGGGGAACGCATATCTCGACGGGCGATGACGGCGGCAATGTCATGGGACTCCGTGGGGGCTTTCTGCGACGCTTCCCGTCCGAGTCGCCGCCGCCCCGGCCAGGGCCGGGACACCAAGGACGGTGGGACCGCACGCGCAGGGAGAGATGGACATGTCGGACGCCGCGACCGCCCCCGCACCCGAAGCCATGCAGATGCCGCCCCCGGGCAGTTTCGTCTGGCACGAGCTGACCACCCCCGATCCGGAGAAGGCCAAGGCCTTCTTCGGCGGGCTGCTGGGCTGGACCTTCCGCACCCAGGACATGGGCGAGATGGGGATGTACACCATCTGCAGCCACGGTGGCCGCGACTTCGGCGGCATGATGAAGATGGAAGGCCCCATGTGGGACGGCATTCCGCCCCACTGGATGAACTACATCAACGTGCCGGACATCCACGCGTCGGCGCGGAAGGTGGAGGAGCTGGGCGGCAAGGTCTGCCATGGGCCGTTCCTGGCGACGGGCGTGGGCTGGATCGCCGTCATCAACGATCCGACCGGGGCGGTGATCAGCCTGATCCAGTTCACCCCGCACGAGGGGTGAGGCGCGCGGCCGCCGCTCAGCCCGGACCGCATCAGCCCGGATGGTTGATCAGCGTGTAGGGATGGTATGGGGCGTGATGCTGCGGCGGGGCGGATACCCCGCCGCCGCCGCCGGGGGCCTGCGTGGCCGGCGGCTGCAGGCTGGCCACGCCGGCGATGATGGCGAGCAACAGCGCCCAGCCGACGAAGCGGCTGGCCTTGAAGGTGGCGAGGCTGTCGGCCGGATCGTCCTGGTCCCAGCCGCGCAGTTGGAACAGCAGCAGGCCGGCCACCGCCAGCATTGGCAGGGACATGACCGCCGAGTCCCCGCGTGGGATGACGGCGAGGCACCAGAGGACGAAGGCGCCCGCGTAGAACAACCCGACCCAATGGCGCGACCTGTCGCCGAACAGTAGGGCGGTGGAGCGGATGCCGACGCGCGCGTCATCCTCCTTGTCCTGGTGGGCGTAGATGGTGTCGTAGCCCAGGGTCCAGAGGATGCAGCCGGCGTAGAGCAGCAGGGCGGGGGCGTCGAGGCTGCCGGTCACGGCCGTCCAGCCCATCAGGGCGCCCCAGTTGAAGGTGAGGCCAAGGAAGGCCTGCGGCCACCAGGTGATCCGCTTCATCAGCGGGTAGGTGCCGACCAGCAGCAGGGAGGCGACACCCAGCCAGATCGACAGCCAGTTGAGCTGGATGAGGACGAGGAATCCCAGCAGGAGCTGGACCACCAGGAACGCCAGGGCCTGCCGCGTGGTGACCTGACCGCTGGGGATGGGGCGCACGCGCGTGCGCTCCACCTGGGCGTCCAGGTCGCGGTCCAGGATGTCGTTGACGGTGCAGCCGGCCCCGCGCATGACCACGGCCCCGACGGCGAACAGGGCCATCAGCCAGAGGTCCGGCCACTGGCCCGGCGGGGCGGCCAGGGCGATCGCCCACCAGCCGGGGAACAGCAGCAGCCACGTTCCGATCGGCCGGTCCAGCCGCGCCAGCCGCGCATAGGGGCGCGCGGCCGACGGCAGCCAGCGGTCCACCCAGGTGCCGTCCTGGATGTCGGTATGCCCGGCGCGGTCGTGAATCGTGTCCACCATGCGTCGACCTTACACCAGCGGCCCACGGCGGGAGAAGGGGTGCGGGCGGGCTTGACCATCCTTCGCCACCCGGTGTTTCTGCTGCCACCATGATCCAACGCCCCCGCACCCGCCTGTACGTCGACGCCGACCTGTCCGCCGGGGCGGAGGTGCCGCTGGAGGCGGGGCGGGCGCATTACCTCAGGTCGGTGCTGCGGATGGAGCCGGGGGCCAGGGTGCTGGCCTTCAACGGGCGCGACGGCGAATGGCTGGCCGAGGTGGCGCATCTCACGAAGTCCGGCGGCAGCTTGACGGCGCTGGAGCGGGTGCGGGAGCAGACGACGGAGGCCGGCCCATGGCTGCTGTTCGCGCCGCTGAAGGCCGGGCGCACCGAATCGGTGGTGGAGAAAGCGGTGGAGCTGGGCGTGTCCCGCCTTCAGCCGGTCTACACCAAGCGGTCGGACGTGACGCGGGTGAACCTGGACCGGCTGACCGCCAACGCCGTGGAGGCGGCCGAACAGTGCGAGCGCCTGGGCGTGCCGGACGTCAACGACGGGCTGCCCCTGTTCAAGGCGCTGGAGGGCTGGGACCCCCGCCGCACGCTGTTCCTGGCCGCCGAAAGTGGCGGAGCGGGGGATGCCGTGATGGCGGTCACTGCGCGAAAGGGGCAACCGGCCGCATGGCTCGTCGGCCCGGAAGGCGGCTTCGACTCTGGAGAGCTTGACGGGTTGCGGCACCTGCCGTTTGTAGTGCCGGTCGGCCTCGGGCCCCGCATCCTTAGGGCCGACACGGCGGCCTTCGCCGCGCTCGCCCTGTGGCAGGCGCTGGCGGGGGACTGGACCGGGGCCGGCGGTGTTTCCCGGCCACCCTTCCGCACCGAGGCCTAAGGACCTTACCCGTCGATGTCCGCCCCCCCGAAGTCCCCCGGCGCGCCGATCACCGACCGGCGGCAGCTGATCGAGCACCTGGAGCAGGGCTGCAAGCCGGCCGCCGAATGGCGCATCGGCACCGAACACGAGAAGTTCGCCTTCCGCTGGGCCGACAAGGCGCCGCTGCCCTATGACGGGCCGGACGGCATCGGCGCCGTGCTGAACGCGCTGGCCGACCGGTTCGGCTGGGAGCGGGTGTACGAGGGCGAGAACGTCATCGCCCTGACCAGGGGCCTCGCCAGTATCAGCCTTGAGCCGGGCGGGCAGTTCGAGCTGTCCGGCGCGCCGCTCGCCACCATCCACCAGACCTGCGGGGAGGTGACGGAACACCTCGCCCAGGTGAAGGAGGTGGGCCAGCATCTGGGCATCGGCATGCTGGGGCTGGGCTTCAATCCGAAATGGCGGCGGGACCAGATCCCCTGGATGCCCAAGGGCCGCTACAAGATCATGAAGGAGTACATGCCCAAGCGGGGCGGTCTCGGACTCGACATGATGACGCGCACCTGCACGGTGCAGGTGAATCTGGACTTCGCCTCCGAAGCGGACATGGTGAAGAAGTTCCGGGTGTCGCTGGCGTTGCAGCCGGTGGCGACGGCGCTGTTCGCCAACTCCCCCTTCACCGAGGGGCTCCCGAACGGGTTCCAGAGCTTCCGCAGCCACATCTGGACCGACACCGACCCCGACCGCACGGGCGATCTGCCCTTCGTGTTCGAGGACGGGTTCGGGTTCGAGCGCTATGTCGACTACGCCCTGTCGGTGCCGATGTACTTCGTCTACCGCGACGGCGTGTACAACGACGCGTCCGGCCAGTCCTTCCGCGACTTCCTGGCGGGCCGGTTGCCGGCGCTGCCGGGGGCGGCGCCGCTGATCACCGACTGGAACGACCATCTGACGACGCTTTTCCCGGAGGTGCGGCTGAAGCGCTATCTGGAGCAGCGCGGGGCGGACGGGGGCCCGTGGAAGCGTCTGTGCGCCCTGCCCGCGCTGTGGGTCGGGCTGCTGTACGACGGCACGGCGCTGGACGCCGCCTGGGATGTGGCGAAGGACTGGACGGCGGCGGAACGCGCGGCCCTGCGCCGGGACGTGCCGCGCCTGGGCCTGCAGGCGCCATTCCGGGGCGGCACGCTGCGCGACGTCGCCCAGCGGGTGGTGGAGATCGCCCAGGCGGGCCTGCGCGCCCGCGCCCGCACGGCCGGGATGGGCGACGACGAGACCCACTTCCTGGAGCCGCTGGTCGAGATCGCGTCCTCCGGCCGCACGGCCGCGTCCGAGATGCTGGAGAAGTACGAGCGCGCCTGGGCCGGCGACATCGACCGGGTGTACGAGGAATACGCGTACTGAACCTGGCCAGCCTGGCGCGGCCTACAGTTCCACCATCGTGGTGAAGCCGCCCCAGAACATGCGCTTGGCGTCGAAGGGGTGATCCTCCGGCGCCATCTTCAGCCTGGGATCGGCCATCACCTTGGCGTTGATGGCGTCGCGCGCCTCCCGCGAGGGATAGGTGATCCAGGCGAAGACCACGACCTCGTCCTCCGTGGCCAGGACCGAGCGGGGGAAAGAGGTCAGCTTGCCGTAGGGCACGTCGTCCGCCACGCATTCCACGTAGGAGAGCGCCCCATGGTCGCGCCAGACGGCGCCGGCCTGGCTGGCGAGGGCCTTGTAGGCGTCCAGCTTGGCCTTCGGCACCGGCAGCACGAATCCGTCGACATAGGTCATGGCATCCTCCCAGCGGGGCGAGTTCCCGCCAGGGAGGATGCGCCTAGCGCCCTGGTGAGGGAACCTGGACGGAAGGAGGATGACCAGCGGGCGGTCACGCCGCCCGGGTGCCGCCCACGGTCAGGCCGTCGATGCGCAGCGTCGGCTGGCCCACGCCGACGGGCACGCCCTGGCCCGCCTTGCCGCAGACGCCGATGCCGGGGTCGAGGCCCATGTCGTCGCCGATCATGGTGACCTTGGTCAGGGCGTCGGGGCCGTTGCCGATCAGGGTGGCGCCCTTCACGGCGGGGCCGATCCGGCCATCCTCGATCAGGTAGGCCTCGCTGGCGGAGAAGACGAACTTGCCGGACACGATGTCGACCTGCCCGCCGCCGAAATTCACGGCGTAGAGGCCGCGCTTCACAGAGGCGAGGATCTCGTCCTTCGTCCTGTCCCCGCCCAGCATGACGGTGTTGGTCATGCGCGGCATTGGCATGTGGGCGAAGGACTGGCGGCGGCCGTTGCCGGTGGGCTTCACGCCCATCAGCCGCGCGTTCATCCGGTCCTGCATGTAGCCGACAAGGATGCCGTCCTCGATCAGGGTGGTGCGGTTGGTCGGCGTGCCCTCGTCATCCACGGTCAGGCTGCCGCGCCGACCCTCCAGCGTGCCGTCATCGACGACGGTCACACCGGGCGAGGCCACCCGCTCCCCCAGGAGGCCTGAGAAGGCGGAGGTCTTCTTGCGGTTGAAGTCGCCCTCCAGCCCGTGGCCGATCGCCTCGTGCAGCATGACGCCGCACCAGCCGGGGCCCAGGACCACCGGCATCTCCCCGGCCGGGGCGTCCACCGCCGCGATGTTGACCCGTGCGCCGCGCAGCGCCTCGTCGGCGTAGGATTTCCAAACGGACGGGTCGAGGAACTCCTGATAGGTGCGCCGCCCGCCGGCACCGTGGCTGCCCGATTCCATGCGGTCGCCGTCGGCCAGCACGACGCTGACGTTCAGGCGCACCAGCGGGCGGATGTCGGCCACACGGGTGCCGTCGGCGCGGACGATCTGCACCGCCTGCCATTCCCCGGACAGGGAGGCGGAGACCTGCCGCACCCGGCTGTCCTGGGAGCGGACATAGCCGTCGATCTGGCGCAGCAGCGCCACCTTCGCCTCGAACGGGACGAGGGAGAGGGGGTTGTCGCTGGCGTAGAGCAGGCGGTTGGTGCCGACCGGCGGCTCCGCATAGGTGCCGGAATGGCCGACATGGACGGCCCGCACGGTGTCGCCCGCGCGGCGGATCGCATCCTCGGACAGGGTGGAGGCGTGGGCGTAGCCGGTGGCCTCCCCCGCGACGGCGCGCAGGCCGAAGCCCTGGGTGGTGTCGAAGCTGGCGCTCTTCAGCTTGCCATCGTCCCAGACGAAGCTCTCCGTCTGGCTGTACTCCAGATAGAGCTCCCCGTCGTCGGCACCGCGCAGGGCTTCTCCGACGATGCCTTCCGTCCGGGCGCGGTCGAGGCCGGCGCGGGTGTAGAACAGGTCGTCGGTCTGGGCGAGGCTGGACATCGGGCGCGTCTCCGGCGGCGGTCTGACTCTCCGGAGTCACAATGGCGACGCGGCAGCCCCGCGGCAAGCGCCGGAGCGGGGCGGACGGGCGGATCGGGGGCCGGTCCCAGGCAGGTCACGCATGCCGGATGCGTCGTCCGGCGAACTTTACCTCGAAGGAGGGGGTGCGGTATGGTCTGCGACGATATGCGCGACCCGGCCTGGGGTCGCGCATATTGTTAGGGGCCCGCCCGCACGTATAGTTTTCGGTCAGCCCGCAACAGCGCGGCGAGGGTTCCGTCACGCTTCCTTCCGGTATGCCGAGCGCCATATAACGGCGCCCGCCGGATGGGGGATACGGCCAGGGATGGGGGCGCCGGCTCCCGACCAAAACGACGAGAGTGGTTCAGGGATGTTCAAGAAATCCATCTTCGCCCGGATCGGCGGTGCGGCTTCGGCCCTGGTCACGGCGGTCCTCACCAGCCTGATCGCGGGCGCCGCCTGGGCGCAGGACCAGGCGCCGATCATCGGCGCCCCGCGCGAATGGCAGCTCGGCTTCCAGCCGGCCTCCTCGCCGGTCAAGACGCAGCTCGAGTCCTTCCACGATCTGCTGCTGATCATCATCACGGCCATCACGCTGTTCGTGCTGGCCCTGCTGATCTACGTGATGGTCCGGTTCCGCCGCGGCGCGAACCCGAATCCGTCCAAAACGACGCACCACACCGGCCTGGAGGTCGCCTGGACGGTGATCCCGGTGATCATCCTGGTGATCATCGCCATCCCGTCCTTCCGCGTGCTCTACTACATGGACAAGGCGCCGAACGCCGAGATGACCCTGAAGGTCACCGGCTACCAGTGGTACTGGGGCTACGAGTACCCGGACCATGGCGGCATCGAGTTCCAGGCCAACATGCTGAGCCGCGAGGAGGCCGAGGCCAAGGGCGGCCCGTACCTGCTGGAGACCGACAACCGCGTGGTCGTGCCGGTCGGCACCGACATCCGGGTGCTGGTCACGGCGGCGGACGTGCTGCACAGCTGGGCCATGCCGGCGTTCGGCGTGAAGAAGGACGCGGTCCCCGGCCGCCTGAACGAGACGTGGTTCCGCGCCGATCGCGAGGGGCTGTACTACGGCCAGTGCTCCGAGATCTGCGGCATCAACCACGGCTTCATGCCGATCGCCGTCGAGGTGGTGTCGAAGGAGCGGTTCGCCGCCTGGGTCGAGGAGACCAAGGTGGCGCAGGGCCTCGCCCCCGCGACGCAGGTCGCCGCCACCGAACAGCCGGCCGCCAAGGCCGCCGAGTAAGCGCTTGAAGAGAGGTCACGAGACATGGGTGCGGTAACCGGGGCGCACGACGCCCACCATGATCACAAGCCTGGCTTCGTCCAGCGCTGGCTGTTCTCCACCAACCACAAGGACATCGGGACGCTGTACCTGGTGTTCTCCATCATCGCCGGCCTGATCGGCGGCCTGTTCTCCGTGCTGATGCGCATGGAGCTGCAGAACCCGGGCATGGACGTCGTCGCCGACGGCCAGCAGTGGAACGTGTTCATCACGGCCCATGGCCTGATCATGGTGTTCTTCGTGGTGATGCCCGCCCTGATCGGCGGCTTCGGCAACTGGTTCGTGCCGCTGATGATCGGCGCGCCGGACATGGCCTTCCCGCGCCTGAACAACATCAGCTTCTGGCTGATCGTGCCGGCCTTCCTGCTGCTGCTCGCCAGCGCTTTCGTGGGCACGGGTGCGGGCACCGGCTGGACGATCTACCCGCCGCTGTCCGACGACTTCGGACACAGCGGACCGTCGGTCGACATGGCGATCTTCGCCCTGCATCTCGCCGGCGCCAGCTCCATCCTGGGCGCGGTGAACTTCATCACCACCATCTTCAACATGCGCGCCCCCGGCATGACGCTGCACAAGATGCCGCTTTTCGTCTGGGCGATGCTGGTGACGGCCTTCCTGCTGCTGCTGGCCGTGCCGGTGCTGGGC
>JAJUIU010000105.1 GCA_029267445.1 Rhodospirillaceae bacterium
GCCCAGGCTGCCCCCGACGAGGAGGAGGTGGCCCCCATCCCCGACGTGACCGGCCAGGACGACGAGAACCGCGATGTGGTGGAGGCGGGCGCCCCCAGCGTTTCCGCCCCCACCGTGACGGAGCCGACCCTGTCCAGCGCCACCCTGCCGTCCGGCGGCCGCGTGTTCGGCCGGACCGAGGGGCCGGCGCGGGTGGTGGTGCGCGCCACGGAGGAGAGCTGGATCGAGGTGCGCGACGCCAAGGGCACCCTGTGGGCCAGCCGCGTGCTGCGCCCCGGCGACGAGTTCCGCGCCCCCGACGCACCGGGCCTGACCATGACCACGGGCAACGCCGGCGGCGTGTCCATCTCGCTGGACGGGCGGGAGCTGCCCTCGCTGGGCGAGAAGGGGCAGGTCATCCGCGAGGTGTCGCTGGCGCCGTCCGACCTGGAACGGCGTTGAGCCTCCGGGGCCCTGGGTCGCTTCGCCATGGGATGCCGTCCGGACGTCGCGCCGGTTTCGTCGTTCCGTCCCTCTCCCCCCCGGGGAGAGGACAGGAGAGGGGGCCTCTCAGCCCGCATCGGCCCGGCCGTTGAACGCGGCGCCACCCCCTCACCCAACCTCTCCCCGGGGGGGAGAGGGGTTTTCCAGTGACGCTTCCGAAACGCGCGCGTCTGCGTCACTCTCGGAATCCCTTGATCGCGGCCACGACCGGCCGCACCTTTAGGCCGACACCGGCATTCCGAAAGCCCGCATCATGACCGCCGCCATCCGCCCCTGGCGCCAGATCCAGCGCCGCAAATGCCGCCAGATCATGGTGGGCAGCGTCCCCGTCGGCGGCGACGCGCCCATCACCGTGCAGACCATGACCAACACGCTGACGGCGGACGCGGCGGCCACCATCGACCAGATCCGCCGCTGCGAGGAGGCGGGGGCCGACATCGTCCGCGTCTCCTGCCCGGACGAGGCCTCCACCGCCGCATTGGGGCAGATCGTGCGGGCGGCCAGCGTGCCGATCGTCGCCGACATCCACTTCCACTACAAACGCGCCATCGAGGCGGCGGAGGCGGGGGCGGCCTGCCTGCGCATCAACCCCGGCAACATCGGTTCGGCCGACCGGGTGCGGGAGGTGGTGAAGGCCGCCAAGGACCATGGCTGCGCCATCCGCATCGGCGTCAACGCCGGCTCGCTCGAGCAGGACCTCCTGGAGAAGTATGGGGAGCCGTGCCCCGAGGCGCTGGTGGAAAGCGCCCTCGACCATGCCCGCATCCTCGAGGACCACGACTTCTTCAATTTCAAGATCAGCGTCAAGGCCTCGGACGTGTTCCTGGCCGTCGCCGCCTACCAGGGTCTGGCGGAGGCGTGCGACTACCCGCTCCACATCGGCATCACGGAGGCGGGTGGCCTGCGCGCCGGCACGGTGAAGTCCTCCATCGGGCTCGGCATGCTGCTCTGGTCCGGGATCGGCGACACCATCCGCGTCAGCCTTTCCGCCGACCCGGTGGAGGAGGTGAAGGTCGGCTACGAGATGCTGAAAAGCCTCGGCTTGCGCCGCCGCGGCGTCACCGTCATCTCCTGCCCCTCCTGTGCGCGCCAGCAGTTCGACGTGATCAAGACCGTGGAGGTGCTGGAGGAGCGGCTGGCGCACATCACCACGCCGATGACGGTCAGCGTGATCGGCTGCGTGGTGAACGGCCCCGGCGAGGCCACAATGACCGACATCGGCTTCACCGGCGGCGGCAAGGGCACCCACCAGGTCTATCTCGCCGGCCAGCCCGCCCACCGGCTGAAGGACCAGGGCATCGTCGACCACTTGGTCGGCCTCGTGGAGGCCAAGGCCGCCGAGATCGAAAAGGCCAAGGCGGCGGAGCTGGCGGCGGCGGAGTAGGGCACCCCGTCCCAAGCTCCCTTTTCCTGCCCCGCCCCCAATTCCGTCATTCCCGCCCCCTCTTCCGTCATTCCCGCGAAAGCGGGAACCCATCCTGCCACCCGGTGCACTGTCCCCGGCATGGCACCCCGCCTGCGTCACCCTCGCCCTTCGACGAGCTCAGGGTGAGGGTGAATGAGGGGCCGGAGCTTGCGGGGCGCAGTGATCGGCGGTTCGATCCCCGCCCTCCCCATTGCCCTCACCCTGAGCTTGTCGAAGGGCGAGGGCACGGCACCCCCCTCAGAACATCTCCAGATGGAAGTGGTAGGACAGGATGTCCTGGAACCGCTTCACCGTCCGGAAGGCCTGGCGCAGATCCTCGCGTTCGTCGCGGGCGAGCAGGGCGGGGGTGACCAGGTTGTCGCTGGCCGTGGGGTCGGGGTCGGTCAGCCGGGCCTTCAGCCGCAGCCCGACCAGGAATTCGAACGTCTCGCGGAGATCCACAGCGAAGGGCCGGTCGACCTTGCCGCGCGCGGTCAGCGCCTCCAGCCGCGCGAGCGTGTTCGTCTCTCGCACCCCGGCCTCTAGCGCCATGGCGCGCAGCCCGTGGACCAGCGGGAAGATGCCGCCCTTCTTCACGTCCACCTGGCCGCGATGCTCCCCGCCCTCGGTCACCACCCGGCCGAACAGGCCGACGGGGGCGGCGAACTGCACCGCCGGCTGGGCGAAATGGCTGAAGAAATGGGCGTGGCCGCCCATGGTGGCGAACATGGCGTCGCGCACCCCCTCCATCAGGGCCGCGTCGCCCGCCACCGCCGCCGCGTCGGCGAAGATGGCGAGCTGCATGTAGCTGTCCTCCTTCGGCAGCCGCACCCAGTGGCCGACCGTGTCCGCCCAGTCGAGGGCGCTGCGCACCCAGGCGGGGTTGGTCACCATCACATGGCCCTTGCAGGGCGGCCAGCCCAAGGCGCCCAGCCCGGCGGAGAACAGGGCCAGCCGCTCCGCCAGCCCGTCCCAGGCGAAGCCGTCGCGCAGGATCACGCCGTTGTCCTGGTCGGTCTTCAGGATCTGCTCGGCCCGGCCCTCGCTGCCCATCACGATCAGGCAGGCGTTGGCCACCACCTCCGCCGGCATGGTCTGGCGCCACAGCGCATCCATGACCCGTTCGTTCAGCACGGCCACCGCGCGGGAGATGGCCATCACCGGCAGGCCAACCTGGGCCAGGATGCGGACGAGCCCGCCATGGCCCTTGGCGGCCGTGGCGAGCGCGTCGAAGTCGCGGGCGGTCTCCACCCGGTGCAGCAGTCCGGGGGCATAGGCGGCCAGCACGCTTTCCGGATGGCCGGGGTCGGGGAAGGCGGGGTGGCCCTCCACGTCCCCGGTATCGTCCGTCAGCCCTGGCGCGCCGTGCTGCGTCATCAGTCCAGACAGGCGGCCGTCAGTGGCTGGCCGCCCCCTCCGCTCCAAGACCCGTCTGCGAGCGGATGTACTGTGCCTCGTAGGCGCGCGCCTCGTCCAGGGCGGACTGGCTCTTGTCGGTGACCGAGAAGAACCACGTCCCGGCGAAGGCGAGCAGCATGGAGAACAGGGCCGGGTTGTCGTAGGGGATGATGGGGGCGGCGTTGCCCAGCACCTTCACCCACACCGTCGGCCCCAGCACCACGCCCACCACGGCGCTGATCAGCCCCATGAAGCCGCCGATCACGGCCCCCCGGGTGGTCAGCTTCGACCAGGACATGGACAGCAGCAGCACCGGGAAGTTGGCCGAGGCCGCGATGGCGAAGGCCAGACCCACCATGAAGGCCACGTTCTGCTTCTCGAACGCGATCCCCAGCAGGATGGCGATCACGCCCAGGCAGACCGTGGCGATCTTGGACACCCGGATTTCGTCCCGCTCGTTCACCCGGCCGCGCCGGAAGACGGAGGCGTAGAGGTCGTGGCTGACGGCCGAGGCGCCGGCAAGCGTCAGGCCCGACACCACCGCCAGGATGGTGGCGAAGGCGACGGCGGAGATGAAGCCCTTGAAGTAGGCCCCGCCCACGGCGTCCGAGAGATGGATGGCCGCCATGTTGTTGCCGCCCACCATGGCCCCGTTCACCACATAGCTGGCGTCGGTGGAGACGAAGATGATCGCCCCGAAGCCGATGATGAAGGTCAGGATGTAGAAGTAGCCGATGAAGCCCGTGGCGTAGAACACGGACTTCCGCGCCTCCTTGGCGTCGGCCACGGTGAAGAACCGCATCAGGATGTGCGGCAGGCCGGCCGTGCCGAACATCAGGGCCAGGCCCAGGCTGATGGCGCTGACCGGGTCGCTGACCAGGGTGCCGGGGCCCATGATGGCCTGCCCCTTGGAATGCACCTCCACCGCCTTGGTGAACATGGCCTCCGGGTTGAAGCCGAAGGACATCAGCACCATCACCGACATGAAGGTCGCACCCGACAGCAGCAGCACCGCCTTAATGATCTGCACCCAGGTGGTCGCCAGCATGCCGCCGAAGGTGACATAGCCGGTCATCAGCACGCCGACGATGACGACGGCGTAGATGTAGTCGATGCCGAACAGCAGTTTGATCAGCTGGCCCGCCCCCACCATCTGCGCGATCAGGTAGAAGGCCACGGTCACCAGGCTGCCGCAGGCGGCCAGGCTGCGCACCGGCGTCTGGCGCAGGCGGTAGCTGGCCACGTCGGCGAAGGTGTACTTGCCGAGGTTGCGGAGCTGCTCCGCGATCAGGAACAGGATGATCGGCCAGCCGACCAGGAACCCGATGGAATAGATCAGCCCGTCGAAGCCGCTGGAATAGACCAGGGCCGAGATGCCGAGGAAGCTGGCGGCCGACATGTAGTCGCCGGCGATGGCGAGGCCGTTCTGGAAGCCGGTGATGCCGCCGCCGGCGGCATAGAAGTCCTTGGCGGACTTGGTGCGCCGGGCCGCCCAGTAGGTGATGCCCAGCGTGGCCACGACGAAGACGCCGAACATGGTGATGGCGTGCCAGTCGGTGGCCTGCTTCTGGGCCTGGCCGGTCAGGGCGTCGGCCAGTGCGGCCATGGGCAGGAACGCGGCGATGAGGCCGGCGATGCCGGCCCCGAGGGTGCGGGGCGCGGTCATAGCGTGTCCTCGATGATCTGGCGGTTGAGCTCGTCGAACTCCGCGTTGGCGCGCCGGACATAGAGCCCGGTCACCAGGAAGGAGATGACGATGATGGCGACCCCGATGGGGATGCCCACGCTGGTGACGGCACCGTCCCACAGGGGCGTGCCGAGCGCCTTGGGCGCGAAGGCGATGGCCAGGATGAAGGCGCAGTAGACGGCCAGCACGACGGCCGAGAGCGTGTAGCCGAGCCGGTTCCGCCGGCGCACGAGTTCGGTGAACTTGGGATGCGTTCTTATTCTGTGCGTGAGTTCCTGTTGCATGCCGGGCTCCTCCCACGGAAGTGGCCGGCGCCCCGGATCGGACCGATCCCAAGCTGCCGGCCGGCAATGTCCCTACAGAAAGCGGGGATTTTACCGCGCCGCAGCATGGGCGAAATGATCTGTGTCAAAGCCCCTTCGAACAATGGGTTTGCTTACGGACCGGGGCCTGTGCGGCGCAACATCGTTGCGCCGGTTGCGGTCCCCCACGCCGCACGCTCAGGAATCGTGCGGGGGCACCCAGGGGATGCGGGCGAAGGGCACGCCCTCGTCGGCCAGGGCCTCGGCCTCCTCCGGCGTGGTGTCGCCATAGATCGACCGCGCCTCCGCCTCCCCGTTGTGGATCTTGCGCGCCTCGTCGGCGAAGCGGCTCCCCACATTCTCCGCGTGGGTCTCCACCATCCGGCGCAGCTCGCGCAGCTTCGCCATCACCTCCGCCTGGGCGGGCATGACGGCCTGGGTGGCGCCTGGGGCCGGGGCGGCGGGCGCCGGGCCGGGGACGGGGGCTGGCACCGGTGCCGCCTCCTCCCGCCGCAGGGCCACGGCCTTGGAGGCGGAGCGGCTGATGCGGGGGGCCATCGGCGCCTTGGCCACCTGGGCGTCGCCGCACACGGGGCAGGACACAGCACCTGCGGCGGCCTGGTCATCGAAGGCGGCGCTGTTGCGGAACCAGGCTTCGAATTCGTGGCCGGCGCCACACTTCAACTGATAGAGGATCATGGGCCCATGGTCGGAACGGGTCGCGCGTCGCGCCCTGCATAGAATGTGGTAACGCCATCATCATGAACAACGGTCATGAACAACGGCCTTGAACGGGACACGCACGCCGCCCTGATGGGCCCGCCCTCGCCCTGGGTGGCGCGCTTCGCCCCGCTGGTGCGGGCGGGCGGCCCGGTGCTGGACGTGGCCTGCGGCGGCGGGCGGCACCTGCGCCTGTTCCACCGGCGGGGGCATCCGGTCACCGGCGTCGACCGCGACCTGCGCGGCGTGGTCGATCTGGCGGGCGACCCGCGCGCCACGCTGGTGCAGGCGGACCTGGAGACGGGCGGCCCGTTCCCGGTGGCGGGCCGTTTCGCCGCCGTGGTGGTGACCAACTACCTGCACCGGCCGCTGTTCCCGGCCCTGCTGGACGCGCTGGAGCCGGGCGGCCTGCTGCTCTACGAGACCTTCGCCGTCGGCAACGCCCGTTTCGGCCGCCCGTCCAGCCCGGCCTTCCTGCTGCGTTCGGGCGAACTGCTGGAGCTCGCCCGGGGGCGGTTGCAGGTCGTCGCCTACGAGCATGGCGAGGTGTCCAGCCCGAAGGCGGCCGTGGTGCAGCGCCTCGCCGCCGCCGCCAACCTCGCACCCGACCTCGCAGCCGGCCGCGACATGGACGGCGATCCGGAGCCGCGCCCGCTGCCCCCGGTCTGACGCCATCCGACCGGAGTGATAATTCGGTGACCGAAGGTATCACCTTGGTCTGACTTGTGACCGAGGCGCGGGCGGGGAACCTTGCCCATCCGAAGGTGAAACCGGGCCGTGCGACTGCAACTTTCGCAAGGGCGCCGGCCGGGCACGATCGCGTCAAGGCGCTCCGATGGCGGACTATCTGAATTTCCTGGCCGATCCGGCCCCGTACATGCCACACGGTTTGTGCCTGCTCTGGGACCCGGTGCTGATCTGGACGCATCTCGTCTCCGACGCGCTCACCGCCGGCGCCTATTACAGCATCCCGCTCGCCATCCTGGTTTTCGTGAAGCGGCGCAAGGACCTGGCCTATCGCTGGATCTTCGTCCTGTTCGCCCTGTTCATCCTGGCCTGCGGCACCACCCATCTGCTGGGCGCCTGGACCCTATGGCAGCCGGTCTATGTGCTGGAGGGGGCGGTGAAGGCGGTGACGGCCGCCGTGTCGGTGGTGACTGCGGTGGTGCTGTGGCCGCTGCTGCCGCGCGCCGTGGCCCTGCCGAGCCCCGGCCAGCTCCGCGCCGCCAACGAGGCCCTGCGGGCCGAGGTGCAGGAGCGCAAGCGGGCCGAGCATACGGCCGTTGAGTCCAACATCGCGCTGGAGAACGCGATGCGCGCCCTGAAGGAGAGCGAGGCCCGCTACGCCAGCATCTTCAACAACACCTCCGACGTGATCTTCACCGTCGATGTCCTGCCCGACGGGACCTTCCGGTACGGCTCCACCAACCCGGCCTTCGACCGGGAAACCGGGATCAGGGGTGCGGACATCATCGGCAAGACCCCGCGCGAGGCCATGGACCCGCGCTACGCCGATGGGATGGAGGCGCGCTACGCCGCCTGCGTGGCCGCGCGCATGCCCACCCGGTACGAGGAGGTGACCGAGAAGTCGGATTCCGTGAAGGTCTGGCAGACAGCGCTCGTCCCCGTGATCGACCCCGCCACCGGCCATGTGGTGCAGCTTGTCGGCACGTCGCGCGACATGACCGCGTACCGCGCCCTTCAGGAGGAGCTGGCCCAGGCCTCCAAGCTGGCCACGCTGGGCACTATGGCGGCCGGCATCGCGCACGAGATGAGCCAGCCGCTGAACGCCATCCGCATCACCGCCACGGACTGCGTCCTGCTGCTGGAGGAGGAGGAGGAGCCGGACATGGGCTATCTCCGCCAGGGCCTCGTCACCATCCGCGACCAGTCGGCCCGGATGGGCGGGATCGTCGACCAGATGCGCCAGTTCGGCCGCCGGGAAAGCCCGGAGCCAAGCGGCTTCGATCCGGGCGAGCCGGTCCGGCTGGCGGCCGGGCTGATGGCCGGGCAGTTCACCGCCGCCGGCATCCAGCTCTCCACGGACATCGCGCACCCGCTGCCACCCGTCATCGGTCATGCGGGCAAGCTGCAGCAGGTGATCATCAACCTGCTGAGCAACGCCCGCGACGCCATCGAGGAGCGCCGCCGCGCCGACGGGGGTGCCGCCGACGGGGGTGCCGGCGGCGGGAGTGTTTCTGGCGGGGGTGCCGGGCCCGGCCTGATCCGGGTGACCGCGACGCCCGCCCCGTCCGGGCGGGGGATCGTGATCGCGGTGGAGGATGACGGCATCGGCCTGTCCCCCGGTGCCGCCGAGCGCATCTTCGACCCGTTTTTCACCACAAAGGACAGCGACAAGGGCATGGGCCTCGGGCTATCCATCTCCGCCAGCATCGTCGGCGCGATGGGAGGCCGGATCGAGGCCATGCCGGGCGCCAGCGGGGCCCGCTTCGTGATCACCCTTCCCGTCCGGCAGAACGCCCTCGGAGCCGCGCAATGACCGAAGCCGCCCGCCCCCACCTGCTCCTCGTCGATGACGAGGCGATCACGGTGATGGCGCTGGAGCGTTTCCTCGCGCGCAAGGGTTTCCGCGTCTCCGTCGCCGCCAACGGGCAGGAGGCGCTCAGCCTCGCCGCCCAGGACCCGCCGGACCTCGTCGTCACGGACATGCGGATGCCGCGCATGTCGGGCCGCGACCTGATCCGGGAACTCCGCCTCGCCCGGGCGGACCTGCCCGTCGTCGTGGTCACCGGCTACATGGCGTCGGACGCCGAATCCCTGGGTCTGACGGGGCCGGAGACGGTGGTGATGACCAAGCCGCTGGACCCGGAGGCGCTGATCGCCACCATGAACGGGCTGCTCTCCGCCCGTTGAGGGGCCGTCAGGGGGCGGGCTCGACCAGCCCTGCCAGCAGCCGCGCCCACTGGCGCCGCAGGGCGGCACCGCCGCCATCGCCGCCCGACACAGCCTCCTGCATGGCCATGCCGCGCAGCATGTAGACGGTGAGGCGCATCAGCTCGTCCATCGCGGGGGCGTCACCGCGCGGCCGGAAGCGATGGCCCCAGGCGCCGCCCAATGCCGCCAGCAGTTCCGCGAACACGGGCGCCAGTCGGGCGCGCAGGGCGGCGTCCGTGCGGCAGGCGACCGCCAGCTCGAACAGCACGTCCCGGTGCCGACCCTGGTAGAAGCGGCGCCACACCGCCTCCAGCAACGCCGCCAGCCGCTCCTCCGCCGGGGCGCCGCCGTCCGGCACCCCCGCCCCGATGTCCGCCGCGATGTCCGCCGCCTGGGCGACGGAGCCTTGCAGCATCGCCTCCGCCGCCGCGGCCACCAGTTCCAGCTTGCTGTCGAAATAGTGGGCCCAGGCCCCGCGCGACACGCCGGCGCGGGCCAGGATGTCGCCCAGCGACGCGCCGTGATAGCCGCCTGCCTGCAGGCTGTCCAACGTCGCCTCGATCAGGACGTGGCGCATGTCCCGCCGGCGCTGTTCCTGGCTGCGGCGGGCTCTCACGGGCTTTGCGGTGGGGGCGGGGCTGTCCATCCAGGGTGCTTCTGCGGCGGAATCGTTTGCTGCGGCGACGATAGGGCTTGCGGACGGTCACCGCCCGCGATAAAAACAAACCAATCGGTCTGTTTTTGCAAGACCGTCCTGAAACGTCCATCCGGGAGGGACGACCCATGTCCAGGCTCGCCGAGCATATGACCTTCTACGCGGCCTACCACCGCGACCCGCGCAACCGGCTGACCCATTTTTTCGGTGTGCCCGCGATCGTCTTCTCCTACCTGCTGCTGCTGTCGTACCCGCAGGTGGAAGTGGCCGGCTTCCCGGTCAGTGCCGCACTGGTCTTCATGGCGGTGATGACCGTGTACTACATGACGCTGGACGTAGTGATCGGTGCGGCCCTCGGCGTCGTCACCATCCCGATCCTCTACGCCGCGCACCTGGTGGCGGGAATGCCGGTGGGCATCGGCGTCACGGCCTTCTTGGTCAGCTTCGTCGGCGGCTGGGCCGTCCAGCTGCTGGGCCACAAGTACGAGGGCAACCGGCCGGCGCTGGTGTCCAACGTCTGGCAGATGTTCGTCGCCCCGCTGTTCCTGATGGCCGAGGCGTTCTTCATGGCCGGCCTGAAGAAGGACGTGGAGGCGGACGTGGAGCGCCGGGTGGAGGCCTATGTGGCCGAACACGGCAAGCCGGGCGTGAAGGCACCCGCGGAGCCGGCGCGGGCCTAGCCCTCAAGCAGCTCCACGGGGTCGCCGGCGGCGATTTCGCCACCCTCGACCACCTTGGCGTAGACGCCGCATTCGGCGTGGCCGAAGCCGGTCTTCAGCGCCTTCACGACATTCATGTCGCGCTCCGCCGTGGCCGGGTTCACCTCGGTCGCCGCGCAGCGCACGGTGGTCTTGAAGACCTCCAGCACGGTTCCGCCGATGCGCAGGCGCCGGCCCGGCCAGCCCCGCTCGACCCAGGGCTCCAGCCCCTCCAGATGCAGGTTGGCCCGAAACCGCAGCGGGTCCACCGGCACCTTGGTCACCCGCTCCAGGTCGCGCACGCTGGCGAGGTTGACGAGGGAGACCGCCTTTTCCGGGATGTCGGTGAAGGCGTGGCCCGGCGCCTCGACGATCTTGTAGGGCGGCGGCGGGGCGGCCCCTTTCATGTAGGCGGCGATGAACTGGTCGATCAGGATGCGGCCCATGGGCGTGTCGATCCGGCCGCGCGCCACCGGCTTTCCGGCGCGGTAGAGCACCAGCGAGCAGGTCTCCGGATCGTATGTGGCGTGCAGGGTGGCCAGCCGCTCGTCCCGCACCAGGGCCAGGAAGTTGGTTTTCGGCTTCCAGGCCGGCTCCGCCGCGTCGAAGCCGCTGGCCCCGTGGACGATGGCGAAGCGGCGGTCGTGGGGCAGCGTCTGCCCCGGTTCCACCCGCACGCGCTGCAGCGTCTGGGCGCTCAGGCCCTTGACCGGGTAGTACTGGATCGCGGCGATACGGGCGTTGGACATGGCGCGCATCAAATAGAGGCGGGCGCGTTCCTGTCAACGCGGGATGTCGCGGTGCGGCGGGTCCGCCTCACCAATGTTCGGCGGCCTCGCGCCCCTCCAGGATCTCGGCCAGCCGGCGCAGGGTGGCCCGGTTGACGTCCGGCGGCAGGGCGTCCGGCGGGAAGAAGGCCGCCTCCACGATCTCCAGCCCGTCGGGTTTGGGCGTGCCGGTCCAGCGCACGGCCTCCAGCACCACCACATGGTCGCTGGCCCAGGGCCTCAGGCGGGCGTGGAACGACAGCACCCGCAACGGCCCGTCCGCCAGGATGCCGGCCTCCTCCCGCAGCTCGCGCAGGCCGGCATCGCTGGCGCTTTCGCCCTTCGACACACCCCCGCCCGGCATGTGCCATCCGGCGATGTAGGAATGCCGGACCAGCAGCACCCGGCCCGCCTCGTCCCGCACCAGCACCCGCACGCCCAGCGTCAGCGGCTTGCGCAGCGCCAGCAGCCGCTGGCGCAGCCCGTTGACGAGGCGCATGACCGGACCGGCGAGGGACATGGGATGGGCGGGCTCAGCGGAAGGACATCAGCCCGTTGACCAGACCCGAAACATCGGTTCCGTTCAAGAGCACGCGCCCGTCCGCCGCCACTTCGATGCGGTAGGTGCGGATCGGGCGCCCCTGGCGGTCGGTGTCGGCGGCACCCAGCCCCTGCAGGGCGTAGAGGGCCAGGGCCGGGCCGGGATTGCGCCCGCCGCCGCCGGCCTGGGCGACCAGCGCCTCGAACCCGCGCAGGGTCAGCGTCAGGCCACCCATCAGCCCGCGCGCCGTGGCGTCGTCGAAGGTGAACAGGCCGTTGCCGGCGGCGCCCGCGTCGGGCGCCTGGAAGTCCAGCCGATCCAGTCGCAGTTCGCTTCCCGC
>JAJUIU010000114.1 GCA_029267445.1 Rhodospirillaceae bacterium
CTTGCGGGAGAGGGTGGCGACCGGAGGGAGCCGGGTGAGGGGTGAGCCGGCGGCTCCGCCCCGCCCATGGGTGTCCACAGATGGACACAGATGGACACGGATGCGGGCGTCCGCGCGGCGAAGCCGCAACAAACCCCTCTGCGCCCCTTTGCGGTCTCTGCGGTCTCTGTGGTGAAGAACCCCGCCACCCCATGAACCACGGAGACCGCAGAGGGCACAGAGGTTCACGGAGGCCCGCCTGCGGCGGGAAGAGTCCCGGTGTGTCTAAGGTGACATCTAGGGTGACAAAGGTGACGTCTAAGGTGACAAAGGTGACATCTAAGGTGACGTCTAAGGCGACATGGGAATCCAGCGATTTCAGAGGCTTGCGCCCTCTAAGGTGACAAAGGTGACCTATATCGTCGCGCATGCGGCTCCGTCACGGCCGCGCGACCACCGCCGGCCATGCCGCAAGCCGACGCTCCTCCTTATTCACATGTCCCAAGACCCGCCCCGGAAGACCGGGAAGGGGTTAGGATGCGGCGGGGATAGGAAAATTGTCAAGATCGCTTGGGACGAATAAGCGTTGGAGTTTTCATTCGATGGACATAACCTATGGTTCTTGAGTTCGTCTGCATTCCGTTTACGTCAAGATTCTTAGGGCGCTAATGGATTCTATGCTTGTTTTTACAGCCGGTGATGCTATTGCGGCGTCCGCCGTAACATTTGCTATTCGACAGTTCATTAGACCAATTTATGTGTTCCGTTTGAAAGTTTATGGCCTTTCCGAAAAATTGCTTTATGGACTGATATTCTTAGCGACTATATTAGTCGTTTGCGGAAACGCAATGTTCTCGTTCAGCGAGAACCCGGGTGAATTGCATATCCTTATTTCTGGCGCACAGATATTTGGTGCTTCCATCTTTATTCTGGTGTATTCGTTCTCAGCCTATGTTGCTGTTCGTCCGGCCAAACTCACCGTCTCAAATGCTAAGCGCTTTGTTCTTGCGATGGCTAATTTGTTGTCGAACCAGAATGCAGAAGAGCACGCTCTGTTAATTAGTGACTTGCGCAATAGCATAGCGAACATAGTAAAGATTGCTGGCGAGTATGAGTTGCTTTATGAGAAATCCGCTTTCGTTCACTTTTCCAAGAGGAGGCTGATTGAGGCTGGGTCCTTCTCGGATGCGCTCTTGCGGCTTTTAGCTGACGAGAACTTTTGCAGGCTTGTGGTAGAACGCGATCCATGGCAGACGGCAGCCCTATTTGAGAAAATCGAATTGGCCGGCGTTAGGTGCGAGGCAGCAAAGTTATTTGTGGAAGAAATAGCAGCGCAGTTTATCATCAGTTCAAATAGTGGGCTTGCGCGTGAGATTGATTTTCACGGATTCGGGTCCGCGCCGATTGTCAAGAACGCGGTATTTGGCAACAGTTATGTTTTGATCAATTACCCGCCACTTGCCGCCACAAAACTTATGATACACTCAAATCTTGAGGACGGCTTCATCGAAAGGCTAAGTGTCGCGGCTTGGGAAGCATGGTCAACTCTAATGGAAGCCGGAATAATATCGCACTCTTACACAGCCCACCAGATAGGTCGGCTGTATGAGCACGTCCTGCATAGAATTTCAGCTTTGGAGAGGGACAATAACCGAAAACATGATTCGTATAGGTTTCAGCGTTCAATAATCGATTTGTACAGAATAACTGTCCGCACAACGCTGAATTATAGGCACGATTTCGATGCAAACAGATTACATAATAGCATCAAAAATAACGATGGCTTAGTGCCCGATGCGGCAAACGTATGTGCAAGCATAATATTCTGCGTATTTGAGTCTGCATGTTGGAGCTTTAAGGGATTTGATGATCCCGCATGGAGCCGAGTGATCGACATCTTTATGGAAGTTTTCCCGAATGAGCGCTCGACAAAAAACCCTGATATAAACTTGATCCAGAAGATACTCATTCGCGAGATTACACTCAAGGTGAGATGGAATATGAAGGGTTTTTATCCGCCGGTGACGAAAGTGTTATTGTGTTTAGTCGGACCACCCCCATCCGGTGAGTTACAGGATTCATCTGCGATCGGCGTTCTTCGGCAGACTATATACTTCGAGCTGCGGAACATGAAAAATCTTCACAGAGAGAAACCTGGGGCGGCAGAGCGCTACATGTGCGACGGTGTCAGTTATTTTGCAAATCGCGATACAGTAAGACATGTTTTCCGAGATGGCGAGTATACCGAAACCCCTCTTTCCGAAATTGATGTCGTCCCAACAGCGTATAATCACCTCGCTTAAATGCTTTGAAGAATAACTGAACACCTCTAGTACCTCCCCAACGGCACGGCCCATCCGTGTCCATCGGTGTTCATCCGTGTCCATTCGTGTTGCCCGGCACCGCCGCCGCGTGGCGGGGCGGGTGGTGGGGGCTCCCCTGTGGCCCCTGGGTCCCCGCTTTCGCGGGGATGACGGAATAAAGAAGCGGGGATGACGGAAGAGGAGAGGGGAAGGACGGCGCGGGCGTCAGCGGGAAGGGCACCATCCGTGTCCATCCGGCCCGATCCGTGTCCATCCGTGATCCCACGGCCGGGTCCCAGGGCGGGAGGGCACCACCGGGAGTCCGGGCGGGAGTCCGGCCTGGAGTCCGGTTGACATGGGCGCGACGGGGTCTCACCTTCCCCGCACCATGTCGCGCGCGTCCCAACTTTGCCACGCCACCTGCGTGAGCCTGAACGGCGCCGGGGTCCTGCTACTGGGACCCTCCGGATCGGGGAAGAGCGACCTGGCGCTCCGGCTGATGGACGGGTACGGCGCCCTGCTGGTGGCGGACGACGCGGTGGAGCTTGGCGCCGAAGGCGGCGTGCCGGTGGCGCGGGCGCCTGAGCGGCTGCTGGGCCTGCTGGAGGTGCGCGGAGTGGGCATCCTGCCGGTGCCGCATGTGGAGGCGGCCCCCGTGCGGCTGGCGGTAAGGCTGGGCGGCGGGACCGCGCCGGAGCGGCTGCCGGAGCCGGAGACGGAGGCCGTGGCCGGGGTGGCGGTGCCGCTGATCCTGCTGGACGCGTTCCAGGCCTCCGCCCCGGCGAAGCTGCGGCTGGCGCTGGCGGCCGTGCTGGCCACGGGTGCGGTACCGGGCGTGCCGGACCGGTTCGAGCGGGTGGCCCCCGGTGGCGCCGAGGCGGAGGTGGTGCCATGACCCTGCCGCAGCCCACGCCCGGGGCCGGGACCGCGTCCGGAACGGTGGTGCCGATGCGCCGGCCGGTGGTGCTGATCTCCGGCCTGTCCGGCGGGGGGATGTCCACCGCGCTGAAGACGCTGGAGGATCTGGGCTACGAGGCGGTGGACAATCTGCGCCTGTCGCTGCTGGACGCGCTGGTGAGCCAGGCGCACGACCGGCCGCTGGCGATCGGGATCGACAGCCGCACCCGCGACTTCACGGCCGAGGCGCTGGCCCAGGAGCTGGCGGATCTCAGGGCGCGGCCGGACCTGCATGTCCGTATCCTGTTCATGGAGGCGTCGGACGAGGTGATCCAGCGCCGCTACACCGAGACGCGGCGCCCGCACCCCCAGGCGCTGGACCGCACGGTGGCCGACGGGATCGCCCGGGAACGGACCCTGCTGTCGCCCCTGCGGGAGCAGGCGGACGTGGTGATCGACAGCAGCGACATCTCCATCCACGACGCGCGGCGGATCCTGAGCGGGCATTTCCGGCTGGACGCGGACCCGGCCCTGCATGTCTTCGTCACCAGCTTCGCCTATCGGCATGGGGTGCCGCGGGAGGCTGATCTGGTGTTCGACGTGCGCTTCCTGGACAATCCGCACTGGGTCCCGGACCTTCGGCCGAAGACGGGCTTCGATGCGGAGGTGCAGGCCCATGTGGAGCGGGACCCGGACTTCGCCGGGTTCATGGGGCATCTGAAGGCGCTGCTGGAACCGCTGCTGCCGCGCTACGCCCGGGAGGGCAAGCGCTACCTGACCATCGCCGTGGGCTGCACCGGCGGGCGGCACCGCAGCGTTCTGGTGACACGGCTGCTGGCGCAGTGGCTGCGCGGGCTGGGCCACAAGGTGGGCGAGGCCCACCGCGACATCGAGCGCAACGAGAGGAAGCCGGCGCCCGAGACGGGACCGCCCGCCGCGAGGGAGACGCCATGATCGGGCTGGTGCTGGTGACGCACGGGAACCTGGCGCTGGAGTTCATCGCCGCGCTGGAGCATGTGGTCGGCCCGCAGGAGCGGGTGCGCGCCGTCTGCATCGGCCCGGAGGACGACATGGAGCGCCGGCGGGAGGAGATCCTGGCCCGCGTCGCCGAATGCGACGCCGGCAAGGGTGTGGTGGTGCTGACCGACATGTTCGGCGGCACGCCCAGCAACCTCGCCATCTCCATCATGGACAAGGGGCAGGTGGAGGTGATCGCCGGGGTCAACCTGCCGATGCTGATCAAGCTGGCCAGCGTGCGCAAATCCGAGACGCTGAAGAACGCCGTGCAGGCGGCCCAGGAGGCCGGGCGCAAATACATCAACGTCGCCTCGGCCTTGCTGGCGGACGGGTGAGCGCCATGGATTCGGAGAACCCCTGCGCCGCCCATGGCGGCGGCGAGAATGGCGCCGGGGGTCCACCCGTCGGGCGGACGGTGGACATCACCAACCGGCGCGGGCTGCACGCCCGGGCGGCGGCGAAGTTCGTGAAGCTGGCCGCCGAGTTCCGGGCCGATGTGACGGTGACCCGCCTGGACCAGACCGTGTGCGGCCAGTCGATCATGGGGCTGATGATGCTGGCCGCCGGCCAGGGCACCAGCATCGACATCGCCGCCACCGGCGAACAGGCGGACGCCGCCCTGGCCGCCCTGGTCGAGCTGGTGGAGCGCAAGTTCGATGAGGACTGAGCCGCCCAAGCCGCCGGGGCCCGGCCGCAAGGGCCCGCGCGACGCGACACCGGGGCTGGAACGCGCGCTGCGGGGCCTGGGCGTGTCGCCCGGCATCGCCATCGGCCCGGCCCATGTGGTGGATGTCGGCGCCATCCAGGTGCCGGAATACTGCCTGCCGGAGGCGGCCCTGGCCGAGGAGCTGGCGCGGTTCCAGGCGGCGGCGGAGAAGGCGCAGCGCCAGGTCCGCAAGCTGAAGCAGAAGGCGGGCGCCTTGCCGGGTGCTGCGGCGGAGGATGTGGGCTTCCTGCTGGAGGCCCACCTCGCCATGCTGTCGGGCAGCCGCCTGACACGGGGGGTGGAGCGGCGCATCCGGGAGGACCGGCTGAACGCCGAGGCCGCCGTGCAGGCGGAGATCGCCAGCATCGCCCAGACCTTCGCCGGGATGCAGGACGCCTATCTGGCCGCCCGCGTTGCCGACGTCCGGGAGGTGGGCCGCCGCCTGATCCGCAACCTGATGGACCGGCCGTTCCAGGCCTTCAGCCAGGTGCCGGTCGGTGCGGTCGTGCTGGCGGAGGAGCTGACGCCGGCGGACACCGCCCTGCTGGACCCGCGCCGGATCGGCGGCTTCGCCACCGTGCTGGGCGGGGCGGAGGGGCACACGGCGATCATGGCGCGGTCGCTGTCGCTGCCGGCCACGCTGGGTGTCGCAGGCCTGCTGCAGGGGGTGGCCAGCGGCGACACGGTGATCGTCGACGGGGTGGCCGGGCGCGTCATCGTCAACCCGGCGGCGGAGACGCTGGCCGCCTACGAGCGGCGGCGGGAGGCCTGGCTGGCGGAGCGGCGCACCCTGAAGGGGCTGAGCGCGCTGCCAAGCGTCACCACCGACGGCGTGCCGGTGACCCTGCAGGCGAACCTGGAACTGCCGCGCGAGGTGGACGCCGCGCTCGAGGCCGGGGCGGCGGGCATCGGCCTGCTGCGCACGGAGTTCCTCTACATGAACCGGGACACCCTGCCCGACGAGGAGGAGCAGACGGCCATCCTGACCGACCTGATCGTGCGCATGAACGGGCGGCCGGTGACGGCCCGCACCCTGGACGCGGGCGGGGAGAAGCTGGCCACCGCCCTGCGCCAGCGCTTCGGGGAGAGCGCCAATCCCGCCCTGGGGCTGCGGGCCATCCGGCTGGGCCTGACCGAGCCGAAGCTGCTGGAAACGCAGTTGGCCGCCATGCTGCGCGCCGGGGCGCACGGGAACCTGCGCATCCTGCTGCCGATGATCGCCAGCGTGGCGGAGGTGCGGCAGGTGCGGGAGATGCTGGCCACCGTGGCCCGCCGCCTGCGCCGCCGGGGCGTGCGCATCGCCAACCCGCTGCCCAAGCTGGGCGTGATGATCGAGGTGCCGGGGGCGGCCCTGTCGGCCGACGCGCTGGCCCCGCTGGTGGATTTCTTCGCCATCGGCACCAACGACCTGATCCAGTACACCCTCGCCATCGACCGGGGCGACGAGCAGGTGGCCCACCTCTACGACCCGCTGCACCCGGCCGTGCTGCGGCTGGTGCAGTTCAGCGTGGAGGCGGCCAGGCGCGCGGGCATCCCGGTGTCGGTCTGCGGCGAGATGGCGGGCGACCCGCGCTATGCCGCCCTGCTGCTGGGGCTGGGGGTGCGCGACCTGTCGATGGGGCCGGGCAGCATCCCGCTGGTGAAGCGGCGGGTGCGCGCGCTCTCCATGGCGGACGCCACCGCCCAGGCGCGCCGGATCATGGAACAGTCCGACAGCGCCCGCATCGCCGCCTTGCTGGACGAGATCAACGGGCTGGCGGCCTGACGGGCGTGGCGGGGGAGGCCGGAGAGCGGGCGGCGTTCCTGGAGATGGTGCTTGCGAACCGCTGGAACGCGGCCCTGCTGGAGCGGCTGCCGGGGCTGGGGCTGCCGGACTGGTGGTTGACGGCGGGATGCCTGGCGCAGAGCGTGTGGAACGCCCGGCATGGGCGGCCGGCGGAGGCCGGCATCCTGGATTACGACGTGTTCTATTTCGATCCCGAAACGAGCTGGGAAGCGGAGGACGCGGCGATCCGCCGGGTGGCCGACGCCTGCGCCGACCTGCCCGTGCGCATCGAGGTGCGCAACCAGGCCCGCGTGCCGCTGTGGTACGAGGGCCGGTTCGGCGTGCCCTACCCGCCGGTGACGCGGGCCAGCGACGGCATCGACCGCTTCCCCTGTGCGGGCACCTGTGTGGGCGTGCGGCGGGAGGGGGCGGACTTCACGGTGTACGCCCCCTTCGGCCTGGGCCAGCTCCTGAACGGCGAGCTGCGGCCCAACCGGGCGCTGGACATCCCCCAGGTCTACGCCGCCAAGACCGCCCGCTGGACGGCCGAATGGCCGGGGCTGCGGGTGTGGGGGTGGTGACCCCCCTCACGCCGCGGCGGCGCTCGCGGTGTCGGGGGTGCGGATGGGGATGGTGACGCGGGTCAGGGTGCCGCGCGGGGTGTTGGGCTCCACCGAGAGGATGCCGCCGAGCTGGCGGACCAGCATCTGCACCAGCTTCATGCCCAGGCTGTCGCCCGCCAGCGGGTCGATCCCGGGGGGCAGCCCGACGCCGTCGTCCGCCACCTCGAGCCGGAGCATGACGGCGCCCGGCTGGCCCAGGCGGCGGAAGCTGACGCGCACCATGCCATCGGCCGCCTGCGGATAGCCGTGCTTGAAGGCGTTGGTCACCAGCTCGTTCACGATCAGGGCCAGCGGCACCAGATCGTCGGGCGCCACCCAGGCGTCGTCCACCTCCGCCTCGCAGAGGATGCGGCTGCCGGGGCCGCCGCCGTTCACGGCCGCCACCTGCCGGCACAGCTCCTCCACATGGTGCTTCAGGTGGACGCGGGTGAGGTCGCCGTCGCGGTAGAGCGCCTGATGCACGGTGGCGACCGCCTGGATGCGGCCGATGGCGTCGGAGAAGGCCCGGCGGGCGACCGGGTCGTCGATCCGGGCGGCCTGGACGTTGAGCAGGCTGGAGACGGTCTGCAGGCTGTTCTTGACCCGATGGTGCACCTCCTGCACCAGCGCGTCGCGGTGGGCGACCGCCGCGCGCAGGGCCTGTTCGGCCTCCACCCTTGCGGTCACGTCCACGCTGGCGCCGAAGACGCGCAGCGGCGACCCGTCGGGGGCGCGTTCCAGATAGCTGCGGTCCCAGACCTGGACCCAGCGCCCGTCGGCGTGGCGGACCCGGTACTGCGTCTCGATCCGATCGCGGCCGGTGGGCAGGAAGCGGCGCCATTCGGCAAGCGTGCGTTCGCGGTCCTCCGGATGCATGACCTCGCCCCAGGCCTCCGCCGTGGGGGCGATGGACTCGGGCGGAACGCCCAGCAGTTCCATCGTCCCCTGCGAGCGGACCACGGCGCCGGTGCGCACGTCCCATTCGTAGATCATGCCGAAGGCGGCGCGCGTGGCCTGCGCGAAGCGCGTCTCGCTGGCCTGGAGGTCGGCCAGGGCCTGCCGGTGGGCGGCCACCGTCCGGTGCAAGAGCTCGATCGGCACGCAGCCGATCAGGCAGGCGACCAGGAAACCGACGAAGGCCCAGACATCCTTCGCCATGATGTCGAACGCCCCCAGGGGCGGCAGCAGATGGTAGCCGGCCAGCAGGGCGGAGAGCACGGTGCAGAGCAGCGCCGGGCCCGCACCGCCGATGGCGCAGGCGAGGAACACCATGGGGAAGAAGGTGACCCAGGGAACGCCCGCCTCGGGCCCGGCCAGCGGCATGCGGATCAGCAGGCCGGCCAAGGCGAGCAGGGCCGCGACGCCATAGGCGGCGAGCGGTCGATCCCGCAGGGCCAGGCGGGTCATGATGCGGTCGAGCGTGACCATCGATGCGGCGGCGACGGAGTCGGGAGAAGGACGGGACCATCACCGCGCGACCATACATACGTGCGGCAAGGCCCGATTTGGTTGTAGCGGCATCGCACCCCAACCGATACCCGGCGGGTCGGCTAGTCCATCGGGCGTATTCGATCGGCCCGGCGGGAACTCAGCGGCGGTCCTTCCGCACAGGCGGCACCGCCCCGGCGGCACCCCTCCTGGCCAGGGGGTGGTGGCTTTCCACCGTGCGCTTCAGCCGGTCGCCCGCCACATGGGTGTAGATCTGGGTGGTGCCGATGTCGGCGTGGCCCAGCATCTTCTGCACGCTGCGCAGGTCGGCCCCGTGGTCCAGCAGGTGGGTGGCGAAGCAGTGGCGCAGCACGTGCGGGCTGACCTTGGCGGGGTCGAGCCCGGTCTCCAGCGCCAACTCCTTCAGCAGCTGGCCGAACCGCTGGCGGGTCAGCGTGCCGCCGGAGCCGCGTGAGGGGAACAGCAGGTGCCGCTGCCGCTCCTCCCGCCCCGGGGCCATGAACCAAGCGCGGTCGGGCAGATAGGCGGCCAGGGCGTCGCGGGCGGGCTGGGACAGCGGCACCATCCGTTCCTTGCCGCCCTTGCCCTTGACGATCAGGGCCCGGCCGTCGCGGGTCAGCGCCGCCAACGGCAGGCCGACAAGCTCCGAAACGCGCAGGCCGGTGGCGTAGAGCACCTCCAGCAGGGCCACCAGCCGCCGCCCCTCCGGCCCGCCCCGTTCGGCGGCCCCGGCCAGCAGCAGGGTGACGTCCGCCTCCGTCAGGATCTTGGGCAGCGGGCGGCCGAGGCGGGGCGTGTCCAGCACGCTGGCCGGATCCTCCGTCCGCGCCCCCTCCGACACCAGGAAGCGGAAATACTGGCGGATGGCGGAAAGGCGGCGGGCCACCGTGCGCACGGCCGCCGCCCCCGCCCCGCCCCGGCCGAGGAAATCCAGATAGCCCCGCAGGTCGTCGGTGGCCGCGCGGTCCAGCTCCGGGCCCTTGTGGACCCGGAGATAGCGCGCCACGTCCACAAGGTCGCGGCGGTAGGCGTCGCGGGTGTTGGGGCTGGCCCCGCGCTCGGCCACCAGCATGGCCAGGAAGGCGTCCACATGGGGCGGCAGCGGTTCCGCCGCCTTGCGCGGGCGGCCGGGGCGGGCCTTCGCGGCCGGCGGCGTGCTGGCGCTCAAGGGGCGGCCGCGTTCAGGGCGCCGGTCCGGGCGGCAGCAGGGCCGCCGCCGCCTCCGCCGCGAGGC
>JAJUIU010000066.1 GCA_029267445.1 Rhodospirillaceae bacterium
CGCCGACCCGCTTCCCACCCTCGCACTGGGCGACCCGACCCGCCCCCCGGGGGCGTGGGTGGGACCCACGCCGGGGGAGGGAGAGGGGGTACGGTCTAGGGTCTTGAAGCACCGTAACCCCTCACCCGGCGCTGCGCGCCACCCTCTCCCTCAGGGAGAGGGAAGGGTCGGCCGAACCGTGATGCCGCGCCCCGCCGGTCCACCCCGGCGGGGCGTCCGCGTTTCGGGATGACGATTTTCCCCCTTGAGCCGGACCCTGGGTCATACCCTAGGTGATCACGCCGGAGGAAGGGAGCCATGCCCGACGCACCCGTCATGTCCGCCCCGGAACGCCTGCTCACCGCCGCCGAGTGCGCCCGCCGCACCGGCGTCACGGTCCGGGCGCTCCGCGTCTACGAGCGCCACGGCCTGATCCGTCCACGCCGGACGGAGAAGGGCTGGCGCGTCTACGGCGCGGCGGAGATGGAGCGGCTCGGCGCCATCCTGGCGCTGAAGGCGCTCGGCCTGCCGCTGGCGGCGATCGCCGACATGCTGGCCCGGGGCGCCCCGCCGCTCGACCGCCTGCTCGAGGCCCAGGCCCGGACATGGCGGGCCCGGCTGGAGGAGGCGGATCGCGGGGTGAGGCTCGCGGAAACTGCGCTCGCCTGCGTCCGGCGGTCCGGCTCCCTGACCCTCGACATGCTGTGCGATCTGGTCAGGAGGATGACGATGTCAGAGATGCCCCCGGTGATGAAACAGGTGATGGACGAGCTCTACACGCCCGAGCAGCAGGCGGAATGGGCCGCCCGCAAGATGCACATCCCGGCCGAGGAGGTCCGGCGGGTGGAGGCGGCCTGGACCGACCTCATCGCCGACATCCGCCGCATGATGGCGGCGGGCGTGGACCCGGCCTCGGCCGAGGCGCGGAGCGCGGCCGCCCGCTGGCGGGAGCTGACGGACGCCCTCTACCAGGGCGACGCCGGGGAGATGGCCCAGGGCGCCCAGATGTGGCGGACGGCGCTCGACCGCGACCCGCAAGGGGCGGGCCTTCCGTTCGGCAAGGACGTCTGGGACTGGATCGGAAAGGCGTCCAGGTCGGCGGCTGCCGGCTGACCCGCCGCCAACCTCCCACCCGTCCGGCGGAAAGGCTGGCACGGACCCTAGAAGCCGAACATGTGGTCCAGGGAGAAGGCGCCGTCCGCACCCTCGCGGATCAGGCCGTGATAGCCGAACAGGCGGCAGGTGGTGTCGCGGATCAGCACATAGGCGTCGCCACCAGCCTCCGCCCGCTCCGCCGCCGTGAAGGTCTCGTTCACCCGGAAATGGAAGCTGCCGGAGCAGGCGATGGCGACGGCGCGCCGCGCGATCTCCGTGCCGTCGCGGCGGGTCAGCGCGAGCGTGGTGTCCGACGCCCCGTGCCAGGGGGTGGAGGCCGGGTAGATCAGGTGGCACAGCGTGTCCGTGCCCTCGATCCCGGTGCGCAGGAACAGGCGGGTGGACAGGCCGGGCGGCCGGCCGGCGTAGGACTGCGGCTCGCCCTTGTATGTCAGCACCGTGTTGAAGATATGGGCGCCGAAGCTGGTCTCCGCCCCGTGGCCGCTGAGCGTGTCCTCGTAGCGGAACAGCGCGTGCAGCCAGCCGTCGGCCTCCGTCCCCGCCGCGAAGTCGTAGATCAGCTCCATGTGCCCGTAGCCGGACTTGAAGCCATGGCCGTTCAGCAGCTCCCGCGCCTCGAGCGCGGTGGCGTGGTCGCGCGGCAGGCTGCCCAGCGACCGGCGGGCCAGCTCCGTGCCGTCGGCGTCATAGAGGATGGCCGCCAGCGGCAGGCTGCCCTGGGTGCGCGCCATCGGCGTCGGCAGGGCGATGGACCGGAAACGGTCCACCGGGAACACTGGCGCGGGCAGGATGAAGCCCTTGCCCATCAGGTTCGACAGCTCGACCAGCTTGGGGTCGGGCTTCAGGTCCGTGCGCTCCACGTTCGGGTGCGCCATGCGGCGGCGGCCGTCCTTGCCGTCCTTGACCGACACGACCTCGTAGCGCGGGCGGACGAAATGCTTGCCGGCCCGGATCTCGATCTGCTGCGGCCAGCGCGCGGCGGGCAGCAGGCTCCCCACGTCCAGCGGGAAGCTGCCGAAGGCCGGCACCGCGCGGTCCAGCGTCACGGACTCGCCGTCGCGGCCCATCAGGTTCAGCGCGACGGCGCCCGCCGGGATGGGGGCGGGGTGGCTGTTCTGCACCCACAGGATCACCCGTTCGTCCGCCTTCGGGGCGGGCAGCCCGGCGTAGTAGTCCGCCGGCCAGGCGTTGGCGTCATGGGTGCAGGACAGCACGTCCGGCCGGTCGCCATAGGTGTCCAGCGCGTACTTCACGATGTCGTGCCCGGCCGCACCGACCACATGGATGAAGAGCTGGCCGGTGAACTCCGGCAGGTCGAAGCGGCGGCGCACCTCGGCACTGTCGATCACCACCGTGCCGGCGGCGGGCGGCAGCCCCTCCCGCCACTGGGCCAGCACCTTGCCATCGGCGTCGAACAGGCAGAGCCAGAGCTGCGGGTCGCGGGCACCATAGCCCGACCAGTAGTTCGCCGTTACCACGCGGGTGTGGTGCCCCCCGCCGTCGCGGAAGAAGGCGAAGTTGGTGGCGAAGTTCAGGGGTGCGAGATAGTTGCGCGTGTCGGTCAGCAGCGTCTCGGGGATCTTCAGCCCGTCCAGCGTGACGACCTTCGCACCCTTGGGCAGCAGGTGGCGCACATGCTCCACCAGCTTGGCGGCATCGAAGGCGACGACGAACACCGTGCCCGCCTTCGCCCCGGCCATGGCGGTCACCGGCTCGGCCTTGGTGCCCAGCACGGCGCGGCCGATCTTCTCCACGTCCTGGACGTACACGGCCTGGATCTTGACACCCTTCAGGCTGTGCAGCTCGGCGAAGGGTTCGGCCAGCCCCAGCGGGTCG
Organism: Rhodospirillaceae bacterium; assembly: GCA_029267445.1. Classification (GTDB taxonomy): domain Bacteria; phylum Pseudomonadota; class Alphaproteobacteria; order Azospirillales; family Azospirillaceae; genus JAJUIU01. The sequence continues at coordinate 2,932 of JAJUIU010000066.1, forward strand.
TAGACCACGATCGGCCCGGCCGCGCGCAGGCCCGCCAGCAGCTCCGCCGCCTTGGGTGCGGCCAGCGGATGGCCCAGCGCCTTGAAGCTGCTGTTGCCGCCGGTGACGTTGCTGAAGGTCTCGATGCGCAGGGCCATGGGGGGACTTCCTGGAAACGCGGGGGGTCAGCCGAAGGGGTTCAGGCGCTTCAGCTTGGCCGACAGGGAATGGCGGAACTGTTCGCGCTTCACGACACCCTCGTCCGTCACCCAGTTGAGCTGGATGGCCCGGCGCTTGCCCTCGAAGCTGGTGTGGCCGTGCCACGCGGTGGGGCCGTTGCGGAAGGCCAGCAGCGTGCCCTCCTGCGGCGGGACCTCTACCGCCACGTCGTCCAGGTTGTCCGGCGACCGCAGCAGGCGCAACCGGCCCTCCGGCGTCTCCCAGGACGGGTTCATGTAGATCAGGACGGTGATGATCTTGGTCTTGCTGTCCGTGTGGATCTGCCCGTCGGCGGCGCGGGCGCGGCCGCGCACGGTCACCATGGTGGGCCGGCCGGCAAGGTCGATGTCGAACTTCTCCTCGAACGCCCGGGTCATCTCCGGCCCCTGGATCTCCTCCAGCAGGGCGCGGAAAGCGGGGCCGAACGTCAGCTCGGAGGCCGGGAAGCTGCCGGGCTTCGCCACCTCCGGATAGTCGCGGTTCACCGCCTCCAGCGCGTCGGCGCGGATGAAGCCCGGCACGATCACGTGATCGTAGGGATCGGGGTTCAGCGGGGTGGCGCGGAAGCTGTCGAGATCGACCTGGGACAGGGTGGTGACGGACATGGCGGGCAATCCGGCAGTTTGGAACGGTTCTAAAACTACCACGCAGGTAATCGACACTATAGCGGGATCAAGCCGCCTTGGCGTGCCCGCCGCGACGGGCTGCCATGCGCCGCGTGACCTCGGCCGCCACGCGGGCGGTGTCGTCCAGCGGCGCGTAGGTCCAGTCCGCGAGGTCGCCGGTGAAGGGCCGGGCGACCGCGTCCTCATACAGCATCTGGTGGAACTGGCGGAACTTCGCCGATCCGCCCGCCAGCTCTATGACATAGACCGGTTTCCCGGTCGACGCCGCTTCCGAGATCATCGACACGCTGTCGCAGGTGGCGATGACGACATCGGCGAGACCGAGAAAGGCGAAATAGGGGTTCTCGCCCGTCCCGTCCCAGATCTCCGCCGGCAGGTCGCGCAGCCGGGCCCGCAGGATGGCCTCGTTGTCCGTGCCGGTGCGCCGCGACGGGGTCACCAGCAGGCCGATGCCCCGCTCCCGCGCCAGGGCGGCCAGCTTCTCCGCCACGTCGCCCATGATGGTCGGGTCCAGGTGGTAGACGCCGTTCGATCCGCCGATCAGCACGGCCGCGCGGGGGCGGGGGATGTGCGCCAGCTTCGGCGCGAAGCGGGCGGCGGCCTCCGCCAGCCGCTCCGGCGTCACCCGGTGCAGGGCACCCCGCGTCAGCAGCACGTTTGCGCCGGACTTGCGGTCGTGCCGGGGCAGCACCACCAGATCGAAGCGGAAGAAGGGCACGCCGGGGTTCTGGATATGGACGCAGAAGGTGCGCCCGCCGCTCTTCCGCCTGATGGCCAGCGCCAGCCCCACCGCCTGCCTGCCGGACGTGATCAGCAGGTCCGGCCAGGGCGGGACCAGCGCGTCCGACCCGGTGCCCAGCGCCATCCGCAGGCTGACGGGAAGATAGGGGGTGGCCTGCCGCCACGGGCTTTTCAGCGCGATGCGCTTGACGATGGGGGCGGCGCCCACCGCCTCGGCGAGGCCCAGGCACTGGTTCTCCATGCCCGGTTTGCCGTCGGTCATGACCCAGCAGGTCGGTGCCGTCATCGCCGGCCCTCCGGCCGGGTGCGATCAAAAGGTGCGCCGCATGCCCGGGGCATCTTGGCGATCCGCTGTCTGCCGTGTAACATCATTACCCAAACACCAAACCCCGGGAGCCTCAAGAAACAACATGCGGCGGGTCAAACTCGACCGAATCGACCGGCGCATCCTGCGCGATCTGCAGGCGGACGGCCGGATGACCAACGTGGAACTGGCGCGGCGCGCCGGGATTTCCGCGCCTCCCTGCCTGCGCCGCGTGCGCGCGCTGGAGGAGGCGGGCTATATCCGGGGCTACCACGCCGACATCAACCCGGAGGCGATGGGCTACCACGTCACCGTCTTCGCCCAGGTGGGCCTCTCCTCCCAGGCGGAAGCCGACCTTAAGCGATTCGAGGAACTGGTCAACTCCTGGGCCGAGGTGCGGGAGTGCAACATGCTGGCGGGGGAGACGGACTTCCTGCTGAAGGTCGTCGCCGTCGATTGGGACGCCTACCAGAAGTTCCTGACCACCAAGCTGACCGCCGCCCCCAACGTCAGCCACGTGAAATCGGCCCTGGCCATCCGCCAGTCCAAATACACCCCCGGCGTGCCCATCGACGTGGAGGTCGGGCCCGAGGTGAAGGACGAGGACGAGTAGGGGGGCTTCCCAGCCGCCGCTTTCCGTTGTTGATTTCAAGGCAACGCCGCCTTACGATGTAAGGCGGCGTTGCCTTTATCGGGGATCGAGGATGTCCATCCAACTGACCGTCACCGCCAAAGGCCAAGTGACCCTGCGCAAGGAAGTTCTTGAACATCTGGGCGTCCGGCCGGGCGATAAGCTGGTCATCGAACTGCTTCCAGCCGGTCGAATGCAGGTCCGCGCCAGACCGGGCAAGCCCGTATCCAGCATCTTCGGTCTGCTCAAGCAGCCGGATCGGCCGCCGCTCAGCATCGAGGAGATGAACGACATCATTTCCGCTGGATGGGCGGGTGAACGGTGAGGATCACCGTCGATACCAACATCCTGGCCCGCGTCCTCCTTGACGACGATCCCCGGCAGTCGGCGGTTGCCAGAGCGATACTTGAGGCGGCGGACTTGATCGTCGTCCCGGTCTCTGTTCTTTGCGAATTGGTCTGGATCATGCGCCGTGGCCTCCGTCTGACGGCGCGTGATGTCGCGGCGGCGCTGGAGAGCGTTTTAGCGATCGATGCCGTTGTCACGGATAGCTTCGCGGTCGATGCTGGGCTCGCAATGCTTCGGGCCGGCGGGGATTTCGCGGATGGCTGTGTCGCCGCCCAGGGTGCGGTGGCCGGTGGCGATATCTTCGTCTCGTTCGATACCACCGCGGTGGAGCTTTGGCGCAGTCAAGGCGGCCGTTCAGCCGACCCCAACAGCCTGCTCGCCCAAATCTAAGCCCTACAGGCCCCCCGTCACCGCCGCGTAGGCCAGCCCGGTCAGCGCCCCCGCCAGCACCAGCCAGTGCACGGCCAGCTTGAACCGTATCAGCAGCACCAGCCCCGCCAGGGCCAGCGCCACGGCGAAGACGTCCACAGTCCCCGGTTCGGGGAAGAAGACGTGCAGGCCCAGGAACACGGCGAGGTTCAGGATCACGCCCACCACGGCGGCGGTGATGGCGGCCAGGGCCGCCCCCGCCGTCCTGTTCCGGATGATGTGCTCCACATAGGGGGCGCCGGCGAAGATGAACAGGAAGCAGGGCAGGAAGGTGACGTAGACCGTCAGCAGGCTTCCCACCGCCCCGGCCCAGAACGGCGTCAGGGCGCCCGGATTGTTCCAGCCGGCGAAGAAGCCGACATACTGCGTCACCAGGATCAGCGGGCCGGGCGTGCTTTCCGCCAGGGCGAGGCCGTTCAGCATGTCCGCCGGCGTCAGCCAGCCATACTGGTTCACACCCGCCTCGGCGATGTAGGGCAGCACGGCGTAGGCCCCGCCGAAGGTGACGAAGGCCGCCTTGGTGAACAGGGTGGCGATGTCGGCGAAGGGCTGGGTCCCGAACGCGGCCAGCACCAGGGCCACGGGGCCCGCCCACAGCACCGCGAAGACCGCCACCAGCCTGATCAGGCGGCCGATGCTGGGTGGGGCCTCCGGCTCCGCCTCGCCATCGGCCGGCTTGTGCGGGTCGGCGAAGGGGTGCTTGCCCATCCTCGCCGCGACGATGCCGACCACGCCGGCGCCCAGCACGATCACCGGGAAGGGCACCTTCAGGAAATAGAGGCCGACGAAGGCCGCCGCCGCCATCGCCATGGGCGGCCAGCCCTTCAGCGTCTTGGTGGCGATGCGCCACAGGGCGGCGGCGATGATCGCCACCACCACCGGCTTCACCCCGTCGAACAGCGCGTCCACCCAGGCTAGTTCGCCATGCTCCGCCGCCAGCCAGGACAGCAGCAGCAGCACGGCGGCGCCCGGCAGGATGAACATGATCCCGGCCGCCAGCCCGCCCAGGATGCCGTGCATGCGCCAGCCGACATACGTGGCCAGCTGCTGCGCCTCCGGCCCCGGCAGCAGCATGCAGAAGTTCAGCCCGTGCAGGAACCGCGACTGGTCGATCCAGCCGCGCCGGTCCACCAGCTCCGTCTGCATCAGGGCGATCTGCCCGGCCGGGCCGCCGAAATTGATGCAGCCCAGCTTGGCCCAGAAGCGGCAGGCCTCCCCGAAGCCGGGCTTCCCGGCCGCCGCCGTCGTGGCGCCTGCGGCCGCGCTGGTGGTCGCGTTCATCGCTGTTCTTCGCCCCGCCCCAGTGTCCCGGTAAGTACCCCGCCGGACAGATGGGGCGGATGCGGAGGGCCGCAAGGGCCGCCGCCGCCGCTTGACGCGGGTGTCATGAAAGGGCAATGTCTCCACCGGAGACATGAAGCATGCTCAAGCACATCCTGCCCATCCTGTTCAAGCTGAGGCCCCGCATGGTCTACGACATCATCCGCAAGCAGCTGGGCGACGCGGTGCCCTTCGCCCGCCACTGCGGGGTGGAGCTGCTGTCCATCGGCGACGCGGTGGCGGAGGCGCGGCTGCCCGACCGGCCCGAACTCAAGAACCACATCGGCACCCAGCACGCGGCCGCCATGTTCGCCCTGGCCGAAACCGCCAGCGGCGGGGCCATGGCCGGGGCCTTCGCCCCGATCCTGCTGGAGGTGCGGCCCGTCGCGGCGGAGGCGAGGATCGCCTACGTGAAGGTCGCCAAGGGGCCCCTGACGGCCAAGGCCACCATCGCCGAGACGGGGGAGGTCCTGCGCGCCCGCATGGCGGCCGACGGCAAGGTCCGCTTCCCCGTCGCCATCGACATCCGGGACGGGGGCGGGGAGACGGTGGCCAGCATGACCGTGGACTGGTACGTCAGCCCCAAGCGCGCCTGACCGCCCGCCCGATGGCGACGCGGGACCGCTTCCACCACGGCGACCTGCGCGACGCGGCGATCCGTGCCGCGCTCACGCTGGTGGACCGTGACGGGCCGGAAGCGCTTGGCCTCAGGGCGGTGGCTCAGGCGGCGGGGGTGAACCACCGCGCCCTTTACCGCCACTTCGCCGACAAGGACGCGCTTGCCGTCGCCGTCGCCGCCATCGGGTTCGACCGGCTGGCCGACCGCGTCGCCGGTGCCCTCGCCGGGGTGCCGGACACGGCCGACCGCACCCGCCCGCTGCTGGCCGCCTATGTCGCCTTCGCCTTCGCCGAACCCGGCCTTTACGCCCTGATGTTCGGCATGCGCGGCCAGGCCTTCCTGGACGATCCGGTACTCGCCCCCGCCGTGGCGAAGGTCACGGACCTGGCCGCCGACGCCTTCCGCCGGCCGGGCGACCCGCCGGGATTCTCCCCCGCCCTGCGCGACCGGGTGATGCTGGCCTGGGGTACCGCGCACGGGCTGATCGACCTGTGGCGGCGGGGTGCCTTGCGGGCGCGCGGGGCGGGGGAGGCGCAGGCCTACATCACCGGCCTGCTGGAATTGTCGCCATGACGAACCCGCGCGTGACGGCGGCACCGCCCCGGATTTAGATCGGGCGTCCAACCGCTCCGGGCTTCCGCCATGTACAACCCGCCGCATTTCCGCGAGGACGACCCCGCCATCCTCCACGCCCTGATCCGGGAGGCGCGGCTCGCCACGCTGGTCACCATGGGCCTGCCAACGGGGACCGGCGGCCTGTTCGCCACCCACCTGCCGCTGCTGCTCAAGGACGGGGCCGACGGCGCGCCGCCCACGCTGGTCGGCCATCTGGCGAAGGCGAACCCCCAGTGGCGCGATTTCGACCCCGCCGTGCCCGCCCTCGCCATCTTCCAGGGGCCGGAGGCCTACGTCACCCCCGCCTGGTACGGCGCCAAGGCGGAGACGGGGAAGGTCGTCCCCACCTGGAACTATGTCGCCGTCCACGCCTATGGCCGGCTGGAGGTGGTGACCGACGCCGCCGGCCTGCACGCCATCGTCAGCACCCTGACCGACCGGCACGAGGGTGCGCGCACCGACCCCGGGGCCGCCGACCCCTGGGCCGTCACCGACGCGCCGGAGGACTACGTCCAGTCGCAGCTCAAGGGCATCGTCGGCGTGGTCCTCCACATCGACCGGCTGGAGGGCAAGCGCAAGCTCAGCCAGAACCGCCCCGCCGCCGACCGCGCCACGGTCCAGGCCGCCCTCGCCACCAGCCCCGACCCCCGCGACCGCGCCCTGGCGGCGGCAATGGGGGAGGGCGGGGAGTAAGGGCGAGCCCCCCGCGACGCGTTTCCCCCTTCACGCGGGCGCTTCCACCCATTACCTCCTTCAGCCAGACGAGGCTGCGGATCACGCGGCCCGACCGGATGGGGAGAGTTGATGTGACGAAGCGCCTTCTGCTCGCGTCGGCCATGGCGGCCGCGCTGTCTTTCGGGGGAACCGCCATGGCCCAGCAGGCCGCCACCAGTGCCGCCCAGCCCGCAGCAGCGCCCGCCGCCGAACCGGCTGACGAGTTCCTGTGGCTGGAGGAGGTCGAGGGTGCGAAGGCCATCGACTGGGCCAAGGCGCAGAACGAGAAGACCTTCGCCCGCCTGAAGGCCGATCCCCGGTTCGAGCCGGCCCGCGCGGAGATCGAGCGCATCCTGACCGCCCGCGACCGCATCCCCTACGGCAGCATCGACGGCGACGTGGTCAACAATTTCTGGCAGGACCAGACCCATGTGCGCGGCATCTGGCGCCGCACGAGCATGGACAGCTACCGCGCCGCCGAGCCCGCGTGGGAGACGGTGCTGGACATCGACGCGCTGGCCAAGGCCGAAGGCAAGAACTGGGTCTACAAGGGCGGGTCCTGCCTGCCGCCGGAGAACCGCCTCTGCCTCGTCAGCCTATCCGACGGCGGCAAGGACGCCATCGTCATCCGCGAATACGACACGGTTGAGAAGCGCTTCGTGGAGGGCGGCTTCACCCTGCCGGAGGCGAAGCAGGCGGCCCAGTGGGTGGACAAGGACACCCTGCTGATCGCCACCGACACCGGCCCCGACAGCATGACCACCTCCGGCTATCCGCGCCGGGTGAAGATGTGGACGCGCGGCACCCCGGCCGAGCAGGCGAAGCTGGTGTTCGAGGGGGCGGTCGAGGACATGGGCGTGTGGCCCACGGTCATCCACCGGCCCGAGGGCACGACCCTGATGCTGAGCCGCCGCCCCTCCTTCTTCACCGAGGAATGGCATCTGGTCGCCAAGGACGGCAAGACCACCAAGCTCGCCCTGCCGCTGGGGATCGAGTTCCAGGGCATCCTGGGCGGCGACCTGCTGGTGCAGCTGCGCGCCGACTGGACCGTGGGGGGCAAGACCCATCCCAAGGGCACCCTGGTCGCCGTGCCGCTGACGGATGTCGCCGGGGGCAAGCCGCCCGCCGCCGTCACCGCCCTGGTCACGCCCACCGACACCGCCGCCATCGCCGGCGTGTCCGTGGCGAAGGACACGGTCTATGTCGCCATGCTGGACGACGTGGTCGGCAAGCTCCTGGCCATGAAGCCGGGCGCCAAGGGCTGGGAGACCATGGAGGTGACCCTGCCGGAGAACGGGGCCGTCCGCATCGTCTCCACCGACGCCTTCTCCCGCGACGTGCTGGTCAATTACGCCAGCTACCTGCAGCCCGACACGCTCTACCTGATGGACGAGGGCGGCAAGCCGGAGGCGATCAAGTCGCTGCCGGCCCGCTTCGACGCCGCCCCCTTCGTGACGGAGCAGCGCTTCGCCACGAGCAAGGACGGTACGCGCGTACCCTACTTCATCGTCCGCGCCAAGGACACCAAGCTGAACGGTGACAACCCGACCCTGGTCTATGGTTATGGCGGGTTCGAGATCCCGTCCCTGCCGGGCTATGTCGGGCCGGTCAGCATGACCTGGCTGCAGGCGGGCGGCATCTATGTCGTCGCCAACATCCGGGGCGGCGGCGAGTACGGGCCGCGCTGGCACCAGGCGGCGCTGAAGGAGAACCGGCAGAAGGCGTTCGACGACTTCATCGCCGTGTCGGAGCATCTGGTGTCGGAGAGGATCACCCGCCCGGCCCGCCTCGGCATCCTGGGCGGCTCCAACGGCGGCCTCTTGACCGGGGTCGCCATGACCCAGCGGCCGGACCTGTTCGGCGCCGTCATCATCGCCGTGCCGCTGCTGGACATGCTGCGCTACCACACGCTGCTGGCGGGCGCCTCCTGGATGGGCGAGTACGGCAACCCCGACATCCCGGAGGAGCGGGCCTTCATCGCCAAGTACAGCCCCTATCAGGCGCTGCGCAAGGACGCCACATATCCGGAGGCCTTCGTCTACACCTCCACCAAGGACGACCGGGTGCATCCGGGCCACGCCCGCAAATTCTCCGCCCGGCTCCAGGCCATGGGCCACCCGGTGCTCTATTACGAGAACATCGAGGGCGGGCACTCGGCCGCCGCCAACCTGAAGCAGCGGGCGGAGGTGTCGGCCCTCCAGGTCGTCTATCTGATGCAGCGCCTGATGGACGCCCCCGGCCGCCCGTCGAACTGACGGCGGCCCCCGGCTTCCGCCCATGGCCCCCCACCCCCCACCCCTCGCCCTTCGACAGGCTCAGGGTGAGGGGTGGGGTTCGTTCGTTCGCCATGGCCCGCCCGGTCGTTCCACTCCAACCTCACCCTGAGCCTGTCGAAGGGCGAGGTTGGACCGGGGTTACAGGATGCTGCCATTGACCGAACACACCCCCCGCATCCGCCTCGACCCGCTGACCCTGGACGATGCCGCCGCGATGGCGGCGTTGCTGGCCGATGACCGGGCGGCGGTGATGAACACGGCCAGCTTCCCCTGGCCCTGCACGGCGGAATCCATGCGGGACTGGGTGGCCGCACGGCTGGAGATCGTGCGGATGTTCGCGGCGCGCCGGGTGGCTGACGGGGCCTTCGTCGGCTCCGTCAGCTTCCGCGACGCCGCCGCGATCGGCGTGCCGACGGACGGCAAAGGCGCCGTCATCGGCTACTGGACCGGCATGCCCTTCCGCCGCCAGGGGCTGACCGAAGAGGCCACGCGCCTGCTGCTGGCGACGATCCGGGCGGAGGGGCCGGCCGTCGGCTGGACCGAGGCCATCGCCGACATCTTCATCGAGAACGCGGCGTCGCGCCGGCTGGTGGAGCGGCTGGGCTTCGGCTTCAACACAGAGTTCACCTCCGACCTGCCCCAGCGGGGCGGGCTGCGCACCTCCGTCCGCTACCGGCTGCCGCTCGTCTGAGGCGGGGTCCCGTCCGCGCGCTCGACAAGGACGCGTCCGCCGGGTCAGGCTGGCGCCAACAGGCACGCAAGAAGAACATGGATTGGGAGGCACATTATGACCGAGGCCCTGCGCACGCCCGACGACCGCTTCGACGCCCTGCCGGGCTTCCCCTTCGCGCCGCGGTACCGCGACGACCTGCCCGGATTCGCCGGGCTGCGGATGCATTACCTGGACGAGGGGCGGGCGGATGGCCCGGTCTTCCTCTGCCTGCACGGCCAGCCGACCTGGAGCTATCTCTATCGCAAGATGATCCCGGTCTTCGCGGGTGCCGGGCGGGTGGTGGCGCCGGACCTGTTCGGCTTCGGCCGCTCCGACAAGCCGGTGGACGACGGCTGGTACACGTTCGAGCGGCACCGCGACAGCCTGATCGCCCTGATCCAGGCCCTCGACCTCACGGACATCACCCTGGTCTGCCAGGACTGGGGCGGGCTGCTGGGGCTGACGCTGCCGGTGGACATGCCGGACCGGTTCAGCCGCCTGATCGTCATGAACACCGGCATCGGCACGGGCGAGCATTCGCTGGGGGAGGGGTTCGAGGCCTGGAAGGCCTACAACCGCAGCCAGCCCGACCTCGCCGTGGGCAAGCTGCTGAAGCGCTCCACCCCGATCCTCACCGATGCGGAGGCCGCCGCCTACGACGCGCCGTTCCCCGACGCGCGCCACAAGGCCGGGGTGCGCCGCTTCCCCGAACTGGTGCCCGCCAGCCCGGACGCCCCTGGTGCCGCCATCTCCCGCCGGGCGCGGGACTGGTTAAAAACCGTGTGGGACGGCCCCACCTTCATGGCCGTGGGCATGCAGGACCCGGTGATCACGCCCCGCGCCATGTCCTACCTGCGCGCCCAGATCCGCAACTGCCCACCCCCGATGGAACTCGCCGACGCCGGGCATTTCGTCCAGGAATGGGGCGAACCCGTCGCCCGCGCGGCGCTGGCGGCGTTCGGGGAACCCTGACCGATCGCGTAGGCGTCGGTTTACTACTGCGTTTCGAGAGTGGTCTTCGGGGAGCAGTGTTTCTCAGGCCGACCACCCCTACTTTACGTGATGAGATTTTAGGCGAGGTTTGAACGTTGGGTAAAGGCCAGTTAGCTCATCTAGACACCGGTTCACGAGCTTACAGATATCTACCAGAACGGACTTTAGGTCTGCTCTCGGGGGAACTGGAACCCTGTGAAATCTGTGCAATGGATTGGCACATTCGGTAAGGCACGTTGCCCGGACAGCACCCCATGTCCCATGAACAAACCCCGATAGCGCGTCGTAGTATTTATCATAAATGTCTTTTGCGCCACTCTCCTCCGCCATCTTCCTTAGGTTTTTGTCGCTCCATGAGCCAAGCTTAATATCAAGGAACTCCATCCACCTATCTTCATTTGCTAAACGATGAAGCTCTTCGATATCAATGAATGTCTGCTCACTTTGCTCGAAATTCTTCAGAAACGCCAATTTGTTCTGGCCGGATCCATAGTTTCTGTACTGCAACCAAATAGTCGGATCGTCTTTACTGGCGAGGAATCTTAAAGTTATGAAAGTTTCGACGCATGTACGCAGAAGCATTCGCCCCACTATGGTTCTGTCGTAGTTCCCCTTTGCAGCAAAAAGGCATACCTGCAGCGAAAATAGAACCAATCCGAAGGCGCCATCATGCTTTGCGTCGACTGCTGTTGTGCTCATGGTTTTAAAGAAATGATCAATCAATTCATCGTAAATTTTGATAATTTCTTCAACCACTACATTAGCATCAATATTTATGTCATTCTCTACCTTCCAGAACTGTGGAAGACAGGCGGTTTTTTCCATGCATTCAGACCAAAAAGAGTCGATCCAGCTTGGTGTATCTGAGACCTTGGCCCTGGCCATCCGAAATGCTGCTTCTGTTGCGCGGATTGTTGGTCGCACAGCTCTGAGGTCACCCCTGTTAGGGTAGTGAACAATCTCCTCTGCCATTTCGCCAGGAACATGTATCCTCTCCAATACGAAAAGGCTCATCAGGCGGAGCCAGCGACAGTCTGTTGCTTCGTCCGATTGGTGGTCGAAGCACTTGGCTATTGCAAAAGCAAGCCGCGACCAGTCCGTGTCATTTGGTGCTCCATTGAGAAAGAGACGCCAGTGCTCCTTGTCCGGGAGGCAATCCAGTAATAGAAGCGGGACCAAACTGGACTTGGTATCTTCCGAGAGGTTCTGGAAAATCGCAGAGAACACAACATAATCTAACTTGCTCAAGTCTGTGTGAGTTAAGCAAAAATCTCCAATTTCATTTCGGAGCTCGTGAAGCTTGTTTAGGGCATGCCGAAATGTCGCAAGTCCTCTTTCCCGGCCTAACTCTGTAATAATCAGGGCCGCCCATAATGTATCCGGAAGATGTTCGTCGCTCCACGAAGTAAAGACAAATCGCTCGCCGTAGTGTTTGAGCGATGAGAATGGGGCCTGTATGACGCCCTTGGACAGCTTGAGCTGTTTAAGCCTGCTGATGTTTAGCTTCGCAAATCTATTTTCTCGGTTCATAATGACCTATAAAAATTGATTCCGTTCAGCATTGATGAATTCGGGAGATTCCGATCCCTCTAGGGCTGACTCTGTCTTAAGGTCTCCAATCCAGATGCGAATTTCAACAAAATCATGCAATGATCGCCGTCCCGCCAAAGATGGCGGGTGCACAGGTGGCGAGAGAGAGCAACACAATTCTGCGTGCGCTGAGGGCAGCGGCTCGCGCGGGCTATAGACCTTGAAAGGTCAAGTTAAACGGTCGCCGGGGTCCTGGCCGCACCCTTCTGCGGGGCCGGCAGTTCCACGTTCACCTCCAGCATGGAGCAGCCGCTTTCGCGCTCCAGCTTGACCGCGACCTTGTCGTCGTCGATCGGCACGTACTTCTTGATCACCGCCAGCAGCTCCTTCTGCAGCTGGGGCAGGAAGTCCGGCGCGTTGCGGTCGGCGCGCTCGTGCGCCAGCACGATCTGCAGCCGGTCCTTCGCCGTGGCGGCGGCACTGGGTTCCTTGCGCCGGAAGAAATCGAACAAGCTCATGCCGTCCTCCGCAGCAGGCGGTCGAAGAAGCCCTTCTTCTCCGGCTTCATGAAGCGGTGCTCCACCTTCTCGCCGAGGAAGCGGGCGACCGCGTCCATGTAGGCCTGGCCGGCGGTGGACTTCTCGTCCAGCGTGACCGGCATGCCGACGTTGGAGGCCTTCAGCACGGCCGGGCTTTCCGGGATGATCCCGATCAAGGGGATGGCCAGGATCTCCAGCACGTCCTCCACCTTCAGCATCTCGCCCCGCTCGACCCGGTCCAGGTCGTACCGCGTCAACAGGAGATGCTCCTTCACCGGTTCCAGCCCCTGCTCGGCGCGGCGCGATTTCGCCTGGATCACGCCCAGGATGCGGTCGCTGTCCCGCACCGAGGAGACCTCGGGATTGGTGACGATGATGGCCTCGTCGGCGAAGTAGAGCGCCATCTGGGCGCCCTTCTCGATGCCGGCCGGGCTGTCGCAGAGGATGTAGTCGAACTCCTTCTTCAGCTCCTCCAGGATCTTCTCCACGCCCGCCATGGTGAGCGCGTCCTTGTCCCGGGTCTGCGAGGTGGGGAGGATGAACAGGTTCTCCACCCGCTTGTCCTTGATCAGCGCCTGGTTCAGGCGCGCCTCGCCGTTGACGACATTGATGAAGTCGAACACCACGCGGCGTTCGCAGCCCATGATCAGGTCGAGGTTCCTCAACCCCACATCGAAGTCGATGATGCAGGTCTTGAACCCGCGGAGGGCGAGGCCCGTCCCGAAGGCGGCGCTGGAGGTGGTCTTGCCCACGCCGCCCTTGCCGGAGGTCATCGTGATGATCTTGGCCAAGAGGGGTCTCCACTAGCAAAGAAGGTTGAGGCCGGAACTATGGGGAAGGCGGCGGCCCGGTCAGGCCGCCACCGGATCGATGTGCAGGAAGCCGTCGTCGAGGAAGATCTGGACCTGTTTGCGCAGGACCTTGCGGTCCATGTCGTCGGCGATGCGGTACAGCCCGGCGATGGAGACCAGCTCCGCCTCCAGGCTCTGGCAGAAGATGCGGGACGCCTTGTCGCCGCCGACACCGGCCAGGGCCCGGCCGCGCAGCGCGCCATAGACGTGGATCGATCCGTCGGCCACCAGCTCCGCGCCCGGGCTGACCGGGCCGACCACCACCAGATCGCCGCCCTGGGCGTAGATCTGCCGGCCGGACCGCACCGGCTCCGTGATCATCAGCGTGCCGCGCGACGCGGCCGCCGCCGGGGCGGGGGGCGGCGCGGGTTCCGGCTGCGGGGCGGGGCGCGCCGGTGCCTCCACCGGGCCGCCGCCCGCACCCATGCCTTGGGCCGGGGAGCGTCCCGAACCCGCCAGCGGGTCGAAGGTCTTGGCGTCGCGCGACGGCGGCAGCACGGCCAGCCCGGCCGCCAGCGCGTCCTTCTGCTGTTCCGGCGTGCCGCCCTGCAGCCCCACCGCCACCATGCCGAGGTTCCGCAGCAGGCCGGAGAACTGGCCGAAATCGAACGGCATGCCGGGCGGCAGGTCGTCCAAGTCCAGCACCACCGGCGCGTTTTTGAAGAAGTTCGGCGCCTGGGCGATCTTGCCGGCCAGCACGGGGAAGAAGTTCGGATTGCGCGGGTCGCCGACCTTCAACACCATCATGGTGAAGCTGGCGCCGCGCAGTTGAAACGGTGCATCCCGGAACGCGGTCTGCGTGCTGGTCTTCACGACTCCCCACCCGTATCAAGCGACCCGGTCGCGGCCTGCACACCCCGTCGGCCATCCGTTCCGGGTACCGCCGTTCAAGCCTATGGCATAGGCCGGCGTCAAGGGCTTACTCGCCACATTTTGCGACAAACAGGATCGCCGGCACAATATCTATTGAGGTATGTCCGCCCTGATCGGGGCGGGGGCGGCGATGGGCGCGCCTCCGGCCCCAGGCGCGCGGGGAACGGCGACGCGGAAGCAGGACCCCTGGCCGGGCTGCGACGTGACGCTGATCGACAGTCCCAGCAGGTTGACCAGCCGCCGCACGATGGACAGGCCGAGGCCCAGCCCCTTGCGCCGGTCCCGCTCGGGGTTCCGCACCTGGTAGAACTCCTCGAAGATGGCGCCGATCTGGTCCGGCGCGATGCCGGTGCCGGTGTCGCAGACGCACAGCTCGACCTTGTCGCCGCGCCGCCGCGCTCCGATCAGCACGCGCCCGCTGGGGGTGTAGCGGATGGCGTTCGACAACAGGTTCCGGCCGATGCGGGCCAGCAGCTCCCGATCGGTCTCGACCCAGGCCGAGCAGCGCGCGGCCCGCACGCCCAGCCCGGCGCGGGCGCCCAGCACGTGCGCCTCCGCCGCGAGCTGGTCCAGGACCGCCTGGATCGGGAAGCGTGTGACCGTCACCGGCAGGGTGCCGGAATCCAGCGTCGACAGGTCGTTCAGCCCCTCCAGTATCTCCCGCAACGCGCCCAACGCCGTGCCCAGATGGTCGATCAGCGGGCCGGCATGGGCGGGGTCGGCCGTCCCCGACACCACGGCCCCGCGCAGCACGTCCAGGAACAGCTCCGCCGCCTGCAGGGGCTGGCGCAGATCGTGCCCGGCGGCGGTGAGGAAGCGCGACCGCGCCTCCATCACCTGTTCGGCCCGCAGTTTCGCGGCCTCCGCCTCCGCCCGGCGCCGGTCCAGGGTCTCGGCGGTCTCGGCCTCCGTGGTCACGTCCGTGTGCAGGACCACCGCACCCGGCGGATCGTCCGTGCGGCCGACGATCAGCTTGTACCAGTGCCGCTCGGTCGGGCTGTGGCAGTCGTACTGCAGGGAGAAGCCGTCGCGGCTGCCGGACAGGACCGCCGCGATGCCGTCGGCCGCCGTCGCGGCGTACCGGCTGCGCGGGCCGATGGCGGACCGGCAGATGTCGATATAGTTGCGCCCGACCCCCAGATCGTCGGTCGCGTAGCCGTTCGCCAGGGCGAAGTCGCGCCAAGCGCGGTTGACGGCGACGATCCGCCCGGCCTCGTCCAGCCTGGCGGCGATCACGGGCAGGTCGTCGAACGGGAGATCGGCACTGTGCTGGGGCAATCCCGGTCGCTCTCCGGGCGGGTTGCGGCGCTTTCGCGCGGGTGTTCGTTCCGGCGTATCAGCCTTGCGTGATTCAACACCATCGCGCGCGTCCGCCGCATCGGCTCTTCCGGGCGGACCGTACCCAATCCGATGCGGGCGGGGCGCGTCAGATCGTCCCGCCGCCCTCCAGTGCGGCGCGGCGGCGCTCGTACTCCGCCTTGGGGATCAGGCCCCGGTCGAACATGACCTTCAGGGCGTAGAGCGCGCGCCGGGTGTCCGCATCGCCGGCCAGCCCCTCCGTCCCCGATTCCGCGTCCGTGGTCATGGCGGCGGCGGCGGGGCGGTTTCCGGTTCCGGTGGTGGGTGTCCGTGTCATGCGCTGTCCTCCGCCGCCAGTCTACCGGCCCAGGTCCCCGGCTTCCAGGCTTGGGGCGCATCGGACCGAAGTTCCCAGATCGTGACACTTGTCCATATCTGGTGTGAATCTTTTGTTGTGGACGCAACAGGTGCTGACAGGGGGCTGTTTTTCCCCTACTCTCGTTTCGTGGTTCACACTGGGCATGGATCAGGGTGTTGCACATCAGACCACCGACCGTTCCAGGGCAGCCTTCCGCACGGCGCGGAACGGGGCCCCGTCCCGCCGAACCGCATGGCCGAGCAGCCAGCCTTTGCACGGCCCATCCCGCGACCGCACGCCTCTCCCGAGGGTGCGGTTTTTTGTTGCCTGTCCCTCCCCACATCTGAGGAGAGTGTCGATGGCGAAGCGCCAGACCAAAGCCGCCGCGCAGTACAACGAGTCCAAGGTCCAGCCCCTGTTCCCGAACGCCGGCTGGGACCCGCTGGGCGAGGAGCGGCGGGAGCAGAGCTATCTCCGCAAGGTCAAGCCCATGAGCCCCGGCCAGAAGGAGCTGATGGAGGCGATCGCCAGCCACAACCTGACCCTCGCCCTCGGCCCCGCCGGCACGGGCAAGACCTATCTCGCCATCACCAGCGCCGTGGAGGCGCTGGAGGAGGGGCGGATCGACCGCATCGTCCTGTCCCGCCCGGCCATCGAGGCGGGGGAGAGCATCGGCTACCTGCCGGGCGACATGAACGAGAAGATGGCGCCCTTCCTGCGCCCGCTCTACGACGCGCTGAACGACCGGCTGGGCGGCAAGCGCCTGAAGCAGCTGATGATGGAGGGTGCGATCGAGATCGCCCCGGTCGGCTTCATGCGCGGGCGCACCCTCAACAACGCCTTCGTGGTGATCGACGAGGCGCAGAACTGCACCTATGCGCAGATCAAGATGCTGCTGACCCGCCTCGGCTGGCACTCGACCATGGTGCTGACCGGCGACCCGGACCAGTCGGACCTGCTGAACGGCCTGTCCGGCCTCGCCGACATCGCCCACCGGTTGGAAGCCGTGGACGGCATCGCCGTGGTCCGCCTCTCCGACAAGGACATCGTCCGCCACCCGCTGGTCGCCAGCATGCTGACGGTGCTCTGACCCCTTCCGCCTTCAACCGCGCGACGACGGGCGGCCCCACCCGGGCCGCCCGTTTGCGTTGGGGCGGCCGGGTCCGCAAAGTCGAGCCACCGCCCTCGCCCTTCGACAGGCTCAGGGTGAGGGCGAATGAACCAGCGGCGCTCCCAAACAGACCCAGTCGTTTCCTACGGCCTCACCCTGAGCCTGTCGAAGGGGGAGGCCACCAACCACCCCACTTGACCCCTCCACCATCTTGTTGTACATGTACAACATATCGCACGGTGAACCGGACGGATCATGGGAGAGATTCATAACCGCATCGCGGTCCTGCGGGTCGAGCGCGGGATGTCCCGCAAGGACCTGGCGGCGGCGGTCGGCGTGAACTTCCAGACCATCGGCTACCTGGAGCGGGGGGAGTACAGCCCCAGCCTCGAGCTCGCGCTCAAGCTGGCTGAGCTGTTCGAGGTGCCGGTGGAGCAGCTCTTCTCCCTCCGCCCCTTCGTGCCCCTGTCGAAGCAGCTGTCCCAGGGGGGCAACCAGTCTGGAGGAGGCGGGTCTTGAGCGTGGAGGAGGAGAGCATGGACGGTGGTCTGACATCCCGGCCCAGGGCCATCGTGGCGGCCATGTACGGCAGCTACGCCGCCGGGGCCGCCCTGCATCTGGGCCAGGACGCGGCTGGTGGCGCGGTGGCCGCCATCGCCGGCCTGCTGCTGATGGTGGCGGCCGGAGCCTGCTTCCTGCTGCTCTACCGCTCGGACTTCTGGCGCCGGGGCCACGCGCCCGACGCCCAGCTCGACGAGCGGGAGCTGATGCTGCGGAACCGGGCCTATCTGGCCGCCTACCAGGGGGTGGCGACCCTGTTCCTGCTGGCGGTGATCTATCTCGCCTTCGCCGTGGATTTCGGCCTCTGGCTGCCGACCACCTACGAGCAGGCGAGCACGCTGGTCTGGGGCGTGCTGCTGTTCACGCTCTCCCTGCCCGCCGCCGTCCTCGCCTGGACCGAGCGGCCGGTCGCGGACGCGGAGTGAGGGGGATGGCCATGACCGAACCGGCCCGCAAGCCCCCGGTGAAACCCTCGTTCCCGCTTGGCTATCGATCGAGCTGGCGCGGATTCGAGGTCAGCCGAAGCTCCCACCGCATCGCTTCGGTCGCGCTGGGTGTCGCGTTCCTGATCGGCGCGCCTTACGTCCTGTCCGGTTACCGGGGACAAGACGTGTGGTCGACAATCGGCGCGCTCTTGACGATGGCCTCACTGGGCACGGCCCTCTTCCTCATGGTTACGCGCTTCAACCTGAAGGTCGATGGCGAGGATGAAGAGCTTGACGAGCGCGAGCGCGCCTGGCGCGACCGCGCGCACTGGGTGGCTTACCGGATCGTCGCCTTTACGCTGTGCGTCGCGTTGTTCTCCCTGCTCATCCTCGACATCTTGATTGAGGGGGAGTGGGCGCCGGCCGGCAAGAACCTGCAGATGGGGATGCTGCTGGCGGTGACGGCCGCTTACGCCCTGCCCGCCGCCATCCTCGCCTGGATCGCGCCGGACCTGGTGCCGGAGGAGGAGACGACATGACGCGCATCTTGTCGGTCGAGCGGGTGGCCGCCATCGTCACATTTGTGACTTGGACGGCGTTTGCGGGGGAGGGCATCGCCGGACTGTATGGCGCCTCGATCCTGGGCGAGTCCGCTCCCCTCCTGTTCTTGGGCCTGCTCACCAGCATCTTTCTGACTGGTTCACGCGCCGGGGAGATATTCCGCTGGTGGGCGAAGGACCTTGATGAGCGTGAAATCGCACTTCGCGACCGCTGCTATCGCCTCACCTATCTGATCACGCACGCGATGTTCATGCTGTACTTTGGCAGCATCGCCGTCCTGCCCTGGCGAAACGCCCTGGTCGATGCATCGGCGGCCGATATCGGATCTGCCGGCATCCGGCTTCTTTTCTGGGCCCTTCATATCCCCGCAGTCCTGTTCGTCTGGCTCCAGCCGGTTCCGCCCCACCCGCGCCAAGACCTGGACGACCCCACTCCCGTCTAGACCCGCACCCCCTCGAACGCCTCGCGCAGGATTTCCGCACTCCGCCGCATCGCCGCCGCCTCGCCGTCGTCCAGCTCCGGGTCGAGCGTCGCCATCACGCCCGCCGCCCCCACCATGCGGGGCAGGGACAGGCAGACGTCCTTCACGCCCTGGCAGTCGGGCGTGAGGATGGAGCAGGTGACGATCGCCCGCTCGTCCGTCGCCACCATCTGGGCCAGCCGGGCGAGGCCGCCGCCGATGCCGTACCAGGTCGCGCCCTTGCCCTTGATGATGCGGTAGGCGGCGCGGCGCACCTCCTCGTCGATGCGGGCCTTGTCGGCCGCGGTAATGGGCTTGCCGGTCTGGCGGCCCACCTCCGCCACGTTCAGGCCGCCGGCCTCCGCGTTGGACCAGTGCAGCACCTCGCTGTCCCCGTGCTCGCCCAGCACATGGGCGTGGATCGCCTTGGGGCTGACGTCCAGGTGCTGGCCCAGCAATGCGCGGAAGCGGGCCGTGTCCAGGATGGTGCCGGACCCGATCACCCGGCAGGACGGCACCCCGTGGCGCCCGGCGATGACGGTGGAGACCTGGGTCATCACGTCCACCGGGTTGGTCGCCACCAGGAACACGGCGTCGGGGGCGGCGTCCAGCACGGCCGGGATGATGGCGTTGAAGATCTCCGCGTTGCGGGACAGGAGGTCGAGGCGCGTCTCCCCCGGCTTCTGGTTGGCCCCGGCGGCCAGCACCACCACGCCCGCCCCGCGCAGGTCCGGATAGTCGCCGGCCCGCACCCGTGTCGGATAGGCGAAGGGGGTGGCGTGCAGGATGTCGCGAGCCTGGGCGTCGGCCAGGTCGGCGTTCCTGTCGACCAGCACGATCTCCTGGCCCACGCCGCGCATCACCATGGCATAGGCGGCGGCACTGCCCACATTGCCGGCCCCGACCACTCCGATCCTCATGGCACCGCTCCCGTCCGTCCGTCCATCCGTCTCGTCGGCGACAGGATAACAAGATCGGTCGGCGAACCGTCCTTGAGCCGAATCAATTCGGCGTGCGCGGTGGTGCTTGCGACCATTCCGCCACTTCCGCCGCGCGCCGCGCATCGCTAGGTAAGGGGGCGACCGGGTTCCCGCCGGACGGAGTGTCCCATGCCCACTGAGCGCCTGATCCGAATCGCCATCGCCTGCTGCCTGGGCCTGCTGTTCGCGGCCGTGGTGGCGTGGTGGACCATTCAGCAGGACCAGAAGCGCGCCGCCCTGCCGGTGCCGGCCGTGGTGCCGGGCGTCACCGTGGGCGGCCCCTTCGCGCTGGTGGACCATACCGGCGCCCCGGTCACCAGCGACACCTACGCCGGCAAGTACCGGCTGATGTTCTTCGGCTTCACCTATTGCCCGGACATATGCCCGACGGAGCTGCAGGTCATGGCCACGGCGCTGGACCGGCTGCCGGCGGACACGCTGGCCAAGGTGCAGCCCCTGTTCGTCAGCATCGATCCCGGCCGCGACACGCCCGCCGCCATGGCGGAGTATGTGGCCCAGTTCCACCCCGCCATCGTCGGCCTGACCGGTACGGCGGAGCAGGTGGACGCCACGGCGAAGGCCTTCCGCGTCTATGCCGCCAGGGCCCCCGGCGGCGACGCGGAGAGCTACCTGATGGACCACTCCACATACACCTACCTGATGGGGCCGTCGGGCGAGTTCCTGACCGTGTTCCCGCGCGGCACCGGGGCGGAGGAGATGGCCGCCGCCGTCGCCAAGTTCGTCGCCGCCGGCACCTGACAGTTGGAGACACCGATGCGCGCCGCCCCGCTTCTCGCCGCCCTGCTGCTGGTTTCCGGCACGGCCCTCGCCCATGGGGAGCATGGGCATGGGCAGGGACACGCCCAGCAGACGCCCGCCGCCGCCCCGACGGAGTTCACGGCGGGCGAGATCAAGGCCGAGTCGCCCTGGGCGCGGGCCACCACCAGCCAGGCCAAGGCGGGGGCCGTCTACCTCACCCTGCACAATGACGGCACGGCGGCCGACCGGCTGACCGGCGGCGACACCCCGGTGGCCGAGCGGGTGGAGCTGCACAGCCACATCATGGACGGCGGCATCGCCCGCATGCGGCAGGTGGAGGGCGGCATCCCCCTGCCGCCGGTGGAAAGCGTGACCCTGGCGCCGGGCGGCCTGCACGTCATGCTGATCGGCCTGAAGGCGCCGCTCGCGGCGGGGGAAAGCTTCCCGCTCACCCTGACCTTCGAGAAGGCGGGCCCGATGTCCCTGACAGTGGCCGTGCGCAAACCCGGCGACGCCGCCCCCGGCCACGACCACCACGGCCATCACGAGGGGCACCATGGCGAGGGCCACGGCCACCACGGCCACCACGGCGACGCCAAGCCCCAACCCGCCAAGCCCACCGGCCACAATCACTGACCCGGGCCGTCCTCCACGCCGGAACGGCGACGGCCCCAAGTTCCCCCTCTCCCCCTGCGGGAGAGGGTCCGAGCGAAGCGAGGGGGTGAGGGGTCCCGGTTCCTCTCCGCCGCCGCCACACCCCTCACCCGGTTCGGCTCCGCCTCACCACCCTCTCCCGCAAGGGGAGAGGGTTGACCTTGGCCACGCTTGACCGACCGGCATCCCCGCTGCGCCAGAAAGAAGCCGGCCCCAAGTTCCCCCTCTCCCCTCGCGGGAGAGGGTGGCGACCGGAGGGAGCCGGGTGAGGGGGCCGGTTCCTCTCGGTTGGACGCCTCACCATTCCAGTCCCAGCGCGGCGGCGACCAGCAGCACGGCGCCCTCCAGGTTCTCGTACATCTGCGCGTTGTCGATCCGCAGCACCGTGAAGCCCTGCGATTCCAGGAACAGGTCGCGTTCCCGGTCGCGGGCGGGGTGATGCTGGAACCCGTCCGCCTCCACGACCAGCCGCCGCTCCAGGCAGACGAAGTCGACGACGTAGCGTCCGATGGGGACCTGCCGGCGGAACTTGAAACCGCTGAGGCGCCGGTCCCGCAGGACCGACCAGAGCAGCCGTTCGGCGGGCGGGCTCCGCCGCCTTAAGGATCGGGCGCGAGCGATCGACATGACGCGATTGTGCCCGAAGCCATCTCCTCAACCAAGAGGAGACATACCCCTCACCCGGTGCTGCGCGCCACCCTCTCCCGCAGGGGGAGAGGGTTTACCGGGGCCGCAGCTTCGTCAGAGACAGCCCGCCGGTCATCACGAACGGTGACGCCGCAGAATGATGCCGGCGCCAAGTCCCCCTCTCCCCCTGCGGGAGAGGGTCCGAGCGGAGCGAGGGGGTGAGGGGTCCCGGTTCCTCTCCGCCGCCGCCACACCCCTCACCCGGTTCGGCTCCGCCTCACCACCCTC
>JAJUIU010000164.1 GCA_029267445.1 Rhodospirillaceae bacterium
CGGAGGAGGCGTTCCGCGCCCAGCTGCGCGACGGCCGACGCCAGGACGCCGACAGCGGGGGTGCCGCCATCGGCCCGCACCGCAGCGACCTCGCCGTGACATACCTCGCCAAGGGCATGCCGGCCGATCTCGGCAGCACCGGCGAGCAGAAGGCCCTGCTGATCGCAATCGTGCTGGCCAACGCCCGGCTGATGCGGGCGGAGACGGGGGTGGCCCCGCTGCTGCTGCTGGACGAGGTCGCCGCCCACCTGGACGCCGGCCGCCGCACCGCCCTGTTCGGCGAGATCCTGGCTGCCGGCAGCCAAGCCTGGCTGACCGGCACGGATGCCGAGATTTTCGCTGAACTGGGCGACGCGGCCACCCATATGCGGGTGGAGGAGGGGCGGCTGCGCCCCCTCTCCCAAGGCTAGGCGCCAGGGTCCTGGACACCCCGTTCCTTCGTGTTAGAAGGGAGGGGCCGGACACAAGGTTTCGCCTGTCCGGACCCGATTTCCTGCTATACTTCGCGCATGTCCGACCAGACCAACACACCCGCCCCCGCCCCTGAATCCCCCGACGCCTACGGTGCCGACAGCATCAAGGTCCTCAAGGGCCTCGACGCCGTCCGCAAGCGCCCCGGCATGTATATCGGCGACACCGACGACGGGTCCGGCCTGCACCACATGGTCTACGAGGTGGTGGACAACGCCATCGACGAGGCGCTGGCCGGCCACGCCACGCGGGTGGAGATCACGCTGAACGCCGACGGCTCCTGCACCGTGCGGGACAATGGGCGCGGCATCCCGGTGGACATCCACGCCAGCGAAGGCGTCTCGGCGGCGGAGGTCATCATGACCCAGCTGCACGCCGGCGGTAAGTTCGACCAGAACAGCTACAAGGTCTCCGGCGGGCTGCACGGTGTGGGCGTGTCCGTCGTCAACGCCCTGTCCGAGATCCTGGACCTGCGCATCTGGCGCCAGGGCAAGGTCTGGGAGATGCGCTTCCGCCACGGCGACGCCGTGGCCCCCCTGAAGGAGGTCGGGCCCGCCCCGCTGGTGGCCGACGGCCCGCGCGCCGGCAAGCCGCTCACCGGCACGGAGGTCACCTTCCTGCCGTCCAAGGCCACCTTCACCAAGACCGAGTTCGATTTCCAGACGCTGGAGCATCGCTTCCGCGAGCTCGCCTTCCTCAATTCCGGCGTGCTGATCGTCTTCACCGACGCGCGCGGGATGGAGCCGCGGGTGACGGAGCTGTTCTACGAGGGCGGGCTGGAGGCCTTCGTCGCCTATCTCGACCGTTCCAAGACCGCCCTGCACAAGCCCTGCATCGCCATGAAGGGCGAGCGTATGGCGGAGCTGGACGGGGCCAACGCCGGCGTGTCCATCGGGGTGGAGGTGGCGCTGCAGTGGAACGACAGCTACCACGAGACCACGCTCTGCTTCACCAACAACATCCCGCAGCGTGACGGCGGCACCCATCTGGCCGGCTTCCGCGCGGCCCTCACCCGCACCATCAACAAATACGCGGAGGAGAGCGGCATCCTGAAGAAGGAGAAGGTGGCGCTGTCCGGCGACGACATGCGCGAGGGGCTCACCTGCGTCCTCTCCGTCAAGGTGCCGGACCCCAAATTCTCCTCCCAGACCAAGGACAAGCTGGTCAGCTCCGAGGTGCGGCCGGTGGTGGAGGGCATCGTCGGCGACGCGCTCTCCACCTGGTTCGAGGAGCATCCGAACGAGGCCAAGCGCATCGTCGGCAAGGTGGTTGAGGCCGCCGCCGCGCGCGAGGCCGCCCGCAAGGCGCGCGAGCTGACCCGCCGCAAGGGGGCGCTGGACATCGCCTCCCTGCCCGGCAAGCTGGCCGACTGCCAGGAGCGCGACCCGGCACTCAGCGAGCTCTTCATCGTGGAGGGCGACAGCGCCGGCGGGTCCGCCAAGCAGGGCCGCTCGCGCCAGTTCCAGGCCATCCTGCCCCTGCGCGGCAAGGTTCTGAACGTGGAGCGGGCGCGCCTTGACAAGATTCTCAAGAGCGAGCAGGTGGGAACCCTCATCCAGGGGCTCGGCTGCGGTATCGGCAGGGACAACTTCGACCCGGACAAGGTCCGCTACCACAAGATCATCATCATGACCGACGCCGATGTGGACGGCAGCCACATCAGGACGCTTCTGCTGACACTCTTCTACCGGCACATGCCCGACCTGATCGAGCGGGGCTATGTCTACATCGCCCAGCCTCCCCTGTTCTCCGTCACGCGCGGCAAGTCGAAGCCGGTCTACCTCGTGGACGAGGCCGCCCTCGATCGCTATCTAGCGGAACTGGGTTCCGAGGGGATGACAGCGACGCTGTCGGACGGCACCCGGGTGACCGGAGACGACCTCATGGCGCGGGTTCTGGACGCCCGCACCACGGCCGACATGGTGACCTCAATCGACAGCGAGATCGGGCATCCGGCCC
>JAJUIU010000017.1 GCA_029267445.1 Rhodospirillaceae bacterium
GCCGCCGCGGGTGCCGGCGGGTGGCGCGGGGCTTCCGCTGACAGCATCGTCAGGACCTGCCGCCCGCTCTGGTGGAACACGATCAGCGCGCCGGTGACCAACGGCACGGCCAGCAGCAGCGCCGAGACGATCCCCAAGGTCCAGTGCGCCCCCAGCCAGGCCGGCCGGCTGCCGGAACGCGGCTTCAGGTGCCGCAGCTTGAAGCCCCGCCGGCGCGGCCACCACAGCACGGCCCCGCTGACCAGCATGCCTATGCCGATCAGCCCCGCGACACCGGCGACCGTGCGCCCGACCTCCCCGGCAAGCAGGTCGGCGTGCAGCCGGAACAGCACCTCCAGCGGGTCGCCCCAGGGTCCGTGCTCGTCCAGCACAGCCAGGGTCCGCCCGTCCAGCAGGGCCTTGCGGTCACCCGCCAGGTACAGCACCCAGGCGTCCAGCCCCGGCTGCGGCAGCTTGGCCGTCAGCAGGTCCGCACCGTAGCGGGCCTGGATCGCCGAAAGCTGCGCCGCCGTCACCGCGTCGTCTGCCAGGGGCGCACGGCCCGCCTGCTCCGGGTGGGACAGGGCGGTCAGCTCCGCATGGAAGGTGAGGATGGCCCCCGTCACCCCCAGCAGGACCATCACCACCCCCACCGGCAGCCCCAGCCAGCGGTGCAGGACCCGCAGCGCCTTCACGGGCCCCTAGCCCCCTCACCCGGTTCGCTGACGCTCACCACCCTCTCCCGCAAGGGGAGAGGGTTCACCGGGGCCGCGCCTGAGACCCTGGCCACCACGCCCGCCGCAGCGAATTCATGCCGGTGCCAAGTTCCCCCTCTCCCCTTGCGGGAGAGGGTACTGAGCGGAGCGAGGGGGGTGAGGGGTGACGGTTCCTCGCCGGTCGCTGAAGGGCGCATCAGAATCCCGCCGTCACGGTCAGGGTGTAGGTGCGGCCCTGGCCGGCGAAGAAGGCGGTGTTGTCCGTCGGCCGGTTGGTCTGGCTGTAGTAGGTGATGTACTGCCGGTCGAGCAGGTTCTGCACGCCCAGCTCGAACCGCACCCCGTCGAGCGACCCGGCATCGGCCGTGTAGCCGGCATAGAGGTCGACCAGCGTGAAGCCGTCGAAATCGTTGCGCGGGTCGCCGCCGTCGAACTCCCGGCTGAGATATGTCGCCGCCTGCACCCGCGTGGTCAGGTTGGGCAGCGGATCGGCCTCGACATACAGGTTCAGCCGGTCCGGCCCGATATTGGCCCCGTCCAGGTCGCGGTCGATGGCGCCGTCCCCATCGCTGTCGAACCGGCCGTCCAGCAGGGCGTAGTTGCCGCCCACGGCGAAGATGTCGTTCACGTCCCAGCGCAGGGCCAGCTCGATCCCGTCGATCTCCGTCGCCTGCCGGTTGACGTTGAAGATGCCGTCCGCGTTCAGCACCAGCACCTGGCCGAAGTCGCTTTCCGACTTGAACCAGGCCGCACTCGCCGTCAGCGGCCCGCGCCGCAGCTCGACACCCAGCTCCAGATTGTCCGCCACCACGGGTGCCACGTTCAGGAAGCTGTCGATGCTGGCGCCCGGCGTGCGCACGGCGCGCAGCACGCGGCCCACGTCCGGCATGGTGAACCCCTCGGCGTAGGAGCCGTAGAGCTGGACCCCGTCCACCAGCTCGAACACGGCGCCGATGTTCCACAGCGTCTCCTCGAACTCCGGTTCGCCGCCGCGCACCGGGTTGTCGCCATAGCCGAAGATCGTGCGGTAGTCGCCCACCTCCAGCGTGGCGAACTCGTGGCGCACGCCGCCGGCGAGGCGCAGCCGTTCGTCGAACAGCGCCTGCTCCAGCTGCAGGAACGGCGCCCAGTTCCGGTACGTCGTCTCCGGCACCCACAGCCGGTCCGTCTGGATCAGCGCCTGGAAGGTCTTGTCCCGCAGATGGTCGAGGCCGAGCGCCACCTGCAGCCCCGGCAGCACGTTGTCGCGCACCCAGGTGGTCTTGAAGCCGTACTTCTCGCTGTTGTTGGCCGACTGGTCGAACAGCGTGCCCACGGGCGCGATTCGCGGGTCCTGGAAATCCTCGAAGATCCCGCCGCCGAAGGTGCCCTCGTAATCCTGCCAGAAGGCCTGGGCCGACAACGTGCCGCCCAGCAGCCCGTCATTCGTGTAATCCACCGACGCGGTGCGCACATCGTTGGTCGGCGTCTCCCCGGGGGATGCGCCTTCCCGGCTGCTCGTGGGCAAGCCGGTCAGGCGGTTGCCTGGAACCTCCACATAGTCGCCGTCGCCCTCCAGCGTGAAGGCGTTGGCCATCAGCTGGATACGCTGGCCCTCGGCCGGTACGAAGCCCAGCTTGGCGAACAGGTTCCAGCTGCGGCTGTCCATCAGGTCGCCCTGGATGGTGTCGACGCCGATGGCGCGCCCCTCACCGTCGTGGAACAGGCCGCGCGTCTCGTGGCTGGCGGCGATGGTGGCATCCCAGCGGTCCCAGCTGCGGCCGATGAAGGCGCTGGCCTTGGTCCCCCAGCCGTCGTCCTGGAACTCGTTCGCCGCCGTCAGCCGTCCCTGGACCAGCCCCTGCCAGCCCCCGCCCTTCGGCGGCTTGCGGGTGACGAAGTTGACGATGCCGCCGGTCGCCCCCAGCCCCTGGATGGCGTTGGCGCCGTACAGCACCTCCACGCGCTCCACCACGATGGGATCGATGGTGAAGCCGTCGCGGCTGTCGTCGCGCAGCGGGTTCGACTGCGGCACCCCGTCGACGAGGTACAGCGGACTGCGGCCCCGGAAGCTCTCGCCGAAGCCGGACAGCTTCTGCCGCGTGGGGCTGAAGCTGGGCACGATCTGGCTCAGCCCGTCCAGGATGTTGGAACTGATGGCCAGCTGGCTGCGCACCGTCTCCGCGTCCAGCACCCGCACGGTGTTCGGGATCGCCGTGATCGGGCGCGGCACGCGGGTGGCGGTGACGATGATCTCTTCCGGTCCGCCACCCGCCGTCTGCGCTGCGCCTGACTGGGCCAGGGCGGGCGGCGCCAGGGTCAGGGCCGGAACGAGGGCGAGCAGGGCCAGCGCGGGCGGACGGGTGGCGTCCGCCGCGGCACGAAGGGCGCGCGACATGATGATTGTCCTCAAGAACCTTACGGGCTTGCGGCCGCGGGACGGCCGCGCGGCGGTGCGTCCGCCGTCATCTGCAAGCGATAATGCGAGTCGTTCGCAATATCAAGCCCGAATGTGCCGTCACCCGCGCGACCGCTCTCCACCGTCGCTCACTGTTGCGGCTGCCGGGCGCAGAGCATGTTGATCCTGGCTTGGTACTCGGCGTGGGGCGGCAGCCCGTAGGCCTTGCGGAACTCGTCCAGCCGCGCCGGGTCCACCAGCGTGCGGGCCACCCAGACCGGACCTTCGCAGCGCCCTTGGGTCCCGAACCGCTGGGGCCGCCCCTCGCCGACCGCCACGCGGTCCTCCAGATAGGCGACGTTGATCGGGCTGGACCGGCCCGCCAGCGCCGCCGGTTCCAGCAGGGCCAGCGCCCGCCGTTGCAGGGGGCGGTCATGGTCGGCGTGCTGGACCAGCAGCCATGCGTTACGGTCGGCCCGATCGCCGAAGCGCCACGCGTCCGGCCAGCCGGCCCGGTCCATGAGGTCGGCCATGAAGGGGGCGGACGTCTGTTTGTCCACCCGGTCGTACAGCGCCATATGCTCGGCTTCACAGGCCTTGGCCGCATCGTCCTTCAGCCCGACGCAGGGCTCCAGGCGCCGGATGGCCTGATCCGGCTCGAACAGGATGGCGAGCCGCCCGGCGGTGCAGACGGGGTTCTCGGCGGGGCAGCTTGCGCCGCGCACCGCCTCCAGCCAGCTGTCGACCAGCCGCGTCAGCTGCCCGATGTCGGGGGTTTCGGTCAGCGTCCCGGCCTTGATCCGGTCTTCCACGGTGACGGGCCCGAACCGCTCCCGCAGCGCCGCCGCCATCCCCTCCGCCCGGGCCTGCGGTGCCGCCGCCCTTTCGTCGCGCGCCTTGGCGCAGGCCGCGTCGCCATCGGGACAAGGCATGGTCTTCACCATGCGGGCGATGGAGGTCGCCATCGACACCCGCCCCATGGCGCAGACCAGTTCGCCGGTGTCGCAGCCCGGTTCCGCGATCATGCGCTCCAGCCCGGCCAGCGCCTCCTCCAGGCTCCCCGGCTCCTTGGCCGCGAGCCCCCCCGGCACCAGCACCAGCAGAACAGCCCCGACCGCCGCCATTGCCCGCATCGTCATCTCCCTGGAGACCCGCCGAAGAATAAGCCGCCGCGACCACCGTTGCCACCCCTGCCTGCAATCTCCGCCCACGTCGCCACCGGCGCGATTATGGCGTTGTCGGTGGCCGATCGCGGGCGGTGTGGAAGATGCGGAGGATTTCGACGTCGTCGCCGACGACCCGATACACGATGACGTAAGGCGGTCTGCGCAGCGACCATTCGCGCGTGCCGGCGACCCTGCCCGGACGGCCCGTGTTCGGGCGCGCGGCCAGCCACTCGACCCGGTCAAGGACCGCCAGCGTCGCCCGGCTGGCCAGTCCGGGATCGCGTTCGGCGAGGAAAGCCCTCAACTCGGCGAGATCGTCCCGCGCCGGACCCGTCCAGCGGATCATCGACCACGGGATGCCTTGGGTGGAGGCAATTCACCATCACCACTCCAGGACTTGACCCAGTCCCTCACGGCGGCATGGTCGATCAGGTCACCGGCATCGGCCGCCGCCACGCCCTCTCGGATGGCCGACAGCCGTGTCTCCTCGGCGACGACGAAATCGGCGATGACGGCGGCGGCAAGTTCGTCGACCGGACGGTCGGCGGCACGCGCCAGGGCTTCCAGCCGGTCGAGGACCGTCCGCTCCAGCTTGATCGCCATAAGCCCGTCGGGCATGCCATCGCTCCGCCATCGGACCACGCTCGACGATAGCCCACCCATGGCCCGCGGGTCAAAGTCGCCGCCTGCCCCCGCTCACGCCTGTTTGGCGTCGATGATGCCCCGGCGGATGGCGCGCGTGCGGGTGAACAGGTCCTCCAGCGTGTCGGCCTCGCCCCAGCGGATGGCGCGTTGCAGGGCCGTCAGGTCCTCGGTGAAGCGCTGGATGATCTCCAGCACGGCCTCCCGGTTGTTCAGGAAGATGTCGCGCCACATCACGGGATCGCTGGCGGCGATGCGGGTGAAGTCGCGGAAGCCCGACGCGCTGAAGCGGATCACCTCCGCCTTCAGGTGCTCCTCCAGGTCCGTGGCGGTGCCGACGATGGTGTAGGCGATCAGGTGCGGCAGGTGGCTGGTGATGGCCAGCACCCGGTCATGGTGGCCGGGCTCCATCACCTCCACCATGCTGCCCACCCGGCGCCAGAGTTCGGAGACAGCCTCCACGGCCCCGGCATCGGTGCCCGGCGGCGGGGTCAGGATGCACCAGCGGCCCTTGAACAGGCTGGCGAAGCCCGCGTCGGGGCCGGAATGCTCCGTGCCCGCGATCGGATGGCCAGGCACGAAATGCACGCCCTCGGGCAGATGCGGCGCCACGTCCCGCACCGCCGCCTGCTTGACGGAGCCGACGTCGGTCACGATGGCGCCCGGCTTCAGATGCGGGCCGATCGCCTCCGCCAGTCCCGCATAGGCGCCGATGGGCACGGCCAGGATGACGAGGTCGGCTCCCGCCACCGCCCTGGCCGGGTCTGTCTCCGCCCGCGCGGCGAGGCCGAGCTCCAGCACGCGGGCGCACACCGCCTCGCTCCGGTCGCCCGCCACAACCTCGCCGGCGAGCCCCGCCTGCTCCTTGAAGCAGCGGGCGAGGGACGAGCCGATCAGGCCCAGCCCGATGATGGCGATACGGGGGAACAGGGGTGCCGCGGGATCCGCCATCGACCTAGCTCCGCACCCATGCGTCCAGAGCGTCCGAAACGATATCCATCTCCTCGGCCGTGCCGATCGTGATCCTGAGGCAGGTCGGCAGGCCGTAGGCGCCCATCTGGCGCACCAGGATGCCCTTCGCCTTGAGCGCGAGGCGCGCCTCCTCCGCCGGGCGGCCGATCCCGGCGAAATCCACCAGCACGAAGTTGCCCACGCTGGGGTGGGCGGTGAGGCCCATCGCCGTCACCGCCGTCGCGAACCGCGCGCGCACGGCCTCGTTCTCCGACCGGCTGCGCTCCTGGAAGGCCATGTCCTCCAGTGCCGCGATCCCGGCCGCCATCGCGGCGGAGGAGACGTTGAACGGCCCCCGGATGCGGTTGATCGCGTCCACCACGCCCGCCGGCGCGTACATCCAGCCCAGCCGCAGCCCGCCCAGGGCGAATATCTTCGAGAAGGTGCGGGTCATCACCACGTTGGGGAACCGCTCCACCAGCTCGGCCCCGCTCGTGTAGTCGTTGGCGGTGACGTACTCGGCATAGGCCGCGTCGATCACCAGCAGCACGTGCGGCGGCAGCCCCGCGTGCAGCCGCGCCATCTCCGCCGCGGAGATGTAGCTGCCCGTCGGGTTGTTCGGGTTGGCGACATAGACGATGCGGGTGCGGTCGTTCACCCGGGCAAGCAGCGCGTCCACGTCCGTGCGCAGGTCCTTCTCCGGGGCCGCCACCGGCGTGGCCCCGCTGGCCCGCGCCGCGATGGGGTAGACCAGGAATCCGTGGCGGGTGTGCAGCACCTCGGTCCCCGGCCCGGCATAGGCCTGGGCCAGCAGATGCAGGATCTCGTCCGACCCGTTGCCGCAGACGATCCGCGCGGGGTCCAGGCCGAAGCGCCGGCCGATGGCGCCGCGCAGCTTCGCCGCACCGCCGTCCGGATAGCGGTGGATGTCGGGACCGACCGCCTTGAACGCCTCCACCGCCTTCGCACTCGGGCCCAGCGCGCCCTCGTTGCTGGCCAGCCGGATCAGGCGCGTGGCACCGGGTGCGGAATGCTCGCCGCCGACATAGGCGGCGATGTCCAGGACACCGGGGTTCGGGATCGGTCCGGTCATGGGATCAGCCTTTCCGGCCTTCGGGCACCAGGATGGGGGTCGCGTACGACCCCAGCGGCAGCACGCGGACCAGCGCTTCGCCCATCTTCTCGGCCAGCAGCGTCAGGCGGGGATCGTCGGCCGCCACGAACTCCTCCACCAGCGCCAGATGCACGGACCCCCGTCCGTCGGCCAGATGATGGGTGCGGAACAGGGTGGCGACCAGCCCCACCCCCTCCAGGCAGTCCTTCAGCCGCCCCCGGCTCGTGTCCTCGCACAGCTCGACACCCAGCAGCGTATGGTCCTCGCCCGTCTCCTCCGGCGGCAGTGCCGCGATGGCCAGGGCGTCCGGGTCCTCGCTGCGCGCGCCGGCCCGGGCCACGAAGGGCAGCCGGGCGATCACGCGGGGGATCTTCGGGTCCTCGCTGAACAGGTAGCGCCACCAGGGATCGGGATCGCTCTCGTCCGGCCAGGGCACCACCGCCACCACGGCCGTGCCCTCCGCCACCGCCCGGAACGCGGCCAGCGCCGTCGCCACCGGCTGCATCGGCGTGCTGCTGCCGTAATGGTCGCGCGCCAGGTCCCAGAAGTCGCGCATGCCGTCGGGCGCGTAGGCCGCGACGGTGAAGGGCTGCTGCACGCGGGTCAGCGCCGCGATCATCTCCCGCCACATGCGGGCCAGCGCCTTCAGCGGGAAGGCGCCCGTGTGGTTCGCGGCGAGATTGCGCAGGATCGCCGCCTCGCGGCCGGGGCGCATGGCCGGGCGCGACGCCGTCTTGGCCCGGCCGATCCGCTGCACCACCTCGGTCCGCCGCATCACCAGCTGGTGCAGGGCCGCGTCGATCTCGTCGATCTCGCGGCGCAGATCGTCCAGGTTCGGCTTCGGGGGAGGCATGCGAAGGGCACCGGTGGGGTCCGCGCGGGGAGCGCTAGTGTTAGTCGCCGACCGCGCCGAAATCAAAGAAAACGTTGACACATCCGACCCCCCTTCATAGCTCTAACTCCCCCGCGAAAATTGGGCTTTGCGCCATGGTCCCGTCCCCCTCGCCCGTGCCCGGCCCGGCCCCGGCGCCCGTCCTGCCCGGTCACCGGGCGGTGCTGGCGGCCGACGCGCCGATGCGGCTGGACGGCGGCGGGTCGCTCGGCCCCTTCACCCTCGCCTACCAGACCTACGGGCAGCTGAACGCGGCCAAGTCCAACGCCGTGCTGGTCTGCCACGCGCTCACCGGCGACCAGTATGTGGCGGAGACGCACCCCGTCACCGGCAAGCCCGGCTGGTGGGAGCTGATGGTCGGCCCCGGCCGCCCGATCGACACCGACCGCTACTTCGTCATCTGCGCCAACGTGATCGGCGGCTGCATGGGCAGTGCCGGCCCGAAGGAGGTCGACCCCGCCACCGGCCGGCCCTGGGGCCTCGGCTTCCCGGTCATCACGGTGGCCGACATGGTGCGCGCCCAGGCCCTGCTGCTGGACCATCTCGGCATCGACCAGCTGTTCGCCGTGATCGGCGGCTCCATGGGCGGGATGCAGGTGCTGCAATGGGCGGCCGCATATCCGGAACGGGTGTTCGCGGCCCTGCCCATCGCCACGGCGGCCCGCCATTCCGCCCAGAACATCGCCTTCCACGAGGTCGGGCGGCAGGCGATCATGGCCGATCCGGACTGGCGGGGCGGCGACTACATGGCCAACGGCACCAAGCCCACGCGCGGCCTCGCCGTCGCCCGCATGGCGGCGCACATCACCTACCTGTCGGAGCCGGCCCTGCACCGCAAGTTCGGCCGCAACCTGCAGGACCGGCAGCGGATCAGCTTCGGCTTCGACGCCGACTTCCAGGTGGAAAGCTACTTGCGCCACCAGGGCATCACCTTCGTGGAGCGGTTCGACGCCAACTCCTACCTCTACATCACCCGTGCGATGGACTATTTCGACCTCGCGGCGGAGCATGGCGGGGTGCTGGCCGACGCCTTCCGCGTGCCGGGCGCGGGCGGCGGCCGCCGGGGCACGCCGGTGCGTTTCTGCGTCGTCAGCTTCAGCAGCGACTGGCTGTTCCCCACGCCGGAGAGCCGCGCCATCGTCCACGCGTTGAACGCCGTGGCCGCCAATGTCAGCTTCGTGGAGGTGCAGTCCGACAAGGGGCACGACGCCTTCCTGCTGGACGAGCCGGAGTTCTATCAGGTGATCCGGGGTTTCCTCGACGGCTGTGCCGCCCATCGCGGCCTGCCCCGCAAGGTGGGGTGAGGCCATGCCCGACGCCCTTCTGACACCCGACAAGCAGCGCGCCATCCGCGCCGACCTGATGCGGATCGCCGACTGGGTGGAGCCGCGCGCCCGTGTGCTGGATGTCGGCTGCGGCGACGGGGAGCTGCTGCACCACCTCGTCTCCACCAAGGGGGTCGATGGGCGCGGGATCGAGATCAGCATGGACGGGGTGCGCCGCTGCGTGGCCCACGGCCTGTCAGTGATCCAGGGCGACGCCGACACCGACCTGAAGGACTATCCCACCGGCGCCTTCGACTATGTGATCCTGTCGCAGACCCTGCAGGCGATGAAGCAGCCGCGCGATGTCCTGAACCATCTGGTCCGCATCGGCCGGCACGCCATCGTCTCGGTTCCGAACTTCGGCTACTGGCGGGTCCGGCTGTCGCTGCTGCTGCGGGGCCGGATGCCGGTGACGGACCGTCTGGGCTACCAGTGGTGGGAGACGCCCAACATCCACTTCTGCACCATCCGCGACTTCGTGGAGCTGTGCGCCGCACTGGGCGCCACGATCGAGCGCGGGGTGATCCTGGGTCCCGACGGCCTGCCGGTGCAGGCCGGGCACGCCGGCGGGCGGGCCAACTGGCTGGGCGAACAGGGCGTGTTCCTGCTGCGCCGCGACTGAACAGCACCTGGGGCCGCGCCGCCGTATCCGGGGCGGCGGGACAAGTTGGGGACCGGGGAACGGCCGCACCCGCCCTCCCGTTACCCTTCGGAGAACCACCGAAGGAAGCGGTCCCATGATCCGATCGATGACCCTGGCCGGAACGGCGGCGTTGGCGCTGCTGGCGGCCCCCGTGACGGTGCTTCCGGCACTGGCCCAGGACCCGACGCCGACGACCGTGCCCGTCCCGGTGCCGGAGGCCGAGACCGGCCCGGTGGACGCGCCCCTGACCACCGCCACCCGGCCGGAGGACGTGCCCACCACAACGCCCGTGACAACGATGCCGGGCATGGACGGCGACGCCCCGTCCGACAGCGCGCCCGGCAACGCCCAGCCCGCCCCCGGCACGGTGCTGGTGGAGAACCCCCGGACCACCCCGGCGGCCAAGACCGATCCTGAAACCGACCCCGAGGTCGCGGTGTCGCCAAGCCGCACTGGCGAGACGCCGAAGGACGAGCCGGAGCGCAAGCCGCGCCAGCGCGACGGCCGCACCGACCGCGACGCCGGCCAGGAGGGGCGCGTCAGCCCGACCCTGACACCGGAGCAGCGCCGCCAGCTGCCGGAGGAGGCCGCCCCCGGCGCTCCCAGCGGCATCCCGCTGGGCGATCCCCAGGGGAAGCCGGCCGACGAGGCCCAGAAGGAGGTCGAACGCCTGGGCACGGGCAAGGCGAAGGAGAAGACCGGGAACTAGCCCAACACCAGATCGTCGCGGTGGATCATCTCGTCCCGGCCGCGGAAGCCCAGGATGCCCTCGATGTCCGCGGACTTCCGCCCGGCGATCCGCCGCGCCTCCTCCGCCGGGTAGGCGGTCAGGCCGCGCGCCACCTCCGCCCCGTCGGGGCCCAGCACGCGCACCAGGTCGCCGCGCTCGAAGTCGCCCTCCACGGCCCGCACGCCGGCCGGCAGCAGGCTGCCGCCCTTGCGCAGCGCCGCCACGGCGCCGCCGTCCACGGTGACGCTGCCCAGGGGCTTCAGCGATCCGGCGATCCAGCGCTTGCGGGCCGTGCGCGGCTCCGCCGCCGGCAGGAACCAAGTCGCCGGCGCGCCACCCGCCTCCGGCGCCGTCAGCAAGGCGGCCAGCGGGTGCGGCCGCTTGCCCTTGGCGATGGCCATGCGGCAGCCGGCCCCCATAGCGATGCGGGCGGCGGCGATCTTGGTCACCATCCCGCCGGAGCTGTAGCCCGGCGGCGGCTCCCCGGCCATGCCGACGATCTCGGCCGTCACCTCCGTCACCACGGGGATGTGCCGGGCGTCAGGGTCCTTGCGCGGATCGGCGGTGTAGAGCCCGTCGATGTCCGACAGCAGGACCAGCGTGTCCGCCCCGATCATCTGCGCCACGCGGGCGGCCAGCCGGTCGTTGTCCCCGAACCGGATCTCGGCCGTGGAGACGGTGTCGTTCTCGTTGATGATCGGGACCGCGCCCAGCTTCAGCAGCGTGTCGATGGTGGCGCGGCCGTTCAGGTGGCGCCGCCGGTCCTCCGTGTCGTCCAGCGTCAACAGGACCTGAGCGACGGTGATCCCGTGCCGGGCCAGCGTCTCCTGATAGGCGTGGGCCAGCCGGATCTGCCCGGTGGCCGCCGCCGCCTGCTTCTCCTCCAGCTTCAGCGCCCGCCCCGTGAGGCCCAGATGCTCCCGCCCCACGGCGATGGCGCCGGAGGTGACGACCACCACCTCCATCCCCCGTGCCTTCAGCGCGGCGATGTCGTCGGCGACCGTATCCAGCCAACCATGCCGGATGCGGTGCGTCTCCCCGTCCACCAGCAGCGCCGACCCGATCTTGACGATCAGGCGCTGGGAGGATGCGAGGGTTGCCGGGGCGGACATGGGCGGTGGCCTTGAGGGGCTGGGCCGCCCGTTATCGGATTCGTGCGCGGGCCGGTCAAGCCACGCAGGATCATTGCCGGTCTGCGTTCAGGGTGCGCCCTCGGCGACCCGCGTCGGCACCTCGATCTCGCAGCGCAGGCCTTCCGGTCGCCAGTCGAACCGGATGGTGCCGCCGAGCTGGCTTTCGATGCCCTGGGTCATCAGCGCGGTGCCCACGCCGCGCCGGGTCGGCGGGCTGACCGGGGGGCCGCCGGTCTCGGTCCAGACGATCCGCACCCCCGGCCCGCCGAGGGCCCAGGTGACGGCCACCGACCCGGTCTCCGCCGACAGGGCGCCGTACTTGGCGGCGTTGGCGGCCAGCTCGTGCAGGGCGAGCGCCAGCGCCTGCACGATGTCCGCGTCCAGGCTGACGCTCGGCCCCTCCGCCGTCACCCGGCCTTCCCAGCCCTCCAGCTCCTCCCGGATCAGCCGGCCGAGATCGCCCCCGGTCCAGCGGTTGGTGGCCAGCAGCGTGTGCGCCCGCGCCATGGCGTGGATACGGCCCAGTAGCGCCTCCTTGAAGGCGGGCACCGTCTCCTCCTGCATCAGCATGACCAGCGCCTGCACGCCCGCCAGCACGTTCTTCGCCCGGTGGTCGACCTCCCGCATCAGGAGCGCGCGGCCCTCCTCCGCCCGCTTGCGCGCGGTGATGTCGGTGGAGATGCCGCCGACGGCCACGATGGCCCCTTCCGCGTCGCGCAGCGGGAACTTGGCGGAGATGTAGATGCGCTCGCCGTCCGGGAACCGGGCCGTCTCGTCGAACTCCAGCGGCTCCCCGGTCTCAAGCACCCGGCGGTCGTTCGCGGTCCAGTCCACATCGCCGCCGAAGCGCTCCGCGTCGGTCCTGCCCATCAGCTCGGATTCGCCAGCGAAACCGAACAGGTCCAGATAGGCCCGGTTCGCCAGGATGTACCGCCCCTCCAGGTCCTTGGCGAAGATGTAGCTGGGCGAATGGTTGATGAAGGCGCGGAACCTCTCCTCGCTCTGGCGCAGCTTCTCCTCAGCCTGCCGCCGCGCCGTGATGTCGAGATGCGTGCCGGTGACCGCCAGCGGGCGGCCGGCGGCGTCGCGCTCCACCACCCTGCCCCGGGTCAGCACCCAGACCCAGTGCCCATCCTTGTGGCGGAGCCGGTGCTCGCAGTCGTAGAGCGTGGACTTCCCTGCGAGATGCGTCTCCAGCGCCGCGCGCACCGTGTCCAGGTCGTCGGGATGGACCAGCTTCTCCCAGGTCCGCCGGTGCGGTTCCAGCTCGTCCAGCCTGTAGCCCAGCATCTCCGCCCAGCGGGCGTCGAACACGCACCGGTCCGTCGCCACCGTCCAATGCCATGTGCCGAGATCGGCGCCCTTGAGGATGACCTCCATCCTTGCCAGCGCCTGGCGCAGGGCCTTGGTATCGGGGGACTCCGCTTCAATCGAGGATTGCTTATCTACCGCCACGATGCCGACCCGCGTGCATGAGCGTTTTCCAGAGTAGCAGACACATCCTATAGTCTGCCTCCGCCGTTCGGCCTAGGCGGTTCGGCCTAGCGGCGCCGCTCGAACCGCATCCCGCCTCACTCCTCGATCGGCGCGTAGCGGATGCGGCGGGCGGCGGCTTCGGCGTCGGCGGCCTCCTGGCCGCGGGCCTGCTTGATCACGTCCAGCAGGGCGAACTGCACCTCCGGCACGCCCTGGCCGGTCGCACCCGACATCACCATCACCGGCTTCTTCGCCGACCGCTTCAGCTTGGTCAGCTTCTCCTTCAACTCCTCCGGCGACAGCGCGTCGGCCTTGTTCAGCGCCACGATCTCCGGTTTCTCCGCCAGTCCGCCGCCATAGAGCTTCAGTTCCCGCCGGATGGTGCGGTACGCGGCCTGCACGTCGTCCTGCGTCCCGTCCACTAGGTGCAGCAGAACGCGGGTGCGCTCCACATGGCCCAGGAAGCGCGTGCCGATGCCGCGCCCGTCGTGCGCCCCCTCGATCAGGCCGGGGATGTCGGCCAGCACGAACTCCTCCTCCCCCGCCCGCACCACGCCCAGGTTGGGCGTCAGCGTGGTGAAGGGGTAGTCGGCGATCTTCGGTCGCGCGCGGCTGACGGCGGCCAGGAAGGTGCTCTTGCCCGCGTTCGGCAGGCCGACCAGGCCCGCGTCGGCGATCAGCTTCAGCCGCAGCCAGATCCACCGCTCCTCCCCCGGCCAGCCGGGGGTGGCCTTGCGCGGGGCGCGGTTGGTGGAGGTCTTGAAATGCTCGTTGCCGAGGCCGCCGTCCCCGCCCTTCAGCAGCACCACCCGCTGCCCGACCTCGGTCATGTCGGCCAGCACGGTCTCCTGGTCGTCGTCCAGCACCTGGGTCCCGACCGGGACGCGCAGCACGATGTCCTCGCCCCGCGCCCCGGTGCGGCTGGAGCCCATGCCGTGGCCGCCCTTCTTGGCCTTGAAATGCTGCTG
The DNA here is from genome assembly GCA_029267445.1 of Rhodospirillaceae bacterium. Taxonomy (GTDB): domain Bacteria; phylum Pseudomonadota; class Alphaproteobacteria; order Azospirillales; family Azospirillaceae; genus JAJUIU01. The sequence continues at coordinate 14,113 of JAJUIU010000017.1, forward strand.
GTAGCGGTAATCGATCAGCGTGTTCAGCCCGTCCACCGCCTCGATCACGACGTCGCCGCCGCGCCCGCCGTCGCCGCCGTCCGGCCCGCCGAACTCGATGAACTTCTCGCGCCGGAAGGCCACGATGCCGGGCCCGCCGTCACCGCTCTTCACGAAGATCTTGCACTGGTCGAGGAACTTCATGCCCGCACCGGGACCTTGGGGTTCGTGTCCACAGATGGACACAGATGAACACAGATGGACAGGGATGCCGATCCTGCGCTGCCGCTGGTCGGCCAGATCGCGGAAGTTCACTCGAACGCGGCCGTGCCGCGTTCAGGATTCTCCGCCATCGGAAGCCGTCCGCACGCGTCCCGAGGCACCGGCCCATCTGTGTTCATCTGTGGACAAATCAGATCCTGCGGCCGTGCCCACAAACGGAAACCGGGGGAACGGTCGCCCGCTCCCCCGGCCGGAACTCGTAACCCCTGTCGGGGAGGCGTCAGCCTTACTCTGCGGCGACCGCCGGGGCGGCGTCGTTGGCCGGGACGATCGTCACGTAGGTGCGGTCCTTCAGGCCGGACTTGAAGGCCACCTTGCCGTCCACCAGGGCGAACAGCGTGTGGTCCTTGCCGATGCCGACATTGGCGCCCGGGTGGAACTTCGTGCCGCGCTGGCGGACGATGATGTTCCCGGCCAGCACGCTCTCGCCGCCGAAGCGCTTCACGCCGAGACGGCGGCCGGCGCTGTCGCGACCGTTGCGGGAGCTGCCGCCTGCCTTCTTATGTGCCATAGTCCTGCTCCTTGATCCGAACGGGCCGTCAGGCGTTGATGCCGGTGATGCGCAGGACGGTCAGGTCCTGGCGATGGCCGTTCTTGCGGCGGTAGTTCTGGCGCCGCTTCTTCTTGAAGATGATGATCTTGTCGCCCCGGGTCTGGGCCACGACCTCGGCCGTCACGGCCGCACCGGCCACCAGCGGGGTGCCGACCGTGGCGTTGCCCGCGTCGCTGACCATCAGGACCTCGTCCAGCTTCACGGTGGCGCCGGCGTCGCCCGCCAGCTTCTCCACCTTGATGACGTCGCCGGCCGCGACCTTGTACTGCTTCCCGCCGGTGCGGATGACTGCGAACATGTTACCCACCGCTGATAGGGCGCCCGCCCGGCCGTTCGCCGCGGGCTGCCAAGGACGTTCCAAAGAACGCGTGACGTTCCCATGAAAAAGAGCACGGGCCCCGAACGGGACCCGTCTCAGAGAGCGTGGGAATATATCGACGCCCGTCGGCCTGTCAACGGGATTCGGCCCACAGCGCCCCGCGCCCGGCGTGTCCGGAGCCCCCCGTTCCCGCTTGCGCGCCGCAGGGCCTTCATATAGGGTGCGCGCCGCTTCCGGACAGGGGTGCCCGACCAGCCCCGCGAACGACGTCCCGGAGCCCACGGAGAGGTGGCGGAGTGGTCGAACGCGGCGGTCTCGAAAACCGTTAGGGGTGCAAGCTCCTCGGGGGTTCGAATCCCCCCCTCTCCGCCAGATTCCCGCCCGACTTCCGCCGACCCGCGACTGACATCGCCCGCCGGGCCGGCTTTATCCAATTTGCACCCTAAGGTGCGAATATTGACTTGCGCTTAGCGCAATACTCCTTCCGAATGGGGGAGGGACTCCTGGTGCGCGATCGCCGCTGGTCCTGTTTCGAGGGATGGACCATGCGGCATCCGCCGTTCGCCTCGTCGCTTGTCGTGGCTTGTATGCTGGCGCTGGCCGGATGCGCGGGCGCGCCACGCTCCATGTCACCATCGATCGCCGCTGGAGGGAGCGTGGCCATGGCAACCATCGCACCAGGCTCGGACCTCGACGTCGTGATCGGCATCGCGGGCCAACCAGACACGGACGCTCCGTCGCACATCGAAGCCGGGCAGGTGCTTCGGCAAGCCTGCTTCCAGAGTGCCCGGTCCTTCACGGCGGAGGTGCGGCGGCTGACCGATTCAGCCCGCCTGCCGGACGAGCGGGTGCGGGCCTTCTGCGCCGTCTATGGCGAGTCCGACCGCCGCGTCAGGCGGCTGCTGCCATTCGTCGCCGGGGCGCCCGGCTCGGTCCCGCTCGCACCCGACAAAGAGTTCATCAGCATTTCCAGCCTGGACTGAGGGGGGCTGCCATGACTGAAAGACGACTGCTTACCGAGGCCGGCTTCCGGACGGACACCTATCCGTACCAGGCGGTGGTACAGCTGACGGTCACGTTCGCCAACGGGGAGCGGTTCACCGGCAGCGGCGTCATCGTCGGCAACAACGACATCCTGACCGCCGCCCACGTCATCTATTCGCCGACGCGGGGGGCGGCGGTGCGAATCGAGGTGACGCCTGGTCGGGACGGGGATCGCCGTCCCTATGGCACGTTCGAGGCCAGCTCATGGTGGTTCAACATCGTGGACGAGGACGGGGACGGACGTCTCACGAACGTGCAGGCGGGGGCCGACCTCGCGATGGTCTCCATGTCGTTCAACATCGGGGCGATGCTTGGCTGGTGGGGCCTCGATCCGAATTTCTCCAGCGGGAACGCGTATGTCGTGGGCTACCCGACCGCCACGGGGATGCGTCCGACGATTGAGTTCGACCATGTCTTCGCGACGCAGGGCTACCTTGATCTGGGCGCCTTCACCATCTCGCCGGGCAACAGCGGCGGCCCCGTCTTCATCTTCCAGAACAACGATCCATACGTGATCGGCGTCGTATCGACGACGCTCGCTGCCGCCGATGTCGGCGGGGCGTATTGGAACCGCATCCTCGGCTGGATGCGCTCCAACGACTATCTGCTGGGCCAGCGTGTCGACGGTACCGCCGCCAGCGAGGAGTTGCACGGCCGCCCCGATACGGCGATCGGGGACAACTTCGATGGCGGCGCGGGCAACGACGGCATTTACGGCTACCAGGGCAACGACACCCTGGCCGGCGGGGCCGGCAACGACACGGTCCTTGGCGGCGACGGGAACGATCAGGTCTTTGGCGGCGACGGGAATGACCGCCTTCTCGGAAACGCTGGGAACGACTGGATCGATGGCGATCTCGGCAACGACACCGTCTATGGCGGCGACGGGAACGACAGCGTCCGCGGCCTGGATGGGAACGACTGGATCGAAGGCGGGATCGGGGCCGACGACCTCAACGGCAACACCGGCAACGACACCATCTACGGCGGCGACGGCAACGATCCGTGGGTCCGGGGCGGCCGCGACAACGACGTCGTGTATGGCGGTTCCGGCAATGATCCCCACGTCAACGGCAACATCGGCAACGACACCGTCTACGGGGATGACGGCGATGACGGGGTCTTCGGCGGCCAGGACCAGGATCTGCTCTATGGCGGGTTCGGCAATGACACGCTTTCGGGCGATCTCGGCAACGACACGCTCTGGGGCGGACCCGGGGCGGATCGGTTCGTCTTCCGGGACGGGGGCGGGTCGGACCGCATAGGCGACTTCAGCTTCTCGGCCGGTGACCGGATCGTCATCCCCATCGGCGTCTCGGTCACGATCACGACGGGGCCCACCGGCGACGCCGTCGTCACGCTGTCCAACGGCGTGACGATCACCCTGGCGGGAATCGCTCCGGGCACCGTGGCCGGCGAGTGGTTCCTGTTCGGGTGATCCGCGGGACCCGGCGTCCCCAGCCCTCACCCACCCTTGGCCGGCGCGCCGTTCAGCAGTTCGGCCTCCGGCAGCGGCTTGCTGAACAGGTAGCCTTGGCCCAGCGCGCAGCCCAGTTCGGCCAGCGCGTTCCGCTGGGCGGGCGTCTCCACACCCTCCGCCACCACGTCCAGGCCGAGCTGCCGGGCGAGGCCGAGGGTGGCCTCCACCAGCGGGCGGGTGCCGCCGCCCGGCCCCGCCGCGTCCAGCCCCATGGTGAAGGAGCGGTCGATCTTCAGGGTGGAGAAGGGCAGCCGGTGGAGCTGCGACAGCGACGAGTAGCCGGTGCCGAAATCGTCCATGGAGAGCGAGGCGCCGAGCTCCGCCAGCCGCAGGAGGATGGCGTTCGCCCGCTCCACATCGTCGATCAGCAGGCTTTCCGTCACCTCCAGCTTCAGCGGCCCGCCGGCCCGGTCCACGGCGCGGCGCACCGCCTCGGTCAGCACGTCCACCCGGGCGAACTGCCGGGCCGACACGTTCACGCTCATGAACAGCGGCGGCGCCCCGGCACCGGCCGCCGCCTGCAGCCGGCCCAGCGCCGCCGTGGCCTCGTCCAGCGCCCAGGCGCCGATCTCCACGATCTGGCCCGTCTCCTCGGCGATGGGGATGAACTGGGCGGGGGAGACGAAGCCCTGTTCCGGATGGCGCCAGCGGATCAGCGCCTCGAACCCGGCCACCCGCCCGTCCTCAAGGTTCACGATCGGCTGGTAGAACAGGGCGAGCTGCCGGCCCGACAGGGCGTGGCGCAGCCCGGCGGCCAGCCGCGCCCGGGCGGCCACCCGGTCGTGCTCCGCCGGATCGAAGGCCAGGATGCGGCCGCGCCCGCCCTCCTTCGCCTGATGCAGCGCCGTGTCGGCGTCGCGCATGGCGCGGTCGAGGTCGCAGCCCATGGGCAGCATGGCCGTACCGGCGGAGAAGCTGACGGCGAACTCCCGGTCCGCGGTGACATAGTCCTCGGACAGACGGCGCAGCAGCTCCTCCGGCCCGATCGCGCTGTCGGCCGGCAGAAGGGCTGCGAAAGTGTCGGCCCCGATCCGGGCCACGGGCGCCCCCGCCGGGGCGAGCGCCGTCAGCCTCTCCGCCACCGCCCGCAGCAGTGTGTCGCCAGCCTGCTGGCCGAGGCTGCTGTTGATGGCGCCGAAATTGTCGATGTCCATCAGCACCAGGGTGCCGCCGCCCGGCACCCCCCCGGTCTTGGCGGAGGTGGCCCCCCCGGCCGCCGCCGCGGTCACGGCCGACGTCGCCTCCGCCAGCCGGTCCAGCAACCACAGCCGGCTGCCCAGTCCGGTCAGCGTGTCGACATAGGCGGCCCGGCGCAGGGCCGTCTGGGCCGCCTCCTTCTCCGCGATCTCGTCCCGCAGCCGGTGATTGAGCGCCCGCGATTCCGCGAACAGCCGGGCGTTCTCCTCCCCGCTCTCGATCTGGCGCAGCAGGATCTGCTGGCCGCGCGTCACCGCCACGGTCAGGATGGCGGTCACGGCGGCGATGGCGACGATCTTGTCGATCTCCGCCCCGATCAGCACCTTCGCACCGGTCATGTAGGCGACGTAGTCGCGGGTGATCGGGTGGACCGGATCGGCCATCACGGCGTAGGCGGCCAGCGCCATCCAGCCGACGATGGCGCTGATCCCGGCGGCGACCACGTAGCGCGGCTCCAGCCGCAGGGTGCGGAGCGCTATGAAGATGAAGACGTAGATCAGCGTCGGCGCCTTCAGATAGAAGGCCGGCGGCTGGTGGTACTGGATGTGGAAGCTCCAGATCAGGCCGAACAGCACCGCCATGTCGGCCACGACGGAGGCGTGCAGCAGCGCCGGCGTCAGCCGGTCGCGCCGGGCCAACCACAGGCGCAGCAGGCACAGCACCAGATACGCGGCCAGCGCCACCGGCACCGGCGCCACCCCCGTCTCCCCCATCACGAAGGTCATGGGGGCCGCGAAGTACAGCGTGCCGAACAGCAGCACGATGGCGAGCTGGATCAGGCTGACCAGGATTTCCGCCCTGCGGCGATGGTCGCGCAGCAGCTCGGCCAGATGCGTCGCGTCAGGGGCCGGAGCCGGTGCGGGCGCGGGTGACGCCTGGGCGTCGGTCGCCTGGATCGCCGTCATGGAAGGCCCCTCCACCCGCACCCGTCCGCCGTGCCGGACAGCCTACCCATTCTGGATATGCGCGAGCAACCGGTCCACCTCGCCGCGCAGCCCGGCCACGCCGCGGGCGAGGCCGCCGGCCGATTCCGACAGGCCCTCGGCGGCGCGGGCGTTCTCGCGGGCGACGGCGGCCATGGCGTCGGCGTCCTCCATCACCCCGCTCGTGGAGGTGGAGACTGTGACGATGCTGCGGGCGATCTCGGCCGTGGCGGCGTTCTGCTCCTCCACCGCGGCCGCGATGCCCCCGGCGATCTCGTCGATGCGGTCGACCGTGCCCCGGATGCGCGACAGCGCCTCGGCGGCCCCGGCGCTGACCGACTGGATGGTGGCGATCTGGTCGGTGATGTCGCGGGTGGCGTTGGCCGTCTGGTTCGCCAGATGCTTCACCTCGGCGGCGACGACGGCGAAGCCCTTGCCGGCCTCGCCCGCCCGTGCGGCCTCGATGGTGGCGTTCAGCGCCAGCAGGTTGGTGCGTTCGGCGATCTCGCGGATCAGCCCGACGACCAGGCCCACCTTCTCCCCCGCCTCGGTCAGGCCGCGCACGGTGGTGTCGGTGTGGGCGGCCTCCGCCGCCGCCTCGCGCGCGATGGCGGAGCTGTCGGCCACCTGCCGGGCGATCTCGGAGATGGCGGCCGTCAGCTCCTCTGCGGCGGCGGCCACCGTCTGCGCGTTGCGCGAGGCGTCGTCGGCGGCGCCGTGCACGCTGTCGGCGCGGCCCACGGTTTCCGACGCGGTCAGCCTCAGCCCGCCCGCCGCCTCCGCGACGACGGCGGAATCCTCCTCCAGCGCCGAGAGCAGCCGGCCCACGCCCCGGTCGACCTCCGCCGCCAGTCCGGCCAGGGCGGACTGGCGCTCCGCCACGGCCATGCGCTCGGCCTCGGCGGCCTGGGTCCGCAGCCGCTCGACCTCGGCCGCCTGCTCGCGCGACGCGGCCAGCGACCGGGCGACATCGCCGATCTCGTCATCGCGCTGCGTCGGCAGGGCGCCGGCCCCCTGCCGCAGCGCCGCGATGATGCGGTTCAGGGGCGAGAGCACCATCACCGCCAGCACGACCAGCATGGCGATGGACGTCACCAGCGCCACCACGGCGGCGCCGATCACCTCCTTGAGCACGTTGCCCTGCACGAAGGCGTCGCCCCCGTCGGTGGAGATGCGGGCGATGACGCCGTGCGGGGCGCCGATCTCCTTGGGCGTCAGCCGCACGTCGAAACGCGTCTCCGCCCCGTTCAGCCGTTCGGCCTGGGCGGCGTCGGGCCGCAGTTCCGGCGCCTCGCCGAAGCGGGCCAGCTCGCGGCCGGCGCCGTCGTACAGCAGGGCGCCGACGATGCGCGTGCCGGCCGTCGCCCGCTCCGTCAGCGTGCGCCAGTCGGCGGGGGTGGCGCCGGGCGGCAGGGCCAGGGTGGCCGTGTGCACGATGCCCCGCCCCTCGCCCCGGATGCGGTCCAGGAAGATGTCCCGCTGCCCCAGGTAGAAGACCAGCAGGTCCAGCGCCTGGACCAGCACCAGCGCGCCGATCACGGCGGCGGCCACCCGCCGTCCCAGGCGGCTCCTCAGATTGTCGGTCCAGCGCATCGGGCGGGCTCGTCCTGCTCACATGGTGGGCGGATAACGGGCGGTGAGGCGGCTTTCCCGCCGGGACGCCCGCCAGAACTCTATCAGTCCGATGGGCCGGTGACCCAGGTCCCGGTTCGCGCGGCCGATCCGCCACAGCAGGCGGTACTGGCCCATCAGGTCGGCCCAGGCCTTCCACAGGGGAGTCGCCCGGTCCCAGATGTGGGTCATCTCCGCACCGGCCCCGTTGACCTCCACGATCGTCATCTCCCCGCCGCGCTGCAGTTCGGCGAAACAGGGGAAGCGCACGTCGAACCGGCCGAAATGGAAGCCGGGGATGGACCGGGCGATGGCGTCGAACCGCGCCTCCATCTCCGGCGTCACCAGATGCGTGCCGTCGCGGAAGATCGCGCCCTTGCTGTGGCTGCCGGAGAAGGCGAGGCGCACCGCCTCCCCCGCCGGCACCACCATGTCCAGCCGTTCGCGGTGGCGCGGCAGGTAGAGGAAGGGCACCCGCCCCGCGCGCCGGTCCGCCAGGATCAGCTCCCTGAGGGTGGACCGCCCGTCGCCGACGACGCGGGGGAAGTACTTCAGGGTCAGGGACACGATGCGCCCGCGAGGCGCACCCGGCTCGCGGACGTAGAACACGCCCGCCTCGCCCTCGAAGTCGGCGAAGCGCTGCAGGATCAGCCGCGCCCCCGCCGGGAAGGCGGCGATGTAGGCGGCGAGGTCCGCCTCGGTCCGCACCAGCCGCACGCCCGCCCCCCGGCAGCCGAGGTCGGGCTTGGCCACCACCGGCAGGGAAAGGCCTGCCTCGGCCAGCCGGTCCAGCGCAGCCGCCGTCTCCGCCCGCGCGTCGCCGCTCCCAGCCAATCCGTCCGCCGGGCGGTCCCAGGTGATGAACGGCGCCACCACGTCCGGCGCGCCGGCGACCGCGAGGTCCAGGATCGCCGACTTGGATTCCCCGTGGAAGCCGCCGCCCGGAAATCCGGGATTGGCCACCGACGGCAGGGTGACACCGCGATGGCGCAGCATCAGCCACAGGACGTAGAGGAACACGGGCGCGTAGAAGGTGCCCATGGACCAGAACTCGTAGGCGCTCACCGGCGGCCCGCTCTCGTCCAGCGGCGGCATCGCCTGCCCCCAATCCGGCGCGGCAGCACCGGCGGGTCCGGCCACCGGCAGGGTCAGCAGGGCGGCGCTCACGGCGCCATCCTCCGCGCCAGCCGTGCTGCCAGCAGCGTGATCCCGGTCAGCAGCAGGAACAGGGACGCGGCCACACCCCAGGGTCCCAGCCCGAAGGCCATCGCCAGCCCCGTCCCGGCCGCGTCGGCCAGATGGAACAGCAACGCGGTCCACACCGCCACCGCCACCCCGACCAGCAGCGCGAAGCGGCGGAACGGAACGCCAAGAGCGCCCGCCGCCGTGTAGGTCACCAGCCGCAGGCCGGGCACGATCCGGGCCACCACCACGGCGGCCGCCATGTGCCGCTCAAGGGCCGCCCTGGCCCTCGCCAAGCGCTCGGCCCCCGGCAGGCGGCGGCGCACCCAGGCGATCCTTTCCGCCCAGCGCCCGCCGCCATAAAGCAGAAGGTCGCCGCCGGCGATGCCGAGGGCGACCGCCGTCAGGGCCAGGGTGAAGTCGATCGATCCGGCGCCGGCCAGGGCGACGCCTGCGGCGATGGCCCCGTCCTCCACCAGCAGGGTCAGCGCCGCCAGGGCCAGGGCCAGCGCCCAGGGCTCGGCGGGCAGCCAGTCCATGATGGCCGCCAGCGCCTCCATCAGGCGCCCGCCTTGCGCAGGCCCGGCGGCAGCAGCGCGGTCAGCCGCTCGCGCAGCAGCCACAGGATCGCGGCCGCCGCCAGCCATACGCCGCAGGCCATGGCGAACAGGAGCCCGCCGTCGCCGCTGCCGTCCGTGTTCACCACCTCCACGCCCAGCGGCGTGAACAGGTGGAAGAAGATGGCGCCGCTGATGACACCCAGCGCCAGCAGGGCGCCGGCCCCGGACAGGACCGCCTTGCGGGTGGCGAGTCCGGCCAGCAGCAGGGTGGAGGCGACCAGCTCCGCCGTGCCGACGACATACTGGCTGAACGGGCCGCTCGGCGCGAACAGGCCGGGCAGGCCGAAGCCGGCGGCCCAGGCGTCCAGCGTGCCGAAGATGTGCTGCGTCTCCGGGCTGTCGGTGAACTTGAAGAACAGCGACTGGATGAAGACGAAGGCGATGTAGACGGTCAGCGCGGTCAGGACCATGCGTCCAGCGCGGGCCGGCGGCGCGTCCGTGCTCATGGCGGGGGTCATGGCGGGGCCCTTCTCTATTTGGCCAGGATGGCGGGCCAGTTCGCGTCCGCCTTCTGGATGAATCCGGGGATGTCCTTCTCCCACTTCGCCTGCACGCCGGCGTCGTAGTTCAGGTACAGCTTGCCGTCGACGATCTTCCAGTGATCGGGGTCGCCGGGTGCGGTGTAGCCCTGGGCGGCCGCCCAGGCGCAGTAGCCGCCATACTGCGGCGCGAACTTCTCCGGGTCGGCGGCGAAGCGGTCGCGGTTCTCCGCACTGGCGAAGCGCCAGTCGGCGTCCATCCAACGGTGGGTGAACTCCTTGCTGCCCTTCACCGGCCGGCCGTCCGTGAAGAAGGCGACCGGGTCGTGCCCGCCGACGGCCAGCGAGCTGAAGGTGCCGGTATGGATCGGGTCGCTCTTGGCCTGGGCCTGTGCGAAGGGCGCCGCCACGGTCGCCAGGACCAGGGCGGCGAGGGCGCCGATGCGGATCATGTCTCGTCTCCGTTCTGGAAGTCTCGCGTCGCGGTCGACGCTACGCCGTCGGGCCCGCTCACTTCCCCTCACGAATCTTTGATCGGCGGGGGGCGGGCGTCACATCCGCGTGAACGGATGGACATCGGGATGTCCCGGCCGGCAGCGCCGGGGAGCGGGGGTGGGCTGCCGGCCGGGGGGCGCGTGGTCGGTCCGGGGAGGGATCAGCCGCCACCGCGCTCGTGGGCCTCGGACATGATCTCCTTGGCCACGATCATCATCGCGCCCTCGATGGAGGCCTCGTACTCGGCGTCGTTGCCGGCCTTCAGGGCGGCGCGGGCCTTCGCCAGCAGGCCGTTCACCTGGTCGCGGGCCTGCGGCCGCATCAGGTACATGACGTCGTTCATCGTGCTGATGATGGTGGTCTCGCGCGGCAGCGGCCGTTCCTTGGCCTGGGGCTGCGTCTGGGCGAGGGCCGGGCCTGCGGCGAGGCCGAGGGCCAGGGTCGAGGCCGCGAGGGCCAGGGCGATGCGCTTCATGGACAATGCCTCCGATGCGGGGTCGTTTGATGGAGGCAGGGTGACGGCCCCGGCGGAATACCGCCAATCGCGATGCACCATGGTTTCGATAGCCGGTCCCTATGGCCCCGGACCGCCGCCCGGATTCAGCCCATACGGTTCGGTGACGGAATGGTTAGGCACGGACAGTGTGTTGACGCGAACGTGATCGTCGGAGGAATCGCGCCGCGCCCGATTTCGGGATATCGTCCCTCAGTTGGTGGGGTGGGGAGGTTCGCAGATGGAAATGCACCAGGTGCGGTATTTCCTGGCTGTCAGCCGGACGCTGAACTTCACCCGCGCGGCCGAGGAGTGCAACGTCTCCCAGCCCTCGCTCACCAAGGCGATCCAGAAGCTGGAGGAGGAGCTGGGCGGACAGCTCTTCCGGCGGGAACGCGGGCTGACCCATCTCACCGATCTCGGCCGCCTCATGCTGCCGCATCTTGAGCAGACCTACGCGGCGGCCCAGGCGGCCCGCTCCCTGGCCGACCAGATGCGCCGGGCCGACCACGCCCCGCTCACCGTCGGCATGGCCGACACGATCTTCCTCGACGACATCAGCGGGCTGCTGCGGGAGGTCGGGCGGGTCTTCCCCGGCCTGCACGTCACCCTGATCCACGCCCCGCAGGAGGAACTGGCCGAGGCCGCGCTGAAGGGCGACGTGGAGGTGGCGGTCCTGGCCCGCACCACCACCCTGCCCGACCGCATCGCGCTCCGCGCCCTGTTCGCGGAGGGGCTGCGCATCGTCGTCCGCCACGACCACCCCTTCGCCGGGCGGGACAGCATCGCCCTGTCGGAACTGGACGGGCAGGCCTGGGTGCTGCGCCAGGGATGCCCCTTCACGGAGGGGTTCCAGCGGCGCTGCCGCGACGGCGGCCTGACGCTGGACCAGCGGCATTCCGGCCGGTCCGACTATTCGGTGCAGCAACTGGTTCTCGCGGGCCTCGGCCTCGCCCCCTGCTGGGACGGCACGCCGCTGCTGCCGGGGCTCACGTCCGTGGCTGTGATCGACGCCGGCGTGGAGCGGGAGGTGTCGATGGCCACCGTGGCCGGACGTCGCTACTCCCCCGCCTGCGACGCGCTGGTGCGGCTGGTGCGGAGCCGCTCGTGGGAGCGGGCACCCCTCGCCGCCTCGGCCTGAGTCAAACGCAGCGCCGCAGCGCCTCCAGGAACACGTCCGGGTCCGGCCGGTCGCGGAACTCCGGATCCACATGGGCGAAGCGGACGATGCCGCCCCGGTCGATCACGTATGTGGCCGGGATCGGCAGCAGCCAGCCGCCGCCGTCCTGCCGAACGGCCAGATCGATGCCGACCTCGCGATAGGCCGTGCGCAGCGCGTCCGGCACCGGGAAGGCGAGCCCGCAGGCGAGGCTGAAGCCGAGGTCGAGGTCGCACAGCACCGTGAACCCGAGGTCCAGCTCCGCCCGCAGCCGGTCGGCGAGGCCCCCCGCCTCCGGCGTGATGACGGCGACGGCCCCTCCCGCCTCGGCGGCGGCGGGGGCGATCTCCCGCAAGGCGCCCATGGCCGTCCGGCAGTAGGGGCACCACAGGCCGCGCACGAAGGACAGGATCAGCGGGCGGCCCAGCCCCACCTCGGCCAGCCGCAGCAGGCGCCCCTCCGACGGCAGCAGGAAATCCGGAAAGGTGTGGCCCACCGCCACGGCGCCGCTGCCGGCCCCGACCGACCGCAGATGCGCCACCAGCGCGTCGTACAGCGCCTGGAACCGGGGCGACTGCCGGGCTCTGATGGCGGCCGTGATGGAGGGGGCCGGTGAAGCGGTGTCGGGCATGGCGGCGGGACGCGCGGGTTGTCGCGGGAATTCCTCATATACATGCGCTCCGGCAAGCCGCCCGGAAAGCCGTCCGCCGGGAAACGGTTCCATAGCCAGCGGCTATTCCCGCCCATGGAAAAGGGCGGCGGGTTTCCCCGCCGCCCTTTTCCCGCCGTTCCGCCGGATCAGCGTTCCGTGCGGCCCTTGGTCTTGTCCACGTCCACCTCGGTACGGCGCACGGTGTCGGAGACGGTCTGCGCCCGCTCCTCCACGTCCTTGCGCACGACCACCTCCTCGCGCACCCGGGCCTCCTTGCCGACCACCGCCTCCTCGTCGGTCTCGGTGACCTCGATCGAGCGCTCGCGGAAGGCGTCGCCGGGGATCTCGCCGGTCCCCGTCACCGGCCGGCGCTCCACGCTGATGGTCTCGTCGCGCAGGCGCACCTGCTCCTCGACCGGCGTCTCGACGACGTAGCTGCGCACCCGCACGCCACCCCGCTCCACGCTCCGCTTGCCGACCTCCAGGTTCTCCTCGACGACCGGGATGTGCTCCTCGCCCATGTCGGCGTCGGTCCGGCTGATCCGGTCCGTGGCGCCCGTGCCGCGATCGGTGTCCCGGAACGCCGTCGCGGCACCGGTCAGGCCGCTGCCGTAGCGGCCGCGCTCCTCGTCGGCGCGGGTGGCGTCGTAATCCTCGGTCGTCGCGTCGTAGCCGGTCCAGCCGGAGGACCGGTAGGACTTCTGCCGCTCCTCGATGTCGACCGGGCCGTGGCGCTCGATGATGTCCAGCGCCGTGTCGACATGGCCGCCGCCGATATGCCCGACCAGCAGCACGCCGCCCCGGCGCAGCGCCTCGGCGTAGACCTCGGCGTCGTGGTGCGGCACGCCCTGGCGGGTCAGCGTCTCGACCCGGCGGGATGGCGCGTCGTAATCCTCGCCCAGGCTGCTGCCGAACACGCCGCGGTCGCCGCTCATGGAGGCGTAGTCGGCGTGGCTGCGGGCATGGCCGCCGCCCAGGATCTGGAAGGACCGGCGGAGCCCCGCCTGCTCCAGATCGCCGAGCACGCGGTTGGCGTCGGAAAGGTCGTCGTAAAGTGCCACGATGGTCTTGTCGTTCATGGATCGCTCCTGCGTTGGGTGCCGGGTCTGGTCCCGGTTTCGGATTGCCCGGTTTCGGATTGGGATGGGGAGGCACCGTCGCGGGTGACGACGGCGTCCTCCACGCGCACGGTCGCCGTGGCCTGTTCGGTCCGGTGCCGGGTGCGCGGCGTGATGCGGATCTCCTCCTTGAGGACCAGCCGCTTGGTGACGACCAGCTCCTCCTCGAGGACGGGAAGGATCAGGACGTCGCCTTCGCGGCGCGTCCCGGGCGGTGCGTCGACGACGCGGCCGACGGGGACGCGCTCGATCTCGACGTCGGTGCTGGCGAGGTCCTGGGCGACGGTCCGCTCCTCCTCCCGAACCTTCGTCTCGACGCGGACGGTGTCGCCCTCGCGGACGCGCTTGCCGACATCGAGGACCTCCTCGTGCAGCGGGATGGTCCTGTCCGTGGACATGGCGGAACGTCCGATCAGGTCAGGATGACGAGGGCGATGATGATGGCCAGCAGGACCAGCCCGATGGCCCACCAGGGGGTGCCGGACCGGCCGGTGCGCTGGACCTCGACCTTGGGCTTGGGGCCCGTGTCCGCGGCTCCGCCGGCGGTCGTTCCGGCGTCATACACGCCGACCTTCTTGGGGTTGTCGGCCATGGGATGCACTCCGCTTCAGGTGAGGGAGCCCCCACAACAGGTGCCGCGCCCACCCGTGTCGCGCCGATCCTTCGAAATCCCAGGAATATCGCAAGTTCGGCGCCCTCCCCTTCCGATCCCGCCCGACCGGGCGGGCCGGGCGGGCGGCCGGATGATGGCCGGGATTGCCGGCGGCCGGGCGCCCTGGCGCCGCCTATGCTCCCGGCGAAAGGTCCGCACGGCCTGGAACCCCGCCCCCGGAACCCGACCATGTCGCTCAGCTTCTTCGACGCGCGCTGGTACCTGGACGCATATCCGGACGTGGCGGCCGATCCCTTCTTCGGCACCCGCCCCGCCGAGCACTATCAGACGATCGGCCGGCTGGAGGGGCGGAACCCCAACGCCGCCTTCGACGAGGCGGGATATCGCGCCCTCAACCGCGACGTCGCGGCGGCGGTGGAGGCGGACATCTTCGCCTCCGGCTACGACCACTTCGTGCAGTACGGGCAGTTCGAGGGGCGGACACCCGGCATCGTCGACTACCCGTTCCAACGCTACACGACCGAGCAGGGCTATCTCGCCGCCAACCCGGATGTGGCCGCCGCCGTGCGGGCCGGGGACTTCGTCTCCGGTTTCGAGCATTACGTGCTCTACGGCCAGGCGGAGGGCCGGGGGTCGGAGGGCGGCTTCCTCTTCGTCGGCGGCGACGGGGCGGACGGCTACCGGAGCTTCCACCGCGTGCCCTTCGCCATGGCCGGCGGCGAGGGCGACGACACGCTGGAGGGCGGGGGCGGCATCTGGGCGGGCGCCTTCGTCGGCATGGCCGACCGGATCGACGGCGGCCCCGGCGACGACCTGATCGCGGGCGGGCCGGGCGACGACACCCTCACCGGCGGGCCGGGGGCGGACGTCTTCGTCTTCGCCACCCCGTCCTTCCAGGGCGACCGCGACGTCATCGCGGACTTCCAGCTTGGCGTGGACGGCATCCGCCTGCCCGCCGGGCTTTCTCCCGACCGGCTGACCATCACCGCCGACGCGGGCGGCGTCACCATCCGCTACGAGCTGGACGATCCCGGCAGTCCCAATTCCTTCCAGGAGATCCGCCTGCTGGGCCAGCTGTTCGGCGACCCCGGCGCGCTGCTGGCGTGAGGGCGACCTATCCTTTCGTATGAATCTTGTTGCGCCGCACGGCGACTCTTGGAATGGATTCCCCCGGTACCTCCGGTCCGGAGCGGGCTCATCCGTGGACACCTTCGGCGAACTCATCGGCGGTCTGGCGGCGGCGGCACTCCTGTTCGCCTACATCGCCCGCAAGATGGTGGAGCTGAGCTACCGGGCCAGCATCGGCCATGCGCGTAGCGTCGCTGAGCGGCTGACCACCCAGAAGATCGAGCAGGCGGCGGCCTTGGAGGCGGCGAGCCGCGAGGTCTTCGACAAGCGCGAGAGCCTGCGCAAGCTGGAGCGGCAGGCCGGCCAGCGGGCCAAGGAGCTGGCCGAGCTGCGCCAGCAGGGGGAGGCGCTGGTCCATCTGGTGGGGGAGCGGAACCCCGGCTCCCGCCTGTTCTCCTGCGAACTCTCCTTCAGCCGGAACCGGGGCGCCAAGGCGCTGCGCGGCATCCTCAGCCTGCCCGTCGTCTGGAACTATCCCAACATCGTGGAGGCCTGGGCCGAGGACGAGGGGGAGGCCGTGCGCCTGCTCGACGCCACCTTCCCGAAATCGGCCGGCTTCCGCCTGTCCAAGTTCCAGGAGGTCCCGCTTGCTTGACCTCCTGCTCGTCGCGGCCGGCGCCATCATGCTGTTCCTGGCGGCCATGCTGGGCATGCGCGCGCACCAGATCGCCCAGGCCGGGGAAACCCAGCTCGCCCGTGTGCGCGCCACCATGGAGGAGGTGCAGCGGTCCCTCACCGACGGCGGGCTGAAGCTCGAGAAGCTGCGGCTGGAGAGTGCCGGCATGGACCAGCTGTCCAAGGAGGCGCAGGAGGAGCTGGCCCGGGTCGAGGCGGAGGTGAAGAAGCTGACGGAGCGCAAGCTGTCCCGGATCTATCTCCCATCGGGCCCGGTGGACTTCGCCCTGCCGAACTGGCTGGTGGAGGTTTCCGCCAAGACGGAGGATCCCAAGCAGGTGGCCCAGCTGATGGAGCAGCTTCCCTTCGTCGGCCTGCCGCAGCGCCTCGTCGTGAACGCGGAGAGCGAGCCCAAGGCCGCCAACCTCGTCGCCAAGCGCTATTCGGACCTGCGCCTGCGGGTGCGCGTGCTGGGCCCCTGGGGCGTCCCCGTGGACGGCGCCCCCGCCGCACCCGCCTCCCCCGCCGCGGGCACGTCCGAAGCCTGACGCGAAGGAGCGCTCAGCCCACCAGCACCGGTTCGTCCGGCGCGGTCACCAGCAGGCCCAGATACAGCAGCGCCCGGTGCAGCACCGCCCATTCCGCCGCCGGGAACTCCGCGCCTACGACGATGGCGTAGGCCTTGCGGAAGCAGCGGATGAAGACCTGCATCAGCTGCGTGTGCGTCTCGTACTTCGGATGCACCGCGCGCAGCCGCGCCACCTCGGCCGACAGCCCGGCCGGGTCGTCCAGGTTCCGCAGGATCACGCTCAGCGTCAGCAGCAGTTTCTGCTGCAGCCCGACGATGTCCGGCGGGAAGTCGCGCCGCAGATGCGGGGCCACGTCGAACAGCAGGGCGTAGAACACGCGGGCGAAGCGCGGACCGTTGTCGGCCACCAGGGCCGGCCGCATCGCCTGGCGGACCCGGGCCGCCTCGTCGGCGGAGATGCGGAGCGCGATGGTCGTCATGGGCAGGGGGGCGTGGGGGCGTTCCTGCGACTTTAGGCGGCGCGGCCCGGCTTGGGAATCCCCCATCGCCGGGACTGCGACCTTACGGCGTTACAAACCCGTTGCAATCCCGTCCTGGCCCCGGACCGGGCGCGTTGTAAATTCCCGGCGGAACAGATGCCTGAACCGCAAGGGACCAAGGACATGAGGCGGATTCTGCTGCTGGGTGTGGCGACGATCGCGTGCGGGCTGGCGCCGGTGGCTGCCATCGCCCAGTCTTCGGCACCTCCGGCGGCGGCGGCGCAGGCCGTCTCCAACCCCATGCTCGCCCCCTGGACCGCCCCCTTCGGCGCCCCGCCGCTGGACACCGTCCGGCCGGAGCATTTCAAGGAGGCGCTGACCCGGGGGATGGAGGCGCAGGCGGCGGCCGTCAAGGCCATCGCCGCCAATCCCGAGCCGCCGACCTTCGACAACACAATCGCCGCCCTGGAACGCTCAGGGCGGGAGCTCGACCGGGTCAGCCGCGTCTACAACTACCTCGCGGGCTCCTGGACCAGCGACGAGCTGGAGGCGCTGCGGCGGGAGATGGCGCCCATCCTGTCCCGCCATGGCAGCGCCATCACGCTGAACCCCGACCTCTTCGCCCGCATCGACGATCTCCACGCCCGGCGCGACACGCTGGGCCTGACCGCCGAACAGATGCGGCTGCTGGAGCGCTACCACATCAACTATGTCCGGTCGGGCGCCAAGCTGACGCCGGAGCGGAAGGCCCGCATGGCGGAAATCATGCAGCGCCTCGCCAGCCTCTCGACCCAGTTCGGCCAGAACGTGCTGGCGGACGAGAAGGCCTTCACCCTCGTGCTGGAGACTCCGGCCGACAAGGCGGGCCTGCCCGACTTCCTGGTCGCCGCCGCGGCGGAGGCCGCCGCCCAGCGCGGGATGGAGGGCAAGCATGTCATCACCCTCTCCCGCTCCTCGGTGGAGCCGTTCCTGACATACTCCACCCGCCGCGATCTGCGGGAGAAGGCGTTCAAGGCCTGGGCCGCGCGCGGCGACCAGGGCGGGAAGACCGACAACAAGGCCATCATCCGGGAGATCGTGGATCTCCGGGCGGAGCGGGCGCGGCTGCTGGGCTATCCGACCTTCGCCCATTTCCGCACCGACGACGTGATGGCGGGCTCGCCCGACGCGGCGCTGAAGCTCATGCGCACCGTCTGGGACGCCGCGCTGAAGCGCATCGAGGCCGACCGGAAGGAGCTTGAGGCGCTGGCCCGCGCCGACGGCCTCACCGGCCCGCTGGAGCCCTGGGACTGGCGCTTCTACGCGGAGAAGCTGCGCAAGGCGAAGTACGATCTGGATGAGGCGGAGGTGAAGCCCTACTTCACCCTGGACGCCATGATCGCGGCCAAGTTCCACGTGGCGAACCGGCTGTTCGGCCTCACCTTCCAGGAGCGGACCGACATCCCCGTCTACAGCCCCGACGTCCGCGTCTGGGAGGTGAAGGACAAGGACGGCCGCCATGTCGCCCTGTTCTACGGCGACCATTTCTCACGGCCGCAGAAGCGCAGCGGCGCCTGGGCCTCCAGCCTGCGCCCCCAGCAGCGGCTGGACGGCGCGGTGACGCCCGTCATCATGAACAACAACAACTTCTCCAAGGGCGAGCCCACGCTGCTCAGCTACGACGACGCCGAGACGCTGTTCCACGAGTTCGGCCACGGCCTGCACGGCATCCTGTCGAACGTCACTTATCCGTCCCTGGCCGGCACCGCCACCGACCGCGACTTCGTGGAGTTCCCGGCCCAGATCTACGAGCACTGGCTGGCCCAGCCCGACATCCTGCGCCAGTTCGCCCGCCATTACCGGACGGGCGAGCCGATGCCCCAGTCCCTGATCGACCGCATCGTCAAGGCCCGCAGCTTCGGCCAGGGCTTCGCCACGGTGGAATACCTCGCCTCCGCCTTCGTGGACATGGAGTTCCACCTGCTGACCTCGGCGGAAGGCCTGGACGTGGCGGCCTTCGAGCGGCAGGTGCTTGAGAAGGTGGGCCTGCCGCGCGAGATCATCATGCGGCACCGCTCCACCCACTTCCAGCACGTGTTCTCCGGCGAGGGCTACGCGGCCGGCTACTACACCTACATGTGGGCCGAACAGCTCGACACCGACGGGTTCGAGGCCTTCGTGGAGGCGGGCGACATCTTCGACCCGGCCGTGGCGAAGAAGCTGCACGACTATGTCTATTCGGCGGGCAACCTGCGCGGCCCCGTGGACGCCTATGTCGGCTTCCGCGGCCGCCTGCCCACCGCCGAACCCCTGCTCCGCCACCGCGGCTTCCTGCCCGCCGCCGACGCGGCGAAGTAAGGCCTGCCTCGGAGGGGTCGCGTTCGATCCCGTAGCCACCAAGCCCGCTTCTTCAGAACGGCGGCGGCCCCAAATCCCCCCCCCTCTCCCCTTGCGGGAGAGGGCGGCGAGCGCCAGCGAGCGGGGTGAGGGGTGAGGGTTCCTCGCCGCCGGTGCCACACCCCTCACCCGGTTCGGCTCCGCCTCACCACCCTCTCCCGCAGGGGGAGAGGGTTTACCGGGGCCTCAGCCTCGGCGGACACAGGGCGTTGGTCATCCCGGACGGCGACGGCCCCAGTCCCCCCTCTCCCCTCGCGGGAGAGGGTCCGAGCGGAGCGAGGGGGTGAGGGGGCCGGTTCCTCGCCGCAAGCCGCCGGAAGCCGCGGAAGCCGCCTACCCCGTCCCGGGCTCGGTCGAGCGGTCGGCCTCGGCGCGTTCGCGCAGTTCCTCCGACGTCAGCCCGGCGGGGGTGGAGCCGTCCAGCGTGCCGTCGCCGGGCGTGCGGGTCTTGTCGAGCTTCTCCTCTCCAGGCTTCCCGGGCGGCTTCCCGCCCGCCTTGTCGTCCTTCGTCCCGTCCGTCATCGCGCGTCCTCCGGCGCGGTGCATCGCGCCTTCCTGATGAACCCCGTCCGCGCGGCGGTCGTTCCGTCGCTTGGCCGCACCGCGTGGCCGCCATGCCGGAACCCGCCGCCCGTCCGCCCGGTTGCCAGCCGACGCGCGACGGACGGATACGGAGGGACGGGACATGGCGACAGCCCATGGAGAGCTTCAGGGCAAGGTGGCGCTGATCACGGGCGCCGGGTCGGGAATCGGCCGGGCCTCGGCGGTGCTGTTCGCCGAGCATGGCGCCGCCGTGGGCGTGCTGAGCCGCACCGAGGCGGAGGTGCGCGACGCGGTGGAGGAGATCCAGGGCAAGGGCGGGCGCGCCCTGCCGCTGCTGGCCGACGTGTCCGACAGCGCGGCGATGGCGGCGGCCGTGGACCGGCTGGCGCGGGAATACGGCCGGCTGGACATCGTCTTCGCCAACGCCGGGATCAATGGCGTGTGGGCGCCCATCGACCAGCTCGAGCCGCAGGAATGGGACCGCACCATCGCCATCAACCTGCGCGGCACGTATCTCACGATCCACCACACGGTCCCGCATCTGCGCAAGGCGGGCGGCGGCTGCGTCCTCGTGACGGCCTCGATCAACGGCACCCGAACCTTCACCACGGGCGGGGCCACGGCCTATTCGGCCACCAAGGCGGCACAGGTGGCGATGGCGCGCATGCTGGCGCTGGAGCTGGCCCGGGACCGCATCCGGGTGAACGCGATCTGCCCCGGCTGGATCGAGACGGAGATCGACGACAACACCCAACCCAGGAACGCCGGCAAGGCCGACTACCCGGCCGAGTATCCTGCGGGCGAGGTGCCGCTGACGGACGGCAAGCCGGGCGGCAGCTTCGACGTGGCCGAACTCGCCCTGTTCCTGGCGAGCGACCGCGCGAAGCACATCACCGGCACGCCGGTCTGGATCGATGGTGGCGAGTCGCAGCTCGTCTAGACGCTCAGACGACCCCGAGCACCGCGTTGCCGGCCAGGGCCGCGCCGAAGGTGAAGGTCATGATGCCGAAGGCGATCGACCAGGCCGAGAACACAGTATAGAACTTCAGTGGTGGCCGATGATCACATGTCCGGTTCAGATGACGCAGGACGCGTCCAGACCAGATGACAACCGCGCCGAAAAACAGGAAAGAGAACCCGGCCTGAAGATCGAATAGTTCCGATGGAGACATGCGTTTTCCCCTGTCCGAGATCAGTCTCAAACAGCGGATACGCGGATGATCGCTTTGTAGATGAGCGATATTTAGGCTCCCGGCCGCACAACCTATCGGATAGGTGGTCTGTTGGATGGGTTGGCGGCCGGGGCCTGTCCGGTCAGGCCGCGCGGGCGCGCAGCTCGGCCACGAAGCTCTCGATCTCCCGCTCCAGGGCGCGGGCGTGGTTGACCAGCGTGTCGGCGGCCGTTTCCACCTTCTCGGCCCCGGTGAGCGTGCTGCCCGCCCGGTCGGCCACCTCCACCATCCGGCCCTGCACCTCGTCGGTGCCGCGCGCCGCCTCCTCCGTGTTGCGGCTGACCTCGCCGATGGCGGCGGCCTGCTGCTGCACGGCGGCGGCGATGGCGGACGAGCTGCCCTGCACGGCGCCGATCGTCTTGCCGATCTTCCCGATGGCGGCCACGGCGGCCTCCACCTCCACCTGGAGTGACTGGATCTGGGCGGAGATCTCCTCCGTCGCCTTTCCGGTCTGGGTGGCGAGGTTCTTCACCTCGCTGGCGACGACGGCGAAGCCCTTGCCGGCCTCCCCGGCCCGCGCCGCCTCGATCGTGGCGTTCAGCGCCAGCAGGTTCGTCTGCGCCGCGATGGCGGTGATCAGGTTGACGACGTCGCCGATCTTCTGGGCGCTCGCGGCCAGCCCGTTGACGGCCGCGACGGTGCGCTCCGCCTCCTGCGCGGCGTCGCCGACGACGCCGCTGGCGGTGCCGACCTGGCGGCCGATCTCGTCGGCCGAGGCGCTCAGTTCGGCGGCGGCGGCGGCGACCGTCTGCACGTTGCCGCCGGTCTGGGCGCTGACGGCCGCCACGGCCTGGGTCTGTTCGCTGGTGGCGCGGGCCTGTTCGGCCATGGCGCGGGCCGTGTCGTGCAGGGTGGCGATGGCGCCGGCGATGGCGCCAGTCACGCCCTTCACCCGCGTCTCCACGCTGTTGGACAGCTCGGCCAGCACGCGCTTGCGCTCGGCCTCCGCCTGCTCCCGCTCGGTCGCGCGCTCCCCGCGCATCCGCTCCATCTCCACCAGCCCGTCGCGGAAGACGCGGGCGGTGCGGGCGATCTCGCCAACCTCGTCGCGGCGGTCGCAGCCGGGGATGTCCACGCCGGTGTCCTGCCGGGCCAGCCGGTTCATGGCGTCCTGCAGCCGCTGCAGCGGCCGGACCAGCGAGCGGGCCGTCAGCACCGCCAGCAGCAGCATGACGGACAGGGCGGCGACGGCCGTCCAGATCACCGGCTTGGTGATGGCGGCCAGGGCGGCATAGACGTCGCTCTGCTTGTCGCCGACGAACAGGATGCCGATCACCTCGCCGCGCGCGTTGCGGATCGGGTCGTAGGCGACGAAGTAAGGCTGGCCCAGGATGTTCGCCGTGCCGTGGAAGCGCTCCCCCCGGCCGAGCACCGCGTCGTAGACGGGCCCCTTGGCCAGGGTGGTGCCGACGGCGCGGCCGCCGTCCGGCTTCTGCACGTTGGTGGCCACGCGCAGGTCGCCCTGGAAGATGGTGGCGACACCGCCGACCAGTTCCTTCACCTTGTCGACCACGGCGAAGTTGTCGTTCAGCTTCACCGCCCCGGCATGAAGGGCGCCGTCGCGCACGTCGAACACGGTGCCCTGGGACCGCAGCGTCTCCCACGCCACGCGCAGCTTCATCTCCTGGCTTTCGACGGCCTCCTTCTCCAGCTCGGCGGTGATGATGCGCACGGTCATGCCGGTGATGGCCGCACCGACCACCAGCATGGACACGGCCACCAGGATCACCACGCGGCCGGTGATGCGCAGCGCGGGCAGGCGGGCGAAAAGACTGGACAAACGACCGGCGGACGACTGGGACACGATCGTCAACTCCCCAAGGTTTCGAACCATCGGCCCAAGGCCAACGGATGTCACACTCGGTGGAGAGTCGTTAAAAAAGCATCAAAGGAGATGCGGACGGTCCTCGTTACTTCGCAACCGCGATGCGGCCGGGTTGTAACCATAGTTTCATTATGGATTTATCGTGCGGCCTGCCTGACGTCACATGGGAATGACAGTCCCTGGACCGTCCAGCGCGACCCACTGGCTCCGCGCGCGGCGTTGCGGCAATGTCGGGCCATGTACGACGTCGACACGGCCCTGCTGCGGACCTTCGTCACCCTGGCGGAGACGCGCAGCTTCTCCCGCACGGCGG
Organism: Rhodospirillaceae bacterium; assembly: GCA_029267445.1. Classification (GTDB taxonomy): domain Bacteria; phylum Pseudomonadota; class Alphaproteobacteria; order Azospirillales; family Azospirillaceae; genus JAJUIU01. Next base: position 37,352 of record JAJUIU010000017.1, read on the forward strand.
AGCGGATCGGCCGCTCCCAGTCGGCGGTCAGCACCCAGATCCAGAAGCTGGAGGGGCTGCTCGACCGCACCCTGTTCGACCGCGACCGCCGCAATGTCCGCCTGACCGAGGATGGGGAGAAGCTGCTGGGCTACGCCCGCCAGATCCTCCGCCTGTCCGAGGCCGTCATCCACCGTTTCCGCGAACCCGACGTGGCGGGCGAGGTGCGCTTCGGCTCGCCGGAGGATTTCGCCACCTTCTACCTGCCGGAAATCCTGGCGGGCTTCGTGGAAAGCTTTCCGCGCGTCCTGCTGCATGTGAGCTGCGACCTGACCCTGCGCCTGATCGACGGCTTCAAGGCGGACGAATACGACCTGATCGTCATCAAGCAGGACCCCGAATCCATCCATCCCGGCGCCAAGCCCCTGTGGCGGGAGCGGCTGGTGTGGGTCGGCGGGCCCGACTGCGCGCCCGGGATGGATTTTGAAAGCGCCTGCCGCACCTTCGGCCACCGTGCCCATCCGGTGCCGCTGGTGCTGTCGCCAAGTCCCTGCGTCTACCGGCACCGGGCGGTGACAGCGCTCGACGCGGCGCAGACGGCCTGGACCGTCAGCTATTCCAGCCCCAGCCTCGCCGGAGCCACGGCGGCGGTGAAGGCGGGGCTGGGCCTGTCGGTCCTGCCGCGCACCATGGTGCCGCGCGATCTGGTGGCGTTCGACGGCGGGGCGGGCTGGCCGCCGCTGGCCGAAACGGTGATCTGCCTGCTTGCCGCCGACCGGCTGAACCCCGCCGCCGCCGCCCTGGCCAGCTTCATCACGGAGCACGTCACTTATCGGCCAGACAGATAAGTAGCATAAGAAAAATCCGTTTCCGATATATCGCCCCGCATGACACAAGGGCGGCCAACCTTTCCGGAACCGAAAGGGCGGCCCCATGCCCCGTATCCTGACAAACCTCGTCTGGCTCCTGTTCCTGGGCGCCATCGCAGCGGCGGTGGCGCTCGTGGGCGGGGAGCCGGTGACCGCCGGCCCGCTGCGCCTGGACGCGCTGGCCCTCTTGCTGGCGCCCGCCATCCTGTTCGTCAGCGCCATCGTGCACAGCTTCGCGCTGCGTTACATGGACGGCGACGCGCGGATCGACGGCTTCTTCGTCCGGCTGACGGCGCTGACGCTGACGGTCCTGCTGCTGCTGGCGGCGGACCACATGGTGCTGTTCGCGCTGGCCTGGACGGCCATGGGGCTGCTGCTGGCCGACCTGATCGGCCATGTGCGGACCTGGACCCAGGCGCGGGCGGCCGCCGCCCTCGCCCGCAACAGCTTCCTCGCCGGCTCCGCCCTGCTGGCGGTCGGCCTCGCGCTCGTCCACGCCGCCACGGGCGACGCGACGATCTCCGGCGCCCTGGCCGACCTCGCCACCGCCGACGGCACGCTGCTGGCGCTGGCCTGCGTGGCGCTCGCCATCGCGGCGGCGATCCAGTGCGGCCTGTTCCCCTTCCACACCTGGCTGATGTCCAGCATGACGGCACCCACCCCGGTGTCGGCCTTCATGCATGCCGGCCTCGTCAATGCGGGCGGCATCCTGCTGGCCCGCACCGCCCCGGTGTTCGAGGCGGTCCCCCACGCCATGACGGCGGTGTTCCTGCTGGGCGCCGCCAGCGCCCTGTTCGGCGCCGCCACGGCCCTGGTGCAGACCGACGTGAAGCGCGGCCTCGCCGCCTCCACCGTGGCGCAGATGGGCTTCATGGTGCTCCAGTGCGGCCTCGGCTTCCATGCCGCCGCCATGGCGCATCTGGTCCTGCACGGCCTCTATAAGGCCTGCCTGTTCCTTGGCGCCGGGTCCGCCCTGTCCGCCGCCAAGCGGCCGGACGCGGCCAAGGACCCGCTGGACGCCAAGGCGGTGCTGCTGGCGCTGCCCGTCGCGGTGATCGCCGGCGGCGTCTTCGCCCTGGTCACGGGCAAGCTGGCGGGCAGCCTGGACACTGGCGCCATCCTGGTCGCCTTCGCCGCCATCGCGGCGGCCCACGCGGCCCTGGCCCTGCGCGGCTGGCGCCCGGACGGCTTCGCCGCCCTGCTGATCGCGGCCCCGCTGGCCATCGCCGCCACGGCCGCGATCTACGGCGTGGTCGTCTCCTTCGCGGAAGGCGCCCTGGCCACGGTCCCGGGTGCCGTCGACCCGCAGGCGCTCAACCCGGTGCACGCCCTGGTGCTGCTGGCCTTCGCCGGCGGCTGGGTCTGGGCGCTGGCCGGTGCCGGCCGCGGGTCGGCCGACGCCCTCTACACCCGCCTTCTGAACGCCGGCCAGCCGGCCGGCGCCACCGTCACCGACCGCCGGGGGTTCTACAATGCCTGAGATCGCCGCCCTCCTCGCCCGCGTCGAGAACGCCGCCTCCCTGCTGCCGCCCTACTGGCCGCTGCGCAGCTTCATCGCCGCCAACCCGCTCCAGGGGCTTGAGAACCTGCCCTTCGAGCAGGCGGTCACGGAGGGCCACCGCCGCTTCGGCGGGCGCGCCTACCCGACCGTCGCCATGGCCCGCAAGGCGCTGGCGGATGGGAAGATCGACCGCCGGCTCCTGGCCGAGGCCGCCATCCGCCACGGCCGTCCGGGCCTTGCCGAGCGGCTGCTGGACGGCACCGCCGAGGCGGCTGAAGCGACCACGGCCGCAGGCGCCGAGCGCTCCGCCGTGAACCGGGTGCTGCTGAAGTGGCTCGCCGCCTTCCTGGACGAGGGGCAGGCCGCCTGGCCGATGCCGCACCGGGAGCTTGGCTTCTGGCGCGCCTGGAAGCGGCTGGCCGCCCATGACGGCGACGTGCCGGACCGGGAGCGTCTGGCCGACATGGCCGACGACGCGCCGACCGCCCTGCTGCACCTGACCCGGACCCTGTCCGACCAGGAGTCGGAGGAGCTGTTCGCCCGCCATCTGGCCGCCCTGCCGGGCTGGTCCAGCTATGTGAAGTGGCGGCAGTCCGAGCGGTCCCACCCCTGGGCCAAGGCGGCGCCGATCACGCTGGCCGACCTGCTGGCCGTGCGCATGACCCTGGCCGAGCTGACGGGAGAGGCCGTGCCCGGCCCCGTTGCCGGTACGGAAGCGGAGGCCGCCGACGGTGCCGCCATCCTGGAGGCGTGGGAGGAGAGCTACCGCCGCCGCCTCACCGCCGACCTCGCCGCCCGTGCGGGCAAGGCCGCGCGGACGCCGGCCGGCGAGGGGACGCGCCCCGTCCCCCAGGCCCAGCTCGTCTTCTGCATCGATGTGCGGTCGGAGGTGTTCCGCCGCCATCTGGAGCGCACCGGCCCTTACGAGACGCTGGGCTTTGCCGGCTTCTTCGGCATCCCGCTGGCGGTTCGGGCCTTTGGTGACGCCCACGCCTACGCCAGCTGCCCGGTGCTGCTGGAGCCCAAGCATGTGGTGGATGAGCACGCCCACCCGGCCCACGCGCATCTGGCCGCGAAGCACCTGGACGGCCGCGCCCGGCTGGCCGGGATGAAGGGCCTGCTGCGCTCGCTCAAGGAAAGCGTGGCCGGCGCCTTCGCCTTCGTCGAGGCGTCGGGGCTGGCCTTCGGCGCCGCCATGGCGGGCCGCACCCTGGCCCCGGCCGGCTTCGGCCGCGCCGTCGCCCGTGCCGCCGACCGGCTGCGCCCGCCGGTCACCCCCGCCCCCCGGGTCGAGCTGCACCACCCCAAGGACGGCTGCGGCCATGACCACGACCATGAGCATGGCGAGGCCGACCCGATCGGCCTCAGCCCCGGCGAGCACGCCTTCTACGCCGAGGCCGCGCTGCGCATCATGGGCCTGACGGAGAACTTCGCCCCGCTGGTGGTCCTCACCGGCCATGGCGGTGCGACCGTCAACAACCCGTTCGAGGCGGGGCTGGACTGCGGCGCCTGCGGCGGCAACCGGGGCGGACCCAACGCCCGCATCGTCGCCGCCATCCTGAACCTGCCCGGCACCCGCAAGGCGCTGGCCGAGCGCGGCATCTTCGTGCCCGCCGACACGCTGTTCCTGGCCGCCGAGCACAACACCACCACGGACGAGGTCGTGATCTACGACCCTGCCGCCGCCGAAAGCCGCCATCCGGAGCTGTTCGCCCGTCTCCAGGCCAATCTGGCCGTGGCCCGCGCGAAGGCGGCGGCGGAGCGGACGGCGCGTTTCACCGGCGTGTCCGGCGACGCGGTCCGGCATGTTGAGACGCGGGCGAGCGACTGGGCCCAGGTGCGTCCGGAATGGGCGCTGGCCCGCAACGCCGCCTTCATCGTCGCCCACCGCGACCTGACCAGGGGGCTGGACCTCCAGGGCCGCACCTTCCTGCACAGCTACGACTGGCAGGCCGACACGGAGGGCAAGGCGCTGGAGGTGATCCTGACCGCCCCCATGGTCGTGGCGGAGTGGATCAACACCCAGTACTACTTCTCCACCGTCGACAACACGGCCTACGGGGCCGGGTCCAAGGTGACGCACAACGTGGTCGGCGCCTTCGGCGTCATGCAGGGCAACGCCAGCGACCTGATGACCGGCCTGCCCCTGCAGTCGGTCAACGCCGCCGACACCGTCGCCTACCACGAGCCGCTGCGGCTGATGACCGTGGTGCAGGCGCCCGTCGCCCGCGTCGACGCCATCATCGCCCGCAACCCGATCCTGCAGACCCTGTTCGGCAACGGCTGGGTGGCGTTGCAGGTGATCGACCCGGCCACCGGGGCGATCCGCCGCCGCACCCGCGAGGGCGGCTGGATCGACGCCCCCGGCGCCGACGGTGCCGGCACCGGCGCGGGCGCACCGGCCACCCCGGCCGACGCCGCCAGCGACACCGAAGCCACGCTCATCCCCGCCTGAGGAGCCCAGCCATGACACCCGCTGACGACATCGCGTTCCACAAGCTGAAGAAGATCGAGATCATCGTGAAGGGGGAGAAGCAGGCCTTCGTCGCCGACCTGCTCTCCCGCGCCGGCACCACCGGCTACACGGTGATCCGCGACGTGGCCGGCATGGGCCACCACGGCTTCCATGAGAGCCGCCTGCTGTTCAACGACCAGGCGAGCCTCGTCCTCATCATGGCCGTCGGCACGGAGGAGACGATCCGCAAGGTCGCCGCCGGGCTGAAGCCCCTGTTCGAGAAGAGCTCCGGCGTCATGTTCGTGTCCGATACGCACGTGGTGCGGCTGGAGCACTTCCTGAAGGCGGCGACGGCCTGACCGCCCCGCCGCCATCCCCACCGACATCCCCCCACCGCAATCCCGAAGACGACGCGACCGGCGCGGACTTTCCGCGCCGGTTCCGCGTTGATATGAGGGGGTCCGGATGGCGGACGGGGTCGACATGGGCATGCGCGCGCGGGCGGGGCTGGCGGGGTTGACGGCACTGCTGACGGTGTCCGCGGCACCCGCCCTGGCGGACCATCGCTTCGCGCCCGAGGGCTGCGAGTTCGCCGCCTCACTGCCCGCGCGCGGCATGCAGGGCCCGCCCACCGCCGCCCGCAACGGCCCGCCCGGCCTCACCGGCCGCTATTCCGGCTACCGGATCGAGGCCGTGTGCTTCCCCGTCCCCGCCTGCGGGCTGGAGGACATGACCGACGCCCAGCGCCGCCGCGAGCTGATCGAGATGGCGCCCGCCATGGGCCAGCTCCGGGGCACGGTCACCCGGATCGAGCGGGGCCCCGCGGGTCCCGTCGGCATCTACGAAGGCACCGTGCCCGACAGCCCGCGCGCCATCCGCATGCGGCTGCACTGGGGCTCGTGCAGCCGGCTGGCCCTGCTGTTCGACGGCGACCCGGCCGCCGGCGGGCCGGCGTGGCGCGCCGCCCTTGAGACCGTGCGAAGGATTCGCTGAGCGGCCGGAGACGGGAATCCTTGGTCTTGTCTTCGGCAACTTTCCATTACATCGGTAAGGAAAGTTTAACGAACCGACGCTAACCTTGCGCCGATGACGACGTCCCCGTTCTTCCACCTGTCTCTCGACCTCATGAGCGTCTCCAGCGCGGACGGGCACCTTCTGGCGCTCAACCCGGTGTGGGAGAGCACGCTTGGCTGGTCGCGCGCGGAGCTGATGGCGGCGCGGTATTTCGCCTTCGTCCATCCCGACGATGTGGAGCCGACGGTGCGGGCGACCCAGAACCTCGCCCGGGGTGAGGCCGTCGTCGCCTTCGAGAACCGCTACCGGCACAAGCGGGGCGGCTATCGCTGGCTGCAATGGAACGCCGCCCGGAACGAGGCGGACGGCCTGATCTACAGCATCGCCCGCGACATCACCCGGACCAAGCGGCTGGAGACGATCAACCGCTCCGTCGAGGAGACGACGGGTGTCGGAAGCTGGGAGATCGATCTCGCCACCGGCGATCTCTACTGGTCGCAGGCCACCCACGGCATCCACGGCACCGACCCGGAGACCTACCGCCCGAAGCTGGAGGACGGGCTGAGCTTCTATCCGCCCGAGGCCACCCGCGATCTGACCCCCGCCGTCGAGCGCCTGATGGCGGAGGGCACGCCCTACAGCCTGGAACTGCCCTTCATCACCGCCGGGGGGCGGCGCACCTGGGTGCGGGCCACCTCGCATGCGGAGATGCGGGACGGCAAGCCCGTGCGTGTCTACGGCACCTTCCAGGACATCAGCCGGGAGCGGGAGGAGCGGGAGAAGCTGCTGGCTTTCAAGGACATTGTGGAGCTGGCGAACGACGGCATCTGGGTCGTGGACGCGGCGGGGCGGACGCTCTACGCCAACCGGCGCATGGCCGAGATGCTGGGCTACCCGCTCGAGGAGCTGCTGGGAGCCGACAGCACGGCAAGCCTGCTGGAGGAGGGCCTCTCCCTCGTTGCCCGGCACAGGGCGGAGCCTCTGTCAGACCGCGCCGACCGCGACGACATCCGGCTGAGGCGCAAGGACGGCAGCGTCTTCTGGGCGTCCATCTCGACCCGCCAGCGCGTGGACGCGGACGGGCGCCTGATCTCCTGCACCGCGCTGGTCACCGACATCGACGAGCGCAAGCGGATGGAGCTCGAGCTGGAGCACAGCCGCGCCCGGCTGGAGGAGGCGCAGGCGATCGCCTGCCTCGGCAATTGGGAGGTCGACCTCGCGACCGGGGAGCTCTACTGGTCCGACGTGATCTTCGAGATCTTCGGCCTGGACAGGAGCCGTGTGACGCCCAGCCTGGACGTCTTCAACGCCGCCGTCCACCCGGAGGACATCCCGGCCGTGCGGGCGAGCGAGGCCAGGGCGGCGGAGACGGGGCTGCACGACGTGCAGCACCGCGTGGTGCGCCCCGACGGGACGATCCGCTGGGTGCACGAGCTGGCCCGGATGGAGCGGAACGCCGCCGGGGAGCGCACACGCCTGATCGGCACCGTGCAGGACATCACCGCGCAGAAGCGGGTTGAGCTGGACCTGGAGGCCGCGCGGCGGCTGGCGGACGACGCCAACCGGGCGAAGTCGGAATTCCTGGCCACCATGAGCCATGAGATCCGCACGCCGATGAACGGCGTGCTGGGCATGCTGGGCCTGCTGCTGGACGGCGATCTGACGCCCCGGCAGCGGGAGCATGCGGAACTGGCCCGCCACTCGGCCGAACAGCTCCTGACCGTGGTCAACGACATCCTGGACTTCTCCCGCGCTGAGGCGGGGCGGATCGAGCTGGAGATCGTGCCCTGCCGCGTCCCCGACGTGCTGGAGGAGGTGGTGGCGCTGCTCCGGTCCCAGGCGGAGCGCCAGGGGGTGGCCCTGAACCCACCGGTGATCGCGGACGGCCTGCCCGACACGGTGTTGGCGGACCCCACGCGGCTGCGCCAGATCCTCTTCAACCTCGTGGGCAACGCCCTGAAGTTCACGCCCGCCGGCAGCGTGACCATCCGCGCCGGCCACCGCCCCCTGGCGGACGGGCGGGTGGAGCTGCATGTCGCGGTGGAGGACACCGGCATCGGCGTCGATCCGTCCATCCGCGGCCGGCTGTTCAAGCCCTTCTCCCAAGGCGACAGTTCCACCGTCCGGCGCTTCGGCGGCTCGGGCCTCGGCCTCGCCATCTCCCAGCGGCTGGTGGAGCGGATGGAGGGGCGGATCGGCTTCGACAGCGCGCCCGGCCGGGGCAGCACCTTCTGGTTCAGCGTGCCCGTCGCCCTGCCCCCGGCCGGTGCGGCCCCCTGCGGCCCCGCCATGGTGCCCGCCGGGACGGCGTCCGAGGCCGCCCCCGCCGACGCGCGGTCGGCGCTGCGGGTGCTGCTGGCGGAGGACAACCACATCAATCAGAAGCTGATGCGGGCCCTGCTGGACAGCGCCGGCCACCGGGTCGACGTGGCCGCCAATGGCCGGGAGGCGGTGGAGGCCGTGCAGCGGGCGCACTACGACCTGGTGCTGATGGATGTGCAGATGCCGGTGATGGACGGCATCGCCGCCACCCGCGCCATCCGCGCCCTGCCGGGGGCGCCGGGCCGCACGCCGATCATCGCGCTGACGGCCGACGCCCAGCACGGCCGCGAGCGGGACTACCGCGACGCCGGAATGGACGAGGTCGTCTACAAGCCGATCGACGCCAAGGCCCTGCTCGCCGCCCTGGAACGCCTGGCCCGCTGCCCGGCCTGAGCGGCGGGCCCACCGGCGGTCCGGATCACCCGCCCGCCGGCACCAGCCCGCGCACCTTCAGCAACGCCCCGATCTCCGGCTCCCGGCCGCGGAATTCGCGGTAGAGCGCCATCGGGTCGCGGGTGTCGCCGCCGCTGTAGATCGCGTGCAGCTTGGCCGCCAGCTCCGGCTGGAAGATGTCGCCCGCCTCCTTGAAGGCGGCGAAACCGTCCGCGTCCAGCACCTCCGCCCACATATAGCTGTAGTAGCCGGCGGCGTAGCTGTCCCCCTGGAACAGGTGCAGGAAGTGGGGCAGCCGATGGCGCATCACCATGCCGTCCGGCATGCCGATCTTCGCCAGCGCCTCCGCCTCGAACGCCGCGGCGTCCACCTCCGTCCCCGGCGGCAGGTCGTGCAGCGCCATGTCCACGAGGCCGGACGACAGGTACTCCACCGTGGCGAAGCCCTGGTTGAAGGTGCGCGCCGCCAGGATGCGGTCCAGCAGCGCCTGGGGCAGCGGCTCCCCGGTCCTGTGGTGCCGCGCATACTTGCGCAGCGTCTCCGGCTGGGACAGCCAGTGCTCATAGACCTGGGAGGGGAACTCCACGAAGTCCTGCATCACGTTGGTGCCGGCCTGGGACGGGTACTTCGCCTTGGTCAGCAGGCCGTGCAGCCCGTGCCCGAACTCGTGGAACAAGGTCTCCGCGTCGTCGTAGCTGAGCAGGGTCGGCTCGCCCTTCGCGAAGTTGTTGTTGTTGGAGATGATCGGCGTCACCTCGCCGTCCAGGTTCCGATAGTCGCGGTAGCTGCTCATCCAGGCGCCGGACCGCTTCTCCGCCCGGGCGAAATTGTCCTGGAGGAACAGGCCGACATGCCGGCCGTCGCGGTCCTTCACCTCGTACATCCGGACATCGGGGTTGTAGACCGGGATGTCGGGCCGGGGGGTGAAGCTGACGCCGAACAGGCGGGTGGCCGTGTCGAACGCCGCCTGGACGATGTTCTCCAGCTGGAAGTACGGCTTCACCTCCGCCTCATCCAGGTCGAACTTCGCCTTGCGCACCTTCTCGGCGTAATGGCGCCAGTCCCAGGCCTGGATCGGCTCGTTCATGCCCTCGGCCGCCGCCTGGGCCTGGAGCATCGCCCGCTCCTCCTCCAGCCGTGCCGTGGCCGGGCCCCAGACCTTCAGCATCAGCTCCTGGGCCGCCTCCGGCGTCTTCGCCATGGTGTCGGCCAGCTTGAAGGCGGCGAAGCTCTCGAAGCCCAGCAGCTTCGCCCGCTCGCCGCGCAGGGCGACGATCCGCGCGATCAGCGCCTTGTTGTCGGTGGCGTTGCCGTTGTCGCCGCGCGCGATCCAGGCCTTGAAGGCCGTCTCCCGCAGGTCGCGCCGGGCGGAGAAGGTCAGGAACGGCTCGATGGAGGAGCGCGACAGCGTGATGACATGCTTGCCCGGCAGGTTCCGGTCCTTCGCCGCCTGGGCCGCCGCCGACCGCACGAAGTCCGGCAGTCCGGCGAGGTCGGCCTCCCCGTCCAGCACCAGCTGCCAGGACTTCTCGTCCGCCAGCACGTTCTGGCCGAAGGTCGTGGTCAGGGTCGCCAGCTCCTCCGTGACGGCGGCGAGGCGCTGCTTCCCGGCCGCGTCCAGCTGGGCGCCCGCGCGCACGAAGTTCAGGTGGTAGCGCTCCAGCAGCCGCGTCTGCGCCTCGTCCAGCCCCAGCGTCGCGCGGCGGCGGTAAAGCCCGTCGATGCGGGCGAAGAGATCGCCGTCCAGGTGGATGCGGCTGCTGTGCTGGGCCAGCTTCGGCGCCATGTCCAGCTCGATCGCCTGCAGCGCGTCGTTGGTCTGGCTGCTGGTCAGGTTGTCGAACACCAGCTGCGTGCGGGTCAGCAGCGCACCCGTCCGCTCCATCGCCTCGATGGTGTTGGCGAAGGTCGGCGCCTCGGGGTTCGTGGCGATGGCCCGCACCTCGGCCAGCTGCTCCGCCATGCCCCGCTCCAGTGCGGGCGGGAAATGCTCGGGCCGGATGATGTCGAAGGGCGGGGAGGCGAAGGGTGTCGTCCAGTCCTGGAAGAACGGGTTGGCCGCCGCCAGCTCCGCCGAGAGGGCGGCGGGCGCGGTTGCGGCCGGGGCCGGACCGGCGGCGCCGTGCGCGGACGCGGAGAGTGCCATGACGCTGATGCCGAACACGAGCGCGATCCTCATCGAGTTGATTTTTCCTCAGGCGAGAATTGCAGGCGGGGGCGCCCGGCTTCAAGGGGAAGGTCGGGGGCGGACGGGAGGCCGGAAGGTGGACAGCCGGCTCCACCCCGGCAAGCGCGCGGAAGGTGGTCGACACCGCAATATCGTGGAATCCGGCGCACGCGGTCGGAAGCATGCGCCGGTCCAACGGGTCATATGGTTGGCACGCCCTACGGCGCTCAACGCCTGCAAATGCATGACAAGAGGGACCCGCCGATGCTGACGCCCGCCGACCGTCTGGAGATCCTGGACCTCTGCGCCCGCTACAACACCTGCACCGACGACAAGGATGTCGACGGCTTCATGGACTGCTGGGCCGACGAGGTCCTGTTCGAAAGCCCGTTCGGCACCTTCGACAGCCGCGAGGCCCTGCGCGCCTTCGAGGATGAGCATGTCAACCGGGGCATGGCCGTGGGCAAGCGGCACCTGGGCCTCAACGTCTCCATCATGGACGGTGGCGAGGGTGTCGCCTACGTCACCGCCGACCTGATGGTGGTGGAGGTGGCCGACGCGCCGCGCATCGTCGCCACCGTGCGCTACAACGGCAGCAAGGTCGTGAAGACGCCCAAGGGCTGGCGCTTCACCCACCGCAAGCTGGAACTGGACCCCGGCTTCATGAAGCTGATGGGCTCCGCCCACGCGGCGTGAGGGGTGGCCCGGGTGGTACGGGCCTCCACCCCCACCCCCTCTCCGCTCGGGACCCCCGGATCAAGTCCGGGGCAGGCTCTCTCCAGCAAGGGGGAGAGGGAGGACTTGGTACCGCCTCGGTTCCGCCTCGGCAGCATCGGGTGTCACAGGATCGGACGCCGGCAAAGTGAACCCTCTCCCCTTGCGGGAGAGGGTGGTGAGCGTCAGCGAACCGGGTGAGGGGTGCCTGAGGGACGAAACCTTGCCGAACGGCCGATGAACCGGTTCAGCCCGCCAGCGTCAAGGCGGGCTTCTCCGCCGTCGGCTCCAACGGGCGCGGCCCCGACAGCCCGACCCAGCGCCGCATGTCGGCCTCGCCCAGACGCAGCGCCGCACCGATCAGTATCAGGACCCCGCCGACCATGAAGGGCAGCGCCCTGGCGGCCTCCTCCAGCCCAACGGCGGCGATGGTGGCGATGATGGCGGCACCGCCCAGCCCGGCCATGAACGCCACCGCGACGATGGCGCCCAGCCACGCCCAGTAGCGCCGCCGCCACAACCCGATGGCCAGCACGGCGGCGACACAAGCCGGCACGCAGGCCGCCGCGAGGACGGTGAGCGACGCGATCGGCCCGGATTCGCCGCGCAGCCAGACGATGGCGATGGCGGGCGGCAGCATGATCAGCAGTGCCAGACAGGTGACCATCGCCGTGACCGGTGCGGGAATGTCCGACACCGGGCCGCCCGTCACATCCGGCGCCAGCCGCGCGCTGTGCTTGCCCTTCCAGATCGCCATGCCGCCCTCCCCGTCTCCCTGCCTAGAGGTGGTGGAAGGGCGGCGGCTGTCAACCGGGCCGGCGGCGCGCCCTCACCAGCTCCTGAGCGCCCGCAGCTTCGGCGTCTTCTTCACCTGGTGCTCGGCCATGGCGGTCAGGATGCGGTCCAGCGCCGCCACCGCCGCCGCCACGTTCGGCCCCTTGTTCAGCATGACGCATTCCGCCCGCGCGGCCATGGCGGCGTCGGTCATCTCGCCGCGCGTGGGCAGGCCCTTCTTCACCAGGCTCTCCAGCACCTGCGTGGCCCAGATCACCGGCACGTGCGCCGCCTCGGCCAGCCACAGGATCTCCTCCTGCATCTCGGCCGTCCGCTCGAAACCCAGCTCCACGGCCAGGTCGCCGCGCGCGATCATGATGCCGAAGGGCTGCCGCCCGGCCGCCGCCACGATGATGCCGGGCAGGTTCCGCACGGCCTTCGGCGTCTCGATCTTGGCGACCAGCCCCACCTTCTGCCAGTCCTGCGGCCGCAGCCGCGCCAGCTCCGCCTGCAGTTCCCGCACATCCTCGGCCGACTGCACGAAGCTGTATCCCACCATGTCGGCGTGCGCCGCGACGAAGCCCAGTGCCGCGCGGTCCTCGTCCGTCAGCGCCGCCAGCCCCAGGTCCGTGTCCGGGAAGTTCAGCCCCTTCTCCGGCTTCAGCTTGCGCCCGCCGGGCTCCGCGTGCAGCACCTTCATCACCGCCCCCTCGGGCCCCGTCTCCTCCACCACGCAGGCGACCTTGCCGTCGTCGATATAGACGCGCTCGCCCGGCTTCACCCGGGCCACGATGGCGGGGATGGTGCAGGTCACCTGGTTCGGCACGCCGTCCCGGGCCGGAAACCCGTCCGCCAGCAGCAGCAGCCGCTCCCCCACCTCCAGCTTCACATCGTCGTCCGGCGTCAGCACCGCACCCGTGCGCACCTTGGGTCCGGCGAGGTCCATCAGCACCCGCACCCGCCGGCCGCACGCCTGCTCCGCCGCGCGCAGGTTGCGGATCATGCGCGCCCAGACCTCCGGCCCGTCATGGGCGCAGTTGATCCGCACCGCGTCGGTGCCGGCCTCCACCAGCCGGCGCAGGAAGGCGGGATCGTCCCCCGCCTCGGTCGGCAGCGTCACCAGGATGCGCACCACGCGGCGGTCGGGATGCTGTCCCAGCAGCTCGGCCGTGTTCCGCGCCAGCATCCGGTCCCCTCGGAAGTACCGCCGCGCTCCCGGAAAGGCCGCCGGCGGCGCCGCGCCCGCGATTCTGGACAGGGCCGCGATCACGCTGTCCAGGTTCGCCCTCACCCGCCCCTCGCAGCGGCCCAGGCTGGACAGACCCCAGGGCATCAGCCGCGTCTGCAGCTCCCGCAGGTCCCGCCGCCTGAGGCTCAGATACCGGGCGAAGTTCCCGGCCGACAGGGCGAAGGCCCGCCGCGTCACCCCCGGCCGCCACCCCGCCAGCGTGCGCTCCGCTTCGGCCTCCACCGCGTCGCGCAGGCGGACCAGCGCGTCCAGCAGGGCGGAGGCCTGGGACGGGTCGGTAGTGTCGAGGCGGTCGCGCGGCATGGGTCCGGGCTCCGGGCGGGATGGTCGTGCCATCCCGTCCTAACAGACCCGCGCCCCGCCGGTTTGACCCGGATCAACCGCCCGCCAACTGTCACGAAAGGTTCAAGAAGCGGACCCCCGCCCCCCTACCGCCCCGGCTCCTCCGCCACCTGTTCGGCCAGCGGCTTGGCGCAGAGCTGGCCCATGATCTCCGGCGGGGCCGGGCGCCAGGTCTGGCTCTTGCCCAGCAGCGAGATGCCCAGGATATAGCCCCGCACGCGCAGCTCCTCCGGCCCCTTGATCTCCATCCTGGCGCCGTAGGTCTCCCCGCTGGTGGGGTCGTAGACCTGGCCGCCGCCCCATTCGCCGGTCTCGCCCCGGCCGCCCCGCCAGCGCAGATCCCACACCACCGGCAGGCCGCACAGCGCCCGCTTGCGCAGGTCCGGATCGGGGTTGCGGAAGTCGGTCGGGTCGTCGGGCGGATACTGGTCCGGCCGGCCCCACAGCAGCCGCCCGCACAGGCGGTCCGTGCGCGGTTCGCAGCGGTAGAACTCCACCGCCGCCTTGCCGTTCTCCATCAGCCACACGCCCTGGGGCACGATCCCGGCGCCAGACGCGGCCAGGGCGCCGCCGGCCGCCGTCGCCGCCCATCCGGCGAATCCCAGGGCCAAAGCCGCGACCATTCCGCGCGCGCGTTGCTTAAGCACGTCCGCCCCTCTATGTTCCTGCCGCGTCCAAGGCAGCCCGAACCTCATGACCGACCTCTCCCACATCCGCAACTTCTCCATCATCGCGCACATCGACCATGGCAAGTCCACCCTGGCGGACAGGCTGATCGAGTTCTGTGGCGCCATCGAGGCGCGGGAGATGAAGGCCCAGCTGCTCGACAACATGGACATCGAGCGCGAGCGCGGCATCACCATCAAGGCGCAGACCGTGCGCCTGAACTACACCGCGCTCAACGGCGAAACCTATCAGTTGAACCTGATGGACACGCCGGGCCATGTGGACTTCGCCTACGAGGTCAGCCGCAGCCTCGCCGCCTGCGAGGGCTCGCTGCTGGTGGTGGACGCCTCCCAGGGGGTGGAGGCGCAGACGCTGGCCAACGTCTATCAGGCCATCGACGCCAACCATGAGATCGTGCCCGTCCTCAACAAGATCGACCTGCCCGCGGCCGACGTGCCGCGCGTGAAGGAGCAGATCGAGGACGTGATCGGGCTGGACGCGTCGGACGCGGTGGAGATCTCGGCCAAGACCGGGCTCAACATCCAGGGCGTGCTGGAGGCCATCTGCGCCCGCCTGCCGGCCCCGAAGGGCGACGCCGCCGCCCCGCTCCAGGCCCTGATCGTGGACAGCTGGTACGATCCCTACCTCGGCGTCGTCATCCTGGTCCGCGTCGTGAACGGGGAGCTGAAGACCGGCTCCAAGATCCGCTTCATGGCCACCGGGGCCACCCGCGACGTGGACCGGGTCGGCATCTTCACGCCCAAGAAGCTGCAGATCGACAAGCTCGGCCCCGGCGAGATGGGCTTCCTCACCGCCGGCATCAAGGACATCCGCGACACCAAGGTGGGCGACACCATCACGGAGGAGCGGCGCCTGGCCGAGCGTCCCCTGCCCGGCTTCAAGCCCTCCGTGCCCGTCGTCTTCTGCGGCCTGTTCCCGGCCGACGCGGCCGACTTCGAGGAGCTGCGCGACAGCCTGGGCAAGCTCGCCCTCAACGACGCCAGCTTCCAGTTCGAGACGGAGTCGAGTGCGGCCCTCGGCTTCGGCTTCCGCTGCGGCTTCCTCGGCCTTCTGCATCTGGAGATCATCCAGGAGCGGCTGGAGCGGGAGTTCAACCTCGACCTCGTCACCACCGCCCCCTCGGTCGTCTACCGCATGCACATGACCGACGGCACCATCAAGGAGCTGCACAACCCCGCCGACATGCCGGACCCGGTGAAGATCGACTTCATCGAGGAGCCCTGGATCAAGGCCACCATCATGCTGCCCGACAGCTACCTGGGTGGGGTGCTCCAGCTCTGCACGGAGCGGCGCGGCGTCCAGAAGGACCTGACATATGTCGGCGGCCGCGCCATGCTGGTGTACGAGCTGCCCCTGAACGAGGTGGTGTTCGACTTCTACGACCGGCTGAAGTCCATCAGCCGCGGCTACGCCAGCTTCGACTACCAGCTCGAGGGCTACCGCGAGGGCGACCTCGTGAAGATGTCCATCCTGGTCAACAACGAGCCGGTGGACGCGCTCAGCATCATCGTCCACCGCAGCCAGGCGGAATATCGCGGCCGCATGCTGTGCGAGCGGCTGAAGGACCTGATCCCCCGCCACATGTTCAAGATCCCGATCCAGGCGGCGATCGGCGGCCGGGTCATCGCGCGCGAGACCATCTCCGCCCTGCGCAAGGACGTGCTCGCCAAGTGCTACGGCGGCGACATCACCCGCAAGCGCAAGCTCCTGGAGAAGCAGAAGGAGGGCAAGAAGCGCATGCGCCAGTTCGGCGAGGTCGAAATCCCCCAGACCGCCTTCATCGCCGCCCTGCGCATGGGCGAGGAATAGGCGGGGTCAAGGCGAAATATGCCTTGAAGAGCCTTTGTACGAATCAATTTCTATCAAGATGACCAAACCAAGCCCCGTCACGAGCTACGTCTCTGATTCGCTCGACACCTGCCGCCACACGCTTAAACTCTATAGCCTCCGCAAGGTCCACTAACGCAAGTGGATAGATTGCCTCGTTCGCCAAAACCAACTGCGCCATCTTTTCGGGCAGAAGAGCATCGATTGGCATCTCAGAGTTATGCCGAGGCACCTCGATAATGCCGCCATGGCCATACAACAGAGCGACCGCGCCCAAGATGTCTACATCGGACAGTCCAGTCTTCCGGATTGCCATGCTCAATATTCTTGCGGCGACATTCACGTATTCCAATTGCCCTGCGTTAACCTTTTCCAAAACTACATCTAACAAAGCTTCATCATGTTGCACACACCTCAGCGTAACGCGGTTCGACAACCGGATTGCATCGAGGTTAATGAGCTGCGCTGTAGGCAAGCTCACCCAATCAACTGCAGCATCACGCCCCCGCCTATGAATTCTAAAGTGGAACAAACAATCCCCGAATTTTGCACTGACGCTGTCAGCAAGACCACAAACTGTCTCAAGTACTGGAGCCACTTGATCGTTTGGGGCATAATGAATTGCAAACGCAAGCAACGCAATCTGCTCTTCTGAGGATAACGCCTCGACGCCCTCGAAAGTAGCTGCGAAATTCTCCTTAGCCTTCATCACAATGGACTCAGCTTTCTTAAGTATGACACCCGCCTCACTGGGTTCAACCACAAGCTCCACATCGGAAGCCATCACGATGTCAACCCACTCGACAATTCCAGGAACTGAAACGCCATACAATCTAGTCATTCTTTCGATCACCCTTTTAGCAACACCGGTCCCTCCCAACCAATCCCTTAGAGGCTTTCTTAGCTCCTCCGACAGCCAATTGTACAGCTCGCATATTCCTGGATCTTCGAAGCTGTCATTTATCTCTCCAAAATACTCTCCAATTAAATCCCCCACCGGCGTTCCAAATTCCTCATTATCCGCAAATGCATGGGCGCCGTCAACAAATCGCAGAACACGCACCAACCCCTCAATTATGCCGTCGCCATACACTTCGAACTTCGGATACAACGATCCACCGATCCATGCGCCAACCAATTTTTCGCGCATTTCCACAATATCTCGTCCCTCAATAAAGTTACCAAGCACCAATTGAGCGGCTGCATCCGCCCTTTCCGTCGGATCAAAGTGGTCTACAAGTATCCGCAGTTTATCACATAGAGAAAGATCCAAGCTCGCAAGCGTCATCGCTGCCTCTAGAAGATATTTTTTCCTTTTTGCGTCATCCTCTTGCAGAAGTAGCTCTGCAATGCTCGCTAACGCTTCTTTTCCTCCACCATGTAAAAATATAGTGTTCGCTACAGCATTCAATCTATCCGTTTTCAGCCCGCTCATCATCAATGCAATGAACTTCTTCTTCAGTTCCTCCGCTGCGTATCCCTCCGGAACGAGTGCATGAAAGTCATGCCAACTCTCCCCATAATTTGTTGACGGCAACATCCTCCAAATATTGCTTCCATCGAGAATTGCGTCGGCAATCTGCGCCTGCGCACGAGGGCTGCCCTCGAAGGAGAGATCTCTTAGAAACATACATGACACTCGCACTGGATACTTCAGAAGCCGATACTCAGGGCTATCGATAAAATCTGTAACCCGGTCACCGAGTTCGCGAAGTTCTCCACGGTTGAAAGAACCGGCGAAGAACCGAGCCACATTCGACCAGTAGAAATTTCTAAGAATACCACTAAATCTGTCATGGCGACTGATACCCTCAACACCAACATGAGATCCCGAGGGAGCGGTATCATGCAGGTATCCGGCAGCGAAATACTCCCTGAGTGGCTGCACCTCGAACTCGTAGGTTCCCTCCGCACGGGATACTAGCATCACCACGCGCTCTAACATTGCGCCAAACAATGGCTCGATTAATGAGGTATCCTGCTGGCAAGAACTAAGGTACTCAAAAAGCTTTAATTGAAGCTCGTCTGCCGAAATACGGCCATCGGCTTTCGCACTTTCTGCTGTAGAGTGCAAGTGCCACGCAATATATTGATGTATTTCGAGTATCAGATTGCGCCATTTTTTAACAATTGCATTCTTTCCCGCCTCCCTATCAAAAAATAAGCGGGTGTACTCTGAGAATAAAGCAGTCCTCTTATTCGGTAATCCAGGCCCATTATTTCTTAATAGGACAAGAAAGATAGTGAGCTGCATCGGATTCTTAAGGAGATCCGCAATTATACTTTGTTGCCTTTTTTCCGCAAGCTGCGTTTGAAATTCAGCTACCTCGGCATCCGGCATGTTATTTGCTTGCTGAAAATTGGAAGCGTATTTATCAATATGCTGGTTCTGTAGATTTCGGAGGCGCAATACTGGGAATTCAGCTTGCGGGAACCCAGGCGAATTACTAAATGCCGCTGGCCTACTTGTAATTAGGACAGTGGTGTTAGAGTTCAGTCGCTTCAGACGCGCAACCGTATCGCGGACCTGTGCTACCACATCGTGCCTTGTTGCAATCTCGGCAACCTCATCGAACCCATCGAGCACCAAGAGCACTGTCGTTGCCTCAACCGTCGCCAGCAGATCAGCAACATCAAAGCTACCGCCACCTGAAAGACGCTGGACCATGCGACAAATAAAGCTTTCCAGCGAGATATCCGGTACATTATTACGTTGTGGAGAGTTAGCTGGCACAAACGGATCCTCTCCGTTAATCCATAGGCCGTAGTTCCTCAGCTCCAGCCTTATTGGGAAATGGCTTGCTCTTGAAAAATATTCATCTGGAATCAGCGCTCGATCAGCTTCATCGTTGAGCCAGCGGACTCTGTTCAATTGGCAAATATATTGGGTAAGCGTCGACTTTCCCTGACCCGGCCCCCCTTCAATGACCAGTTGATCCCACAGCCCTTTAGATGCCGTCGACATAACAAATAAAGCGACGCCTTCCAACCTGTTGTATGCTGGCCCATGTATTAATGGCGCTCCGCCTTCTGGCACTTCTTGGTTATGGATGTCGATACAGGTAGCTAGTTGCGCATACTTTTGAACCGTATGCTGATCAGACACCTGGAATAGAAACGGAATATCAACATATACTTTCAGGAGATCCTTGTAGAAATCGATCTGTCTGAATTTTAGCTGTTTTTCGTCCTCGTACTGCGCGGCGACAAACGCCTTCAATACTAGTGCCCGACGCTCAGCATGCTCTGTGGATACTCTTTTGAGAATCCAACGTAGACCATCTAGCCCGTTTAGTATTTCTGGGAATGATAGAATAATTCCATCATTTGCCCTCAGGTACGTGTCAAGGTCCGTCGAATAGAGGACACGCGCATTTTCACCAAAGGCGGCCTTAATTTTTTCAGTAACGCGGTCAATGCTGCCCGCCTTAAAGTGCGCTGTCCCTTGGAGGTTTGTTACAAGATTGAATCGCGTTGCCCCGTCGGCAGTTAATCTTTCGAACTTGGGTTGCTCCAGTGAAACGATATCCTCTACCCATTCATCAAGATCGGTTCTCTCCGGCTGACGCTTTACGATCTTGATTTGGAACACTTCAAAGTCATTAGATGATTTGGATTGTAGGATAGCATCTCGCCCTCCATCTGGCTGGCCAGTTGGAAAGAACTGTGTTCCTGGGTATGCCACAGCTAGCACCGCCTGCGCGAGCTTTTGAAAGCGCTCTGACCCCAAATTCTCGTAGGCAAAGTACATAGTGCTAGCTCCATTTACTTACTTCAGAGTGGATTACAACCCGATAAGGTGGATTAAGTCAATCGATCTGCATGCTTGTTGTAAGAGGGCTTTTTTTCCTATACCCTCCCCTCTCCCCCATTCATGACGGAGGAGAGGAATGGTCAGCGATGTGGATGATCTGCCGGCCCTGATCCAGGCTGCGGAGGCCGCGCGGGCGCGGATGCTGCCGGTGATCGAGGGGCTGGAGGCCAAGGCCGCCGCCATCGAGGCGGAGGAGCGGCACACCAACCCCCGCCCGCCCCGGCGGGTGGCGGAGGCACCGCATCCGCCTGACGGCGACGCGGACGCCCCGCCGGCCGGGCCGGGCGCCGCCGCCGACGCACAGGACGATGGTCCTTACCTGCCGGACTGGCGGCGGCGCGGGCGGCGCAAGCGGTACGACTGGGCGCTGGCGGTGCAGCTCCTGGCCGACGGGCGGGGCATGGTCCAGGTGGCGGCCCTGCTGGGCTGCTCCCGCCATTCGCTCTGGCGGGCGCTGCGCCGGGCGCCGGCCCTGCGGCTTGCCGTGGCCCAGCGCGCCGGGGAGGACGCGACGGAGGTCGGCGCCTGGCTGCGCGGGCATCGCCGCACCCTGGCCGACGCGTTGGTCCGCGCGGCGGTGGAGGATCGGCGCTCCGCCGTGCTGGTCCACCTGTCCAAGAGCCTGGGCCTGACCGACCCCAGCTACCAGCGTCCCAACGGCGCCGTCGGCCCTATGGCCCACCGCCCCCCCCC
>JAJUIU010000107.1 GCA_029267445.1 Rhodospirillaceae bacterium
CTCCCCTTGCGGGAGAGGGTCCGAGCGGAGCGAGGGGGTGAGGGGTGACGGTTCCTCGCCAACTGGGCCAAACCCCTCACCCGGCTCACTTTCGTTCGCCACCCTCTCCCGCAAGGGGAGAGGGTTTACGTGGGCCGCATCCTTATCGGAGACGACGCGCCAGTCGCGAAGGATGACGAAGGTGCCAGGTTCCCCCTCTCCCCTTGCGGGAGAGGGTCCCGAGCGACGCCTCTGGCGGACGCCGAAGGCGGCTAGCGAGGGGGGTGAGGGGGTGCTCGCGCTCGGTCAGCGGGGCGGGGTCGGCCAGGGGGGCTGGGGGCCGCGCGCCGTCTCGTACCAGGCGCCCAGGCGCAGGACGCCGGCGTCGTCGAAGCGGCGGCCGACGATCTGGAGGCCGATCGGGTGGCCCTTGGCGGTGAAGCCGCAGTTCAGCGACAGGGCCGGCTGCTCCGACATGTTCCAGGGTACCGTATAGCCGATATGCTCGAACGGGCGCTCCGGATCGTCGAGGGGGGAGGCCATCTCCGCCGGGAAGGTGGTGCAGGGGGCGGTCGGCGACAGCAGGTAGTCCACCCCGTGGAACAGGGCCGCCGCCGCCTTCTTGATGGCGAAGACCTGGTTCACCCCGCGCACCACGGCGAGGCCCGACCGCGCGGCACCCGATTCCGCCCAGGCGCGGATGTAGGGCAGGATGCGGGCGCGCCGCTCCGCCGGCAGGCGGGAGACGTCGTCCCAGGCCCGCGCGCGCCAGAAATCGTCCAGCCCGTCCAGCATCTCCCGCGTCAGGATCGGGTCGACCGGCACGACCAGCGCGCCCGCCGCCTCGAACAGCTTGGCCGCCGCCTCCACCGCCGCGCGCACGTCGGCCCGCAGGGACATGCCGGCGCCGATCTCCATCTGCAGGCCGATGCGCAGGCCCCTGGGCTCCAGCGGCGGGCAGGACCAGTCGATGGCGGCCGGGGGCAGGGCGGTGCCGTCGCGCCAATCGTCCCGCGCGATCACGGCCATGGCGGCGGCGCAGTCGGCCACGGTGCGGCACATGGGCCCGGCGGCGCGGCCGATATAGGGCGGGTCGATCGGCACGCGGCCCAGCGTCGGCTTCAGGCCCGCCAGCCCGCACCATCCGGCCGGCAGGCGGATCGATCCGCCGATGTCCGTGCCCAGATGGATCGGCCCGTACCCCGCCGCCGCCGCCGATCCCGCCCCGGCGCTGGACCCGCCGGGGTTCATGGCGGGGTCCCAGGGGTTGCGGCTGAGGGCATGGAAGCTCGACAGGCCGGACGACAGCATGCCGTAGTCCGGCATGGTGGTCTTGGCCAGGATCACGGCCCCCGCCTCCCGCAGCCGTGCCGCCGGCGGGGCGTCCTGCGCCATGGGGGTCGGGTCGCCGGCCGCCGTGCCCAGGGGCATGGGCGTGCCGCGCGTGGCGATGTTCTCCTTGATGGTGACCGGCACGCCGTCCAGGGGACCCGCGGGCTCGCCCGCCGCCCAGCGGCGTTCGCTGTCCTTTGCCGCGGCGCCGGCCGCGTCCGGATCGAAGGCGTAGAGGGCCCGGATGTGCGGCTCCCACGCCGCGATCCGGTCCAGCACCGCCGCCACCGCCTCCACCGGCGACAGGGTCCGCGCCCGGTACGCCGCCACGAGCTCCGCCGCCGTCATGTCCGGGATCGCGGGGCTCTGGCTCATGGGGCGGTCCTCCGGCAGGGCGATGTTCCGGGGTAGGGCGCCGCGCTTCGCGCGTCAAGGACGGGGATCTGTCGGCGTTGCTACTGATTCTCCTCATTCGCCTTCCCCGCGAAAGCGGGGACCCAGGGGCCGCCCGCACCGCCCTCGGGACTCCTGGGCCCCCGCTTTCGCGGGGGAGGCAGTATATGGGAACCGGGGGAGACGCATTCCGAGGATGATCACCAAGCCGCTTGGAAGCACGGCACCTTGTTCGCCACCCCGGCCGTCTGGCAAGGTCGGTGGCACCGACCGGGTGGGAGAGGGTGTCGCCGTTGCGGATGGTTGCGCGCACGCTGATCGCGGCCCTGCTCCTGCTGCTGGCGCCCCAGGCGATGGCGCAGGCGGCCGGTCCGTCCGTGGTCATCGGCATGCCGCTGGAGCCGCCGAACCTGGACCCCACGGCCGGGGCGGCGGCGGCCACGGACGAGGTGGTCTACGCCAACGTCTTCGAAGGGCTGACCCGCATCCGCCGCGACGGCACGGTGGGACCCGCCCTGGCGACCGACTGGGCGGTGTCGGCGGACGGGCTGTCCTGGACCTTCACCCTGCGCCCGGGCGTGCGCTTCCACGACGGCACGCCTTTCGACGCGGACATCGTCAAATTCAGCCTGGACCGTGCCCTGGCGCCCGACAGCGCCAATGCCGCCAGGGCCCAGATCGCGGCGATCAGCGGGGTTGAGGTGCTGGACCCGCTGGCCGTGCGGATCGCCCTGTCGCGGCCCATGGCCGACCTGCCGCTGCTGCTGGGCTGGGGCGACCTCGTCATGGTGGCTCCTGGCACGGCGGCCACGAACGCCACGAACCCGGTCGGCACCGGCCCGTTCCGCTTCGCCGAATGGCGCAAGGGCGACAGCGTCCGGCTGGTCCGCAACCCGGACTACTGGGGCCGCCCCGCCCGGGTGGGGCAGGTGGTGTTCCGGCTGGTGGCGGACGCGGCGGCGGCCAACGCCGCCCTGCTGGCGGGCGACGTCCAGGCCTTCCCCAACTTCCCCGCACCCGAGACTCTGCCCGCCATCGAACGCGATGCCCGGTTCAAGGTCGTGGTCGGCTCCACCGAGGGGGAGACGATCCTCGCCATCAACAACGGCAAGCCGCCCTTCGACGATGTCCGGGTGCGCCGGGCGCTGGCCCACGCGATCGACCGGCGGGCCCTGATCGACGGCGCCATGTCCGGGTATGGCACGCCGATCGGCAGCCACTTCCCGCCGCACCACCCGGCCTATCTGGACCTCACGGGCCGCTACCCCCACGACCCGGCGGAGGCGCGGCGCCTGCTGGCGGAGGCGGGTTACCCGGACGGTTTCGCCACCACGCTGAAGCTGCCGCCCGTCGGGTACGCGCGGCGCGGCGGGGAGGTGGTCGCGGCCCAGCTCGCCGCAGTCGGCATCCGGGCGGAGATCCGGAACATCGAATGGGCGCAGTGGCTGGACCAGGTCTACAAGAACCGCGACTACGACCTCACCATCGTCTCCCACACCGAGCCGCTGGACTACGACATCTACGCCCGGCCCGGATACTACTTCGCCTATGAGAGCCAGGATTTCCGCGACCTGATCGAGCGCCTGTCCCGCACGCCGGAGGAGCCGGGCCGGACGGCGTTGCTGCACGACATCCAGCGGACCATCGCGGAGGACGCGGTGAACGTCTTCCTGTTCCAGCTTCCCAAGCTGGGCGTGTGGGACGCGCGGGTGGGGGGCCTGTGGCCCGACGCGCCGATCCAGGCCGTGGACGTGACGGAGCTGACCTTCGATGGCGGGGCCGCCGCGGCGGAACGGGCGGGTGGCGGTGCGGGCGCGTTCCTGCTGGCGCCGCTGGTGCTGCTGGCCGGCCTCGCCGCCTGGGCGCTGCGGCGGCACGTGTCGCCGGTGTACCTCGCCGGGCGGCTGGGCAGCCTCGCCCTCACCCTCATCCTCGCCACGCTGGTGGTGTTCCTGCTGGTGGAGGTGCTGCCCGGCGATCCGGCGGCGGTGATGATGGGCCTGAACGCGAGCCCGGAGGCGCTGGCCGCCCTGCGGGCGGAGTTCGGCCTGGACGGTCCGATCTGGCAACGCTACCTAGCCTGGATCGCCGGGCTGGTCCAGGGCGACCTCGGCGTCAGCTACACATACCGGGTGCCGGTGGCCGATCTGGTGGCGGAGCGGCTGTGGGTCAGCCTGCCGCTGGCGCTCTATGCCCTGGTGCTGACCGTCCTGATCGCGCTGCCGGTGGGCATCCTGGCGGCCGTGCAGCGGGAGCGGCCCACGGGCGCCGTGCTGATGGGGCTGACCCAGGTTGGCCTTGCCGTGCCGAACTTCTGGCTGGGGCTGCTGCTGGTGCTGGTGTTCGCCGTCGGCCTCGGCTGGGTGACGGCGGGCGGCTTCCCGGGCTGGGAGTCGGGGATCGGCCCGGCTCTGGCCGCCCTCACCCTGCCCGCGCTGGCGCTGGCCCTGCCGCAGGCCAGCATCCTTGCCCGTGTGCTGCGCTCCGCCCTGATCGACACGCTGGCGGAGGATTACATCCGCACCGCCCGGGCCAAGGGCCTGACCTGGGGCCAGACGCTGCGTCGCCACGCGCTCGGCAACGCGCTGATCCCGGTGCTGACCATCCTGGGCCTCCAGTTCAGCTTCCTGATCGCGGGCGGCATCATCATCGAGACGGTGTTCAGCCTGCCCGGCCTCGGCCGTCTCGTCTTCCAGGCCGTCAGCCAGCGCGACCTGATCGTGGTGAAGGGCGTGGTGGTCCTGCTGGTCTTCGCCGTGGTGCTGGTCACCACCATCGTCGACCTGCTCTACACCATCGCCGACCCGCGCCTGCGCGGCACCGGCGGTCTCGGGAGGGCGGCGGCATGAGCGTGGACGCCCTGCCGCCCCGGCCCGCCCGCGCGGCGTCGCCCGGCCTCGTGCTGGGGGCCGCGCTGTCGGCCGTGTTCGTCGTCATGGCGCTGGTCGGCCTCGTCTGGACGCCGCACGATGCGGCCGTGCTCGACGTTTCGCAGCGCCTCCAGGGCCCGTCCGGCGCGCATCCCTTCGGCACGGACCATCTGGGCCGGGACGTGCTGTCGCTGATCGTGGCGGGGGCCTGGAACTCGCTGGCCGTGTCGCTGGTGGCGGTCGGCATCGGCATCGCGGCCGGCGTGCCGCTGGGCCTGTGGGCGGCGGCGCAGGGCGGTTGGGCGGACGAGGTGCTGGGCCGGGTGAACGACATCGTCTTCGCCTTCCCGGCGATCCTGCTGGCGGTGATGATCACGGCCGCCGCGGGGCCGGGTGCGCTCAACGCCATTGTCGCCATCGGCATCTTCAACATCCCCGTCTTCGCCCGGGTGGCGCGCGGCTCGGCCCTGCCGCTCTGGCGGCGGGAGTTCGTGCTGGCGGCGCGGGTGGCCGGCAAGGGGCGGCTGCGCATCTCGGCGGAGCACATCCTGCCGAACATCTCTTCCCAGCTGATCGTCCAGGGTACCATCCAGTTCGCCCTCGGCATCCTGGCGGAGGCGGGGCTTTCTTATGTCGGCCTGGGCGCCCAGCCGCCGGCGGCGAGCTGGGGCCGCATGCTGAACGAGGCGCAGACATTCTACGCGGCGGCCCCCTGGCTGGTGATCGCCCCCGGCCTCGCCATCGTGCTGGCCGTGCTGGGCCTCAGCCTGCTGGGCGACGCCGCCCGCGACCTCCTGGACCCGAGGCTGCGGCGGCGATGACGGGCGGCCTTTCCATCCGCGACCTGTCGGTCGCCATCCATGGCCGCACCGTCCTGCGCGGCGTGTCGCTGGAGGTGGAGCCCGGCGGGGTGCTGGCGCTGGTGGGGGAGAGCGGGTCCGGCAAGTCCATGACCGCCCTGGCCGCCATGGGCCTGCTGCCGCCAGGTGCCGTGGCGACAGGTGCCGTGGCGCTGGACGGCACCCCGCTGCTGAACCGGCCGGAGGCGGAGCTTGTCCGCGTGCGCGGCCGGGACATCGGCATGGTGTTCCAGGAACCGATGACCGCCCTGAACCCCGTCCGCACCATCGGCGATCAGGTGGCCGAGACGGTGCGCCAGCACCAGGCGGTCGGCCGGGCCGACGCCTTGCTGCTGGCCCACGATACGCTGGCCCGCGTCGGCCTGGACCCGGCCGCCATCCCGCCCGACCGTTATCCGCACGAGCTGTCGGGCGGGCAGCGCCAGCGGGTGGCCATCGCCATCGCCGTGGCGTGCAGGCCCCGCATCATCCTTGCGGACGAGCCCACCACCGCGCTGGACGTCACCACCCAGGCCCAGGTGCTGGACCTGCTGACCCGGCTTGCGCGGGAGGATGGGGCGGGCCTGCTGCTGATCACCCACGACCTCGCCCTGGTCGCCGGCATGGCCGACCGGATCGCGGTGATGAAGGACGGTGCCGTGGTGGAGCAGGGGGAGGCCCTGGACCTGCTGCGGGCGCCGCAGCACCCCTATACCCAGGGGCTGCTGCGCGACGCCGCCCATTTGCCGGTCCGCACGCCCCGGCCCGTCGATCCGGCCGGTCCGCTGCTGGAGGTGTGCGGGCTGGTGCGGGAGTATCCCCGGCCGCGCCCGTCGCTGTTCCGTGCTGCCCCGCCCTTCCGCGCCGTGGACGGGGTGGACCTGACGATCCGGCGGGGGGAGAGCGTCGGCCTCGTCGGCCCGTCGGGGTGCGGGAAGTCCACCCTGCTGCGGACCGTCCTGGCGCTGGAGGTGCTGGACCGGGGGGAGGTGCGGCTCCTGTCCCGCAGCCTGACGGGGGCGCGGGGGGCGGATCTCAGGGACCTGCGCCGCCGCATCCAGGTGGTGTTCCAGGACCCGTACGGCAGCTTCGACCCGCGCTGGACGGTGGAACGGCTGGTAGCCGAACCGCTGCATCTGCTGCCCGACCCGCCGGCGGGGGCCGCCCGGCGCAAGCGGGTGGAGGCGATGCTGGACAGCGTGGGCCTGTCGCCGGCCGATGCCGACCGCTACCCGCACCAGTTCAGCGGCGGGCAGCGCCAGCGCATCGCCATCGCCCGCGCGCTGATCGTGGAACCGGCGGTGGTGGCGCTGGACGAGGCGGTGTCGGCCCTCGACGTCACCATCCGCGCCCGCATCCTGGACCTGCTGGCCGACCTCGCGGACAGGCTCGGCCTCTCCTACCTGTTCGTGTCCCACGACCTCGCCGTGGTGCGGGCGATCACCGACCGGGTGCTGGTGATGGAGGCCGGCCGGATCGTGGAGGAGGGGCCGACGGAACAGGTCTTCCAGGCGCCGCGGCACGCCATGACCCGGGCCCTCGTCGCCGCCGCACCCAGCCTGGACCTGGCTCTGGCGGGGCGGGTGGAACCTGCCAGCCCCGTCGCTCCATAACCACTCTCAACCGTCATTCCCGCGAAAGCGGGAACCCATGACTGGATCGGCACTCTGCCTCAACGTCCAGGGCGGATGGACAAATGGGTTCCCGCTTTCGCGGGAATGACGGTGTGGAGAGGTGGCGCAGACGTTGACCCCACGCGCCGGCCGTCGCAGGCTGTCGGCTACAGTGGTGGGGAGCATGGGCATGCGTCTCGCGGGCAAGCGGGCGGTGGTGACGGGCGGGGCGCAAGGGTTCGGCGCGGGCATCGTCCGCCGCTTCGTGGCGGAGGGGGCGCGGGTTCTGATCGCGGATCTCCAGGCCGACGCGGCGCGGGCGCTCGCCGACGAACTCGGCCCCCAGGCGGACGCCCTGGGCGTGGACGTCTCCTCCGACCAAAGCGTGGCCGACATGGCGCGGCAGGTCGGCGGCCTCTGGGGCGGGGTGGACATCCTGGTCAACAACGCCGGGATCGGCCACGCGCCGCAGCCGATGGAGGCGCTGGACCCGGCGCAGTTCGAACGCATCCTGGCCGTGAACGTCCGGTCCATCTACCTCACGGCCCGGCATTTGGTGCCGGGAATGAAGGCGCAAGGGGCCGGGGCCATCCTGAACGTCGCCAGCACGGCGGCCGTCAGCCCGCGCCCGAACCTGACCTGGTATAACGCCTCCAAGGGCTTCGTCGTGACGGCCACGCGCTCCATGGCGGTGGAGCTGGCGCCCCACGGGATCAGGGTGAACGCGCTGAATCCCGTGGCGGGGGAGACGCCGCTCTTGAAGACCTTCATGGGCGCCGACACGCCGGAGGTGCGGGCGAAGTTCCTGTCCACCATCCCGCTGGGCCGCTTCTCCACGCCCGAGGACATGGGCAACGCGGCCCTGTTCCTGTGTTCGGAGGAGGCGTCGATGATCACCGGCGTCTGCATGGAAGTGGACGGCGGCCGATGCATCTGAGCGCCACGGTACGAACCCAACACCTTCCCTCTCCCAGGGGGAGAGGGCGGGGCCCGTTGCGCCAGCGACGGGAGGGTGAGGGGGTGCGGTGCCTGGAATCCCGATCGCGTAACCCCTCACCCGGCGCTGCGCGCCACCCTCTCCCTCAGGGAGAGGGAAGGTTCGGTGGGGGTTCCGCCACATGAAGCCCGGGCCGCTGAACCTGATCACCGACGTGCCCGGGCTTCGGGTCGGGAACGCGACGGACGAGGCCGTGCGCACCGGCGTCACCGTGATCGCCTGCGACCGGCCGACGGCGGCGGCGGCGGACCTGCGCGGCGGCGGGGTCGGCGTGCGGGAGACGGCGGCCCTGGACCCCGACCATTTGGTCGGCAAGGCCCATGCGGTGGTGCTGACCGGCGGCTCCGTCTTCGGGCTGGCGGCGGCGGACGGGGTGGCGGCGGGGCTGTCGGCGCGGGGGGTCGGACTGCACATCACCGACGGCACGCCCAGCATCCCCATCGTGCCGGCCGCCGTGCTGCACGACCTGGCCAACGGCGGGGACAAGGGCTGGGGGCTGGGGCCGCCCTACCGCCGCCTCGGCCTCGCGGCGCTGGAGGCGGCGGGGCGCGACTTCGCCCTGGGTGCCGTGGGTGCCGGGCGGGGGGCGAAGGCGGGCAAGGTGGCGGGCGGCCTGGGATCGGCCTCCCTCGACCTCGGCGGCGGGCTGGTGGTGGGCGCCTTGGCCGCCGTGAACTCGGTGGGCAGCGTGCTCATGCCGGACGGGGAGACGTTCTGGGCCTGGCCGTGGGAGATCGAGCGCGAGTTCGGCGGACGGCGTCCCCGACCCGACGCGCCCCCGGCCACCGACCCGGTGCCCGACCAGTCCCGCCTGGGGCTGATGGGCAAGGTGGGGGCCAACACCACGCTCGCCGTGGTGGCGACCAGTGCGGACCTGACCACGGCCGAATGCCGGCGCCTCGCCATCATGGCGCAGGACGGCCTTGCCCGCGCCATCCGGCCGGTGCACACGCCCTATGACGGCGACGTGGTGTTCGCGCTGGCGACCGGTACGGCGCCGCTGGACGGTAGCCGCGACCGTGCCTGGCACGTGGCCCGCCTGGGGTCGGCGGCGGCGGACTGCCTCGCCCGCGCGGTCGCCCGGGGCGTCTTCGCGGCCCTCAGCGCGCCAGAAAGCCCAGCACCGCCGCGCTGAACCCGGCCGGGTCGTCCCAGTGCAGGGAATGGGCGGCGTCCGGCAGGATCACGGACCGCGCGTTCGCCAGTGGGGCGAACCCCTCGACGCTCTCCTCCGGCCGGAACAGCAGGTCGTGCGCCCCGCAGAGGATCAGGGTGTCCGCCGCGATCCGCTCGAACCCCGCCACCGCCCGGCGGCTGGACGCGGCGGCGAGCTGGGCCGCGAAATCCGCGTCCGACTGGGCGTAAGGGTAGGATATCGCGAGCTTCGCCGCCTCCGTCACGGCCGCGTCGCTGGCGAAGAAGCCGGGCCGGAACAGCCAGTGGAAGAACAGCCGCCACCACAGCTCCCGGTCCCCGCCCGACAGGCGCAGCGCAAGCATGTCGGCGAACAGGGCCTTGTTGCGCGGGCTGGGCGCCACCGAGGTTCCGGCCAGGACCAGGCGGCCCACCCGCTCCGGATGGTCGCGGGCGACGATCACGGCCAGGAACCCGCCCATGGAATGGCCCAACAGGTCCACCCGCTCCAGCCCCAGATGGTCCAGCAGGGCCACCGCGTCAGCGGCCATCGCCTCCAGCGTCACCGGCCCCTCGTGCCGCTCCGTCCGCCCGCAGGCCCGGTTGTCGGGCAGGATCAGCCGATGCCGCGCCGACAGGGCCGGAATCACGGGCAGCCAGCTCTGGCTGTCGCTGGCGAGGCCGGCGAGGCAGAGCAGCGGCGGGCCTTCGCCATGGCTTTCGAAATACAGGTCGATGTCGCCCAGGCGGACGGTCGGCATGGCGGCTCCTGCATGCGGCGGATGGCGGGTTGCGCGCCTGCCGGCCCGGCGTGTTGAATGGCCCGACCGAGCAGAGCCGAGGCCCCGCGATGCGGCGAGACTATCTGGGCAACCCCGTCACCGTCGAGAGCGAGGCCACCCTGGCCGGCATCGACGATTTCGTCGGCGGGTTCCTGTCCTACGAGCAGCGGATCGTGAACATCCTGGCGGCGGCGGACGCCGATCCGGGCTGCTGCCTCGCCAACGTCTATGCCGGCGTCATCTGGATGTTCCTGGAAGCACCGGAGGCCCCGGCCCACGCCGCCGCCTACATCGCCCGGGCCGAAGCGGCGGCACCCGGCGCCACGGACCGGGAACGCGGCGCCCTGGAGCATCTGAAGGCCTGGGCGGCGGAGGATTACGGACGCGCGCTGGCCATCGCGGACGAGATCCTGGCCGACCATCCGCGCGACCTGGCGCTCATGAAGCTGGCCCAATACCATGCCTTCAACCTGGGCGACTTCCCGCGCATGCTGCGCCTCGCCCACGCGGTGGAGGACGCCTGCCGCGACGTGCCGCACTGGCACGGCATGGCGGCCTTCGGTTACGAGCAGTGCCACCTGCTGGACGAGGCGGAGCGCGCCGCCACCCGCGCCATCGAGCTGCAGCGCAAGGAGCCCTGGGCCCACCATGCGCTCGCCCACGTGATGCTGACCCAGGGCCGCATCCGGGAGGGCATCCGGTTCCTGGACGGCGTGCGCGACACCTGGACGGACCTCAACTCCTTCATGCACACCCACGCCTGGTGGCACCTCGCCCTGTTCCACCTGAGCGAGGGGGAGTTCGACCGGGTTCTGGCGATCTATGACCGGGACGTCTGGGGCATCGCCAAGGATTACAGCCAGGACCAGGTCGGGGCCGTGTCCCTGCTGGCGCGGATGGAGGTGGCGGGCGTCGACGTGGGCGACCGCTGGCGCGACGTGGGCGAGTACCTCTCCAGGCGCCATGCCGACACGGTGCAGCCCTTCCTGACCATGCAGTACCTCTACGGCCTCGCCCACGCCGGCCTGCCCCAGGCGGGCGAACTGATGGAGGCGGTGCGGAAGCGCGCGGCCACAGCCCCGGCGCCGTTGCGGCCGGCCTGGGCGGAGGTGGCGCTGCCGGCGTGCGAGGGGCTGCTGGCCCACGCGGCCGGGGACTGGAGCACGGCGCGCACCCTGCTGGGCCGCGCCCTGCCCCGCATGGCGGAGATCGGCGGCAGCCACGCCCAGCGCGACCTGTTCGAACAGCTGCACCTGGACGCCGTGGTGAAGGGCGGCAGCCTGATCGAGGCGCAGCAGATGCTGGAACGCCGCCGGGCGCACGAGCCCGACGGCGTGCCGCTGAACCGCCTGCTGGCGGACGTCTACGCGAAACTGGGCCTGCCCGCAGAAGCCGCCGCAGCGGCCCGGCGGACGGTGCGGTAGGGCCGCCTTCACCCCTCACCCCCTCGCTCCGCTCGGGACCCCCGGATCGGGGTCCGGGGCA
>JAJUIU010000129.1 GCA_029267445.1 Rhodospirillaceae bacterium
CCTGGCGCGCCTGCTGGCGGACGGGCCGCCCGCACTGGTCTCGGTCCAGGCGGTCAACAACGAGACGGGCGTGATCCAGCCGCTGGCGGAGATCGCCCGCACCGTGCACGCCGCCGGCGGGCTGCTGCACAGCGACGCCGTCCAGGCGGCGGGGCGCATCCCGTTGGACATGGGGATGGCGGGAGTCGATCTGCTGACCCTGTCCGCGCACAAGATCGGCGGGCCGCAGGGGGTGGGGGCGCTGATCGCCCGGCCCGGCGTCCCGCTGACAGCGCTTCTGCGCGGGGGCGGGCAGGAGCGGCGGCGGCGGGCGGGTACCGAGAACGTGGCCGGCATCGCCGGCTTCGGCGCCGCCGCCAAGGCCGCGCGCGACGGGCTGTCCGGCTATGGCGGGATCGCCGCGCTTAGGGACCGGATCGAGGCGGCGGTGGCGGCCGTGCCCGGCGCCCGTCTGTTCGGCGCACAGGCGCCCCGCGTGGCCAACACGAGTTGCGTGGCGCTGCCGGGCGTTCCGGCGGAGACGCAGCTGATGGCGCTCGACCTCGCCGGCATCGCCGTGAGCAGCGGGGCGGCCTGCTCCAGCGGGAAGGTGAAGGCCTCCCACGTGTTGACGGCGATGGGCGTGCCACCGGAACTGGCCGGCTGCGCCATCCGGGTCAGCCTGGGTTGGACGACGACGGAGGCCGAAGTGGACCGTTTCATCGCCGCATGGCGCCGGCTGGCCGACCGTGCGGCGCGGGCGGCCTGACGGGGAGCCTGAAGGCGAATCCTGCCACCCCGTCGCCATTGCGGCGGACGCGCGCCCTCCTGTAAGAGGCGGGCGGCCAATCTGGAGATCGACATGGACGCGGATCGCGGCGGTCCACAGCCGACCGCCATCGAAGGCGGGCTCGGAAGCTGCTGGTTCTGCGGCAAGGCCGTGTCGCCGCGCGCGCTGTTCTGCCACGGCTGCGGCAACGTGCAGCCGCCGATGCCGCTCGACCCGTTCACCCGGCTGGGCCTCGCCCGGCGGTTCGACCTCGACCAGGCCGAACTCGCCCGCCAGTACGCGGGCTTCCAGCGCGTCCTGGCGCCCGAGCGCTTCGCCAGCCGGGGCCCGCGCGAGAAGGCCATGGCGGAAAAGCACCGGGCCGTGCTGAAGGACGCGCACGATACCCTGTCGGACCCGCTGAAGCGCGCCATGGCGCTGCTGGACCTGGCGGGCGTGCCGGTGCCGACCTCCATCCTGGCGCCGCCCTTCGGTGCTGAGATCGCCGCCGCCGACACGCCCGAGGCCTGCGACGCGTTGGCGCTGCGCATCCGGCAGGAGGAGGCGGCCGCCGTGCGCGGCCTGTCCGCCGCCTTCCGCACGGAGGACCTTGAGAAGGCGGCGGAACAGGCGGCCACCCTGACGCGGCTGCAACTGGCGGCGGAGCAGGTCCTGGCCCGGCGGTCGGCGCTGGCAGCGGACCTGCGGCCGGCGACGTAACGGCGGACTGGACTTGAAAGCGGCCAGTATTTAACAACATCCGCGAATGGCGACGGGGTCGGGCCCCGCCGCACGTCTTTCCATTGCCATACCGGTGGCGCGCAGGAGTTAAGGGCACCGATGCCGAAGATGACGTTCATCGAGACCGATGGGACCCGCCGCGAGGTGGACGCCCCGCTTGGCCTGTCGATCCTGGAGATCGCCCGTCGGCACAACATCGATCTCGAGGGTGCCTGCGAAGGGTCGCTCGCCTGCTCGACGTGCCATGTCGTCGTCGATCCGCAGTGGTACGAGCTGCTGCAGGACGCGAGCGAGGACGAGGAGGACATGCTGGACCTCGCCTTCGGCCTGACCAAGACCTCCCGCCTGGGCTGCCAGATCCGCATGACCGAGGAGCTGGACGGCCTCACGGTACGGCTGCCGGGCGGCACCAACAACCAGATGTGAGCCGCCGGTGACGGCGAAATTGCCGGATCTGGCGACGGAGGGCGGGCTGTTCGCCCGCCTGCGCGATGGCGCGCGCGCCTCGTGGGACACTTATGTCCGGCACGACTTCGTGCGCGGCATGGGTGACGGCAGCCTGCCGGAGGCCTGCTTCCGGCATTATCTGGTGCAGGACTACCTGTTCCTGATCCACTTCGCCCGCGCCTACGCGCTGGCCGCGTTCAAGGCGGACAACCTCGCCGACATGCGCGCGGCGGCGAAGAGCATGGGTGCCATCCTGGACCTGGAGATGGGCCTGCATGTGAAGTACTGCGCCGGCTGGGGCATCGGCGAGCGCGAGATGGAGACGGCGCCCGAGGCCCAGGCGACGCTGGCCTACACCCGCTTCGTACTGGAGCGGGGGCTGGCCGGGGACCTGCTCGACCTGCATGTGGCGCTGGCGCCCTGCGTCGTCGGGTATGCCGAGATCGCGGCGTGGCTGATGAACGACCCGGCGACGCGGCTGGACGGCAACCCCTATGCCGACTGGATCCGGATGTACGCCGACCCGGAGTACCGGGCCGTGGCCCGCGCGCAGGTGGAGCTGCTGGACCGGCTGGCGGGCAGCCGGGGCGGGCACGCCCGCTTCGCCGCCCTGCTGCGCACCTTCGAGGCGGCGAGCCGGCTCGAGGCCGGGTTCTGGGAGATGGGGCTGCGGCTCGGCACCTGAGGGGCTGCGCGGTCCGGAGGGTGTGAACGGAAACGGGGAGGCCGATGGCCTCCCCGTTCGTCTGTCAGCGCATGTTGCCGCCGTCAGGACTTGATCAGCTTGCTCCACCAGCCCTTCTTGGGCTTTTCCACCGGCGGGTTCACCACGACGTAAGGGTTCACCGCCGGTTCCTGTGCCTCTTCGGCCGGGGTGGTGGAAGCTTCGGCGGCCGGCGCCTCCGGCGCTGTTTCAGCGGTCGGGGCCGGAGCTGGTGCGGCCTCCGCCTCGGGCTCGGCGGCCTTGCGGCGCCCACGGGCCGGCTTCCTCTTCCCGGCGGCGTCGGACTCGGCGGCCGGAACCTCGGGCGTGACCTCGGTGGCCGGGGCCGCTTCGGCCTCGGCCTTGCGGCGCGGGCGCGCGGCGCGCTTCCTCGGCGCGTCGGCATCCGCCGCCTCGGCCTGTTCCGCCGCGACGGGCGCGGGCCCGGTCACGGCGACGACCGTCTCGGCCCCGACCGCCGTGGCGATCGCCTCGGGGCTTTCCAGCGGCTGGTCGGCGGCGCCATCACCCTGGGCGTCACCCTGGCCCTCGCCCTGCTGCTGGAACTGCTTGGAGCGGCGGCGCCCGCCGCGCTTGCCGCGACGGCGACGGCGGCGTTCGCCCTGGTCCTCGCCCTGGCCCTGTTGACGGGCCTCGGCACCCTCGGCGTTGGCCTCGGCGCCCTCGTCCTCGTCATCCTCCTCCGAATCCTCTCCGGCGGCGTCCTGTCGGGCGGCGGGGCCGCCCTGGAACTCCGGACGGACCTCGAAGCGGTCGCCACGACCGCGCCGGCGGCGACGCCGGCGGCGGCGGCCATCGCGGTCGCCACCCTGGCCATTGCCCTGGGCGCGGTCCCCGCCACCCTGTTCGGTGGCGGCTTCGGCGGCCTCGTCCTCGGCCTCGTCGGCCTCATCCGCCTCCTCGGCCTCCAGCGCGCGGTCGGTCTCGGCGAAGACGCGCTCGGCGCTGACGGTGGTGGCGACCCCGGCCTCCTCGCCCGGCAGCTTGGCGCGGATGCGCTCCAGCCGGTGGGTGGGGGGCGTCAGGCTGTCGTCGGCCGACAGATAGACCCGCATGCCGTAGCGGCGCTCGATGTCCGCCAGCATGTCGCGCTTCTGGTTCAGGATGTAGAGCACCACGCTGCTGGCGGCGGTGACCGTGATCTCGCTGGAGCGGCGGCGGATGCCCTCCTCCTCGATGGCGCGCAGCACGGCGAGGGCGGCACTTTCCAGCGAGCGGACGAGGCCGGTGCCGCCACAGTGCGGGCAACGCTCGAAATTGATCTCCTGCAGCGAGGGCCGCAGACGCTGGCGCGACAGCTCCAGCAGGCCGAAGGGCGAGATGCGGCCGAGCTGGATGCGCGCCCGGTCGGCCTTCATCGCCTCCTTCAGGCGCTTCTCGACGGCCGCGTTGTTGCGCCCGTCCTCCATGTCGATGAAGTCGATGACGATGAGGCCGGCGAGGTCGCGCAGACGGAGCTGGCGGGCGACCTCCTCGGCGGCCTCCAGGTTCGTCTTCAGCGCCGTCTCCTCGATGTTGCGCTCCTTGGTGGAGCGGCCCGAGTTGACGTCGATGGCGACCAGCGCCTCGGTCTGGTTGATGACGATGTACCCGCCCGACCGGAGCTGCACGACGGGGTCGTACATGGCCTCGATGGCACCCTCCACCTGGAAGCGGTGGAAGAGGGGGATCGTATCGTCCTTGTAGAGCTGGACCTTCTTGGCGTGGCTCGGCATGAGCATCCGCATGAAGTCCTTGGCGGTGCGGTATCCCGCCTCGCCCTCCACCTGGACGTCGTCGAACTCCGAGCCGTAAAGGTCGCGGATGGCGCGCTTGATGAGGTTCGCCTCCTCATAGATCAGCGCCGGGGCGACGGATTGCAGCGTCAGCTCCCGGATGCTGTCCCAGAGACGCATCAGATATTCGAGGTCGCGCTTGATCTCGGGCTTGGACCGCTCGATTCCGGCCGTGCGCAGGATGACCGACATGCCGTCCGGCACGTCCAGACCTTCCAGCAGGTCCTTCATCCGCTTGCGATCGGCGGGATTGGTGATCTTGCGGGAGATGCCGCCGCCGCGCGGCGTGTTCGGCATCAGCACGCAGTAGCGGCCGGGCAGGGAGAGGTATGTGGTGAGCGCCGCACCCTTGTTGCCGCGCTCCTCCTTCGTCACCTGCACCAGCAGGATCTGCCGGCGCTTGATGACCTCCTGGATCTTGTAGGACTTGATGTGGCGGCGGCGCTGCGGGCGCTCCTCCCCGCCGACCTCCTCCTCGATGCTCTCCTGCCCCTCGACGGAGGCGGGGACGGCCTTCCGGCGGCGGCCACGCCCGGCGGGCTTGCCGCCGGCCTTGTCATCGCCGGCCTTGTCATCGCCGGTCGTGTCGGCACCCGTCGTATCGGCGGCGGGCGTCTCGGGCGCGGCCTCGGCGGCGGCGTCGCTACCCTTGGCGGGCTTGCGGCGGCCGGTGCCGGCGCGGGTGCGGCGCTTCGGCTTGGCCCCCGCGGTCTCCTCCTCCGGCGCCGTGGCCAGCGGTGTCACGCCCTCTGCCCCCGCTTCCGGATCGGCGCCGGGCTCACCCGCGTCGGCGGAGTCGCCGGTCTCCCCGTCCACATCGCCCGCATAGGCGTCGGCTTCGAACGGCGGCGTGTTCGCGGCGGGGCCGCCGACCTCGTCGACCGCCTGCGGCTGGGGCGTGTCCTCGATATCGTCGGCGGCCTCGTCATAGGCGCGTTCCAGCGCCTTGGCCTCGGCCGCCTGCTCGCGCAACAGCGCCTCCCGGTCGGCGACCGGGATCCGGTAGTAGTCCGGATGGATTTCGGAGAAGGCCAGGAAACCGTGGCGGTTGCCGCCATATTCGACGAACGCCGCCTGGAGCGACGGTTCGACCCGGATCACCTTGGCGAGGTAAATGTTGCCCTTGAGCTGCTTCCGGCTGGCGATCTCGAAGTCGAGTTCCTCGAGCCGGTTCCCGTTCACCACCACGACCCGCGTCTCTTCCGCGTGCGTGGCGTCCACAAGCATACGCTTGGCCATAATCAAGTCCTTCGCGGATACCGGCGGACCGTTCCGCGCGACAACGGATCGATCCAGGCGCCCGCACTGAGGAAGCGTGCGGCGGCTGGCCCTGCCGACCCGTCAAACGGCGCTTGTCGAAAAGCGGCCAGGACGGAGCATGGCTTTCCGCCGGGACCGGGCCGGGGCGAACCGGACACGGACCAGCTTCGAGTTTCCACGGCACCGCAGACCAGAGGCGCCACCTACCGCGGAAGCGGAGGACGGCTCGATTGGAGGCCGGCCGCTGGGACCGGGGGCGACGCCGGCGCCCCCGGGAGGGGCACGGCAGGAAAGCGGTTTGTCGCGAAGTGGAGGATAAACACCGGGCCACGCTTCCACAATGAAAGAATTCGGAGCGAAAGCGGGTCAACCCGAAGGGACGGTGACATCGGAACCACAGCCGCCCGGAGATGAGACTCCGCTTCATGATGTTCCTTGAGCCCATTGATTCATCGAAGGTATAAAGGCCTTTGATGCCGCTTCGCGCGGCGCCGTCGGGGACATGGGGTGGCGAAGGGGTCCTGTCAGCGCAGGATGGGACGGCGGGCGGCCGGGTTCGGCGCGGGCCTGGCGCTGGCGCTTGCCGCCCTGTTCGCCCCACCGGTTCCGGCCGTGGCGCAGACGCTACCGGTCCAGACGGCGTCCATGCCCGGTGCCGCGCTGCCGTCGCCCGGCGGCGTGCTGGCAGCCCGCCTGGGCGTGCATCCCGACAAGACGCGGTTCGTCCTGGAACTCTCCGCCGCCGTCCCGTTCGAGGCGTTCATCGACGCGGGTCGCGCCGTCATCGATCTGCCGGAACTGGCCTGGAGCGCGCCGGCGCTGCCGCCCGGCAAGGGGCTGGTGCGCACGGTGCGGGTGGAGCGGTCGGGCGGGCGGCTGCGCATCGTGCTGGACACGGACGGGCCGGCGCGCGTGGCGCTGGCCGAACTCATTCCACCCCGGGACGGACGTCCGCCCCGGCTGATCGTCGACCTTGTTCCCGGCCCGACCGTGACGGGTCCGCCCGCACCGCGCCAGGAGGCGGCGGCGGCGTCCGCGGTCCGCACCGGCGGGCTGGGGCTGGCGATCCGAATGCCGGGCCCAGCGGCACC
>JAJUIU010000112.1 GCA_029267445.1 Rhodospirillaceae bacterium
CAGCCTCGGCATGAAGCAGCTCGAGGCCGATCCGTGGGAAGGCGTCGCCGCCAAGTACCCGGTGGGCGCCAAGTTCAAGGGCCGCGTCACCAACATTACCGACTACGGCGCCTTCGTCGAGCTGGAGCCGGGGATCGAGGGCCTGGTCCACGTCTCCGAGATGAGCTGGACCAAGAAGAACGTGCACCCGGGCAAGATCGTCTCCACCTCCCAGGAGGTCGAGGTGATGGTGCTCGACGTCGATCCGGTGAAGCGCCGCATCAGCCTGGGCCTGAAGCAGACCATGCAGAACCCGTGGGAGGGCTTCGTCGAGAAGTTCCCGTCGGGCACCGAGCTGGAAGGCGAGGTCAAGAACATCACCGAGTTCGGCCTGTTCGTCGGCCTGCCCGGCGACATCGACGGCATGGTCCACCTGTCCGACCTGGACTGGAACACGCCGGGCGAGCAGGCGATCCAGGAGTACAAGAAGGGCGACCAGGTCAAGGTCAAGGTCCTGGACGTGGACGTCGAGAAGGAGCGCATCAGCCTCGGCATCAAGCAGCTGGCGAGCGATCCGTTCGAGTCCGCCGCCGCGGGCGTGAAGAAGGGCGACGTCGTCACCTGCACCGTGACCCAGATCACGGACGGCGGGATCGAGGTCTCCGTCGGCGAGGGCTTCACCGGCTTCATCCGCAAGTCGGACCTGAGCCGCGAGCGCTCCGAGCAGCGGCCCGACCGCTTCGCCGTGGGCGAGAAGGTGGACGCCAAGGTCACCCAGGTGGACCGCGGCAGCCGCAAGATCGGCCTCTCCATCAAGGCCAAGGAGGTCGAGGAGGAGAAGCAGGCGATGGCCGAGTTCGGTTCGTCCGACAGCGGCGCCTCGCTGGGCGACATCCTGGGTGCCGCGCTGAAGAAGAAGCAGACCGGCGGCGACGAGTAATCCT
The DNA here is from genome assembly GCA_029267445.1 of Rhodospirillaceae bacterium. Lineage (GTDB taxonomy): Bacteria > Pseudomonadota > Alphaproteobacteria > Azospirillales > Azospirillaceae > JAJUIU01. The sequence continues at coordinate 924 of JAJUIU010000112.1, forward strand.
TGTCGGAGTCCGTCCGCCTCGCCCCTCGACAAGCTCGGGGTGAGGCGGATGCGGGAATGACCGAAATCCCCTCACCCTGAGCTCGTCGAAGGGGGAGGGGACGTCGAAGTTCGTGAAGGCCGTCGGGGGCGACCCCGGCGGCCTTTGCTTTTGTCCGAACTGCGGACAAGGGTCGGGCCGGTCCGCCGGCCGGGGCATCGCGGGCGCAAGATCACGCAAGCGCCTCCACGATCCTGGAAGAGGGGCGGAGCGGGACGTCCCATCCTGTGTCGTGCAGCAGCCCGGACAGGAGTGCGCCACCGATGACGACCTCGCTTTCCGCCCATCCGCTTTTCAAGCACCTCCCCCCCGACGAACTGGCCCGGCTCGACCGCCGCTGCGTGTGGCGCGACCATGGCCAGGGCCGGCCTCTGCGGCTGGAGCAGGAGGGGCGGGCCCAGGTGCTGTGCGTCCTCGCCGGTCACCTTGGCGCCTATCTCACCTCGCCTGGCGGGCGGACGATGCTGGTCCGGATGGTCGGCCCCGGCGGCCTCGTCGGCGAGGCGGGGGCGCTGGCCGGCGTGCGTACGGAGCTGGAGGTGGTGGCCGCCACCGACGCGCGGGTGGTGCACATGCCGGCGGCCGTGCTGCGCGAACTGCTGGCGGAGGACGAGCGGCTGGCGGACGCCGTGATGCGCCGCCTGGGGCTCGAGATCGCGCGGCTGGAGGCGCGGCTCGGCGAGCTCGCCTATATGGATGTGCGCGAGCGCCTGCTGGAGGAACTGCTGCGTCGGGCCGAGACGGCGCCGGATGGCACCGGCGCGCTGGTAGTGAGCCCGGCCCCGCCGCATGCGGACCTCGCGGCCAGTGTTGCCACCCACCGCGAGACGGTGACGCGGGAACTGAGCCGACTGGTCAGCCAGGGGGTGATCCGCCGTCAGGCGGGCGCCCTCTACCTGCAGGACATGGCGGGCAGCCGGCTGGCGGCAGGGGCCCTGAAAGCGGTGGCCGCCGGGGCTCAGGCCCGCAGCGCCGCCCGGTAGCGGCCGGGGCTCATCCCCGTCAGCTTGCGGAAGGCGGTGCTGAAGTGGCTCTGGCTGGCGAAGCCGCAGGCCAGCGCCACCTCCGCCAGTGCGAGGCCGGTGCCCGCCAGCAGCTCCTTCGACCGCTCGACACGCCGCCGGATGACATAGGCGTGCGGCGACAGGCCGGTCGTCTCCTTGAAGGCGCGGCTGAAATGGTAAGGCGACAGGTCGACGGCGGCGGCGAGGTCGGCCAGTCCGATATCCTCCCGCAGGTGGGCCTCGATGTATTCCAGCACCCGGCGCAGGCGCCAGCCCGGCAGACCGCCACGGGCATTCGCCGACGGGAGCCCCGCCAGCCGCAGCAGGCCGGACAGGATGGTGAGTGCGGCCCCGTCGGCGAACAGACCGCCATGGGGATTGCCGTCCGCCGCCTCCTCCCACATGCGGGTGGCGATCTGGGCCAGCAGCGGGTCGACGGTCGGCCCTGCGTGCAGGCGCCCGAAGTCGCCGTCGGGCGGCAGCGGCACGCCGGCCGCCATGGCCGTCAGCTTGCGATAGGGCATGGCGACACCCATCACCCGGTGCGCGCCGCCGATGACGTAGTCCGTCGCCGTGTTCGGTGGGGCCAGCACGAAGCTGCCGGTCGGCATGATGGTGGAGAAACGGCCGGCACCGATGTCGATCTCCGCCGGAACCGGGTCGGAGGCCAGGAACTGCAGGCACAGCTCCGGATGGGGGGCGTCGGGGAACTCGCCCTTCGGCTGCTGGAACATCACCATGTTGACGCCGAGACGGCCCGCCGTCCTTTGCTCGACCAGATAGGGGGCGTAGACGGTCTGGTAGAACTCGGCGAAGCTGGCGAACGGCCGGTCGAAGGCCCGCGCGGTCCCGGTCCTGGCGATCATCGCTGTTCCAGCCATGTCACCTCCCGTCCGTCAGTGTTTCAAGCCAGGGGCGCAGGCCCGATCCGACGCCAGCAGGGGCGACGGGTCCAGGTAGAATCGCAGGTCGATCAGGAGGCAGCGGGCCGCCCGGGCCACGATGGCGCAGGGGATGCGCTGCCGTACCGCCTTCAACCCGTACCCGAACTCGACCTCCGCGACCATCGCACCCCCCGTCGCCCGTGACCACGTCCCTGCATAGATGCCGTCCACGCTGTGGACGTGCCGCAACAGCAGCCCCAGCTCCGCCCCCGCCGCGTCGCGGCCCAGGGCGGGTGGGCGCGCGCCGACGCGCAGATGGATGTCGGGCGCGAACAGCGGAAGCCAAGTGCCTGGATCTCGCAGATCCCCGAGGGCAAGTCTGTCAAGAACGCGCGCGGGCATGCCGCACCCATGGCCAAATGGGGAAGGAACGGCAGGAAGATTTGCCCTTCCCCGGCGGCGGGTCGATCCGATCCTTGCCCCGTTTTTCGGAATCCTGCGCCAGCGCCGGTCCTTGCGGGATGCAGCGCATCCCCTGAAATTCCCTTTCAATGGAACGGCTTACCCTTGCAAGCCGGTCTGACGTCCGGCAATCTGGACGCGAACCGAGCGGACGCCGGATGGGAAATTTCCGGCACGCTGAAACAATCCGCCGGTGCACCAGGGGGGTTGCAGGCATGACCAAGTCGGAGCTGATCCTGAAGCTCGCGGAAAGGAATCCGCATCTCTACCAGCGCGATGTCGAAAAGATCGTCACCACCATCTTCGATGAGATCACCGAGGCGCTGGCCCGCGGCGACCGGGTGGAGCTTCGCGGATTCGGCGCCTTCTCCGTGAAGCGGCGCGACGCCCGCACGGGGCGCAATCCGCGCACCGGGGAGGCGGTGGACGTGCATGAGAAGTTCATCCCCTTCTTCAAGACCGGCAAGCAGCTCCGCGAGCGGCTGAACACCGACTGACGGACGTTTCCGCCGAACGCGCGACGGATGTCCCCGCCCACCCGGTTGACAGGGGGGCGGGCGGGGGCGACGCTGCTCCGCGAACAGCCGTCACCAAGGCCAGCCCGTCCCCATGCGCTACCTGTCCTGGATCCTGACCATCCCGATCGCACTGCTGGCCGTGTCCTTCGCGGTCAGCAACCTGGAGCCGGTAAGCCTCGGCCTCTGGCCGCTGCCGCACCGGGTGGACGTGCCGGCCTACGCGCTGGTCCTTGTGACCCTGGTGCTGGGATTCCTGCTGGGCGGGCTGGTCGCCTGGTGGGGCGGACACGGCCAGCGCAAGCAGGCGAAGCTGGAGAAGACTCGCGCCGACAGGCTGGAACGGGAACTGATCGCCGCCAGGGACCGGGCCGACACGGCGGAAGCGAAAGCCGCCACCGTTTCCTCCGCACCGGCCCCCGCCGTCGCTCCGCCGGCCGCCAACGTTCCCGCGATCGTGGGCTGACGCCTACTGGGCCGCCCTGGGCGTGGCGCGCGCCTCGGCCTCCATGGCGTGGCGGACGCGCACCGCCTCGCTGTCCTCGATCGCCACATCGTCCCAGCGCACCACGGCCCCCTCGGCCACGTCGCGCTTCAGCTTGACGCGGTGGGCGAGCCCGATGGGCAGAGCACCCATGGCGAGGCTGTCGGCGGCGCGCATGATCCGGCCCCAGACGGTGTAGCCGCCCTCCCCGTCCAGCATCTCCGGGGCCTTCAGCGGGCGTTTCGCCACCGCCACCACGTCGGCGTTGAAGGCGAGCGTGCTGCCCGTCGCCTCCCCGCGCAGGGCGGCGGCGGCGACGCTGACCCCCAGCTCCAGCCCGATCAGGTGCGAGGGGCGCCACAGTGCGGCGTAACGGCCGGATCGGTCGGTGGAGACCTTGTATTCCTGGAAGCAGCGGCGGGCATAATCGCCCTTCGGCCCCTCGTCAGCCGCCTCGAACGTCACATACACGCCCCAGCGCAGATCGCCGAACACGTGCCGGCCATCCCGCTCCTCGCTGCTGACCACCTCCACCATGCCCGCCTGCTCCAGCACGCCGCCATGGGCGCGCGGCTTCAGGATGTCGGCGAGGTCGTGCACGCCGCAGGGCGGGAAGGCGAGGCCGTCGCGAGGGGCCACCAGCCCCGTGGCGTTGGAGATGGCCGTCATCTCGATGGCGGACTTGGTGCCGTCCAGGAAGCTGTTGAACATCTGCGGGTTCATGCCGCCGGCCGCCGCCTGCTCCGGTGTCAGGCCGTAATGGTCCCAGACGGTGTCGGGGGTGGAGCGGGTATAGTGCGGCAGGTACTTCGTCCCCTTGCCCGCCGCAACGACCCTGAACCCGCAGGCCTTGGCCCAGTCCACCATCTCGCAGACCAGCGCCGGCTGGTCGCCGTAGGCCATGCCGTAGACGAGGCCCGCCTTGCGGAACTCCGCCGCGAGGTAGGGCCCCGCCAGCACGTCGGCCTCCACGTTCACCATGACGAGGTGCCGGCCGTGCCGGGCCGCCAGCAGGGCGTGGCGGATGCCGGCGGCCGGGCTGCCGGTGGCGTCGATCAGCACCTCCAGCCCGTCGGCGCGGGTCAGGTCCTCGGCATTTTCCGTAAGCATGGTGCGGCCGCTGCGGTAGGCCTCGTCGAAGCTGCCGGCGACGGCGGCGTCCGTGTCCCAGCCCGTGGCGGTCAGCGCCGCCTTCGCCCGGTCCACGGACAGGTCGGCGATGCCCAGCACGTGCAGTCCCGCCGTGCAGCGCGCCTGGGCCAGAAACATGCTGCCGAACTTGCCGGCCCCGATCAGCCCGACGCGGACCGGATTCCCGGCTTCCGCCCGCTGCAGAAGCTTCGCGTAGAGATTCATCCGACCCTCCCCTCCGGGCCGTGACCGCCCGGTTTTCCTGAAGCGTAGGGGACGGGGCGGTTGCGGACAAACGGGAATCGGGGTGGTGCCGTCCTCAGCTCCCCGCCTTCTTCAGCTTCGACAGGTCGTACCGGGCGGAGACGGCGGACTTGCCGGGCGGGGTCACGTTGATGACGACACGCATGTCGTCGGTGGGCGTGAAGGTGCCGGTGCCGGACAGGGCGTTGCCGCCGGCCGGCTTCAGCTCGATCCGCTCCGTCTTGCCGCCGGCCAGGACCGTGGCCGTGCCGGTGCCGCCGTCCATGGGGATCGGCTCGTCCTCGATCGTGTACATGTAGACCGTCACGGTCTGGTCCTTCACGACCAGCTCCGCGTGCAGCGGGCCGGCGTGGGTCTGCATGCCGCCGTGCGGGCCGATCTCGCGGCCGTGGGCAAGGGCCAGCGACGGGGCCAGCGACGGGACGGCGAGCGTCAGGGCCAGGGCGGCCGCCAGGGTGCGCAGGGACTTCATCGGTGCTCTCCTTTCAGGGCGATGCTCAATAGGCCTCGGCCGGGCGTCCGCTGGACGCGGCCTGGGCGACGAGACGCTCGACCGGCTTGCGGCCGAAGCGGTGGAAAAGGACGGGGGTGAGGACGGTGTCCAGGAAGGTGGCGCTGATCAGCCCGCCCAGGATCGTCACCGCCACGGGGTGCAGGATCTCCGTACCGGGGCGGTCGGCGCCCAGCACCAGCGGGATCAGCGCCACGCCGGCCGACAGGGCCGTCATCAGCACCGGGACCAGCCGTTCCTGGCTGCCGCGCACGACCATGGCGCGGTCGAACCGCTCCCCCTCGTGCAGGACCAGGTTGATGTAGTGGCTGATCTTCAGGATGCCGTTGCGGGTGCTGATGCCGGCCAGCGTGACGAAGCCGACCATGCTGGCGACCGACAGGGGCTGCCCCGCCAGCCACAGGGCGGCGACGCTGCCGACGAGCGCCAGGGGCACGTTGCCCATGATGATCAGACACAGCGCCGTCGACCGGTAGCGGCTGTACAGCACCAGGAAGATCAGGGCCAGCGACACGGCCGACAGCAGGGCGATGGTGCGCGACGCCTCCTCCTGCGCCTGGAAGGTGCCCTCCAGGCTGGTGAAGTATCCGGTGGGCAGCGGCATGGCCGCCATCTCCGCCCGGATCGCGGCGACGATCTCCGCGAGGTCCGCACCCCCGGCGGCGTTGGCCAGCACGGCGATGCGGCGCTTGCCGTTCTCCCGCTGCACCTCGTTGGGGCCGTCCGTCTCCTCCACCTCGGCGAAGGCCGACAGCGGGATGCGGCCGGCCGGCGTGTCCACCGGCAGGTTGCGCAGCCCCTCCGCCCCCCGGTCGGCGTCGGCGAGGCGGACCACCACGTCGAAGCGGCGGGTGCCGTCCACCACCTCCGACACGGTCAGCCCGCCCGACAGCCGCTCCAGCGCCTCGGTCACGGCACCCGGTGTCACGCCGTAGAGGGCGGCGCGCTCGTAATCCACGCGCACCTGCACCTGGGGGATGCGCACCTGCCGCTCCACCTGCAGGTCCACCATGCCGGGGATGCCGCGCAGGCGGCGTTCGGCCTCGGCGGCGAGGCCGCGCAGCGTGTCCAGGTCCTCCCCGTAGATCTTGAGCGCGATCTGGGCGCGCACGCCGGACAGCATGTGGTCCAGCCGGTGGCTGATCGGCTGGCCGAGGTTGACCGACACCGGCAGGACGGAGAGCCGCTCGCGGATGTCGGCCAGGATTTCGTCCTTCGACCGGTCGGAGGGGCGCAAATCCACCTCCATCTCGCTGGAGTAGACGCCCATGGCGTGCTCGTCCAGCTCCGCCCGGCCGGTGCGGCGGCCGACGCTCGCCACCTCGGGCACCTCCAGCAGGATCTTCTCCGCGATGGTGCCGACCCGGGCCGATTCAGCCAGCGAGACGCCGGGGCTCAGCGTCACGTTGATGGTCGCCGTCCCCTCGTTGAAGGGTGGCAGGAAGGCGCGCGGCAGGCTGGGCACCGTGGCCGCCGCCCCAACGACCGCCAGCACCACCGCCCCCACCAGCACGCGCGGATGGGCGAAGGCGATGGACAGCAGCCGCGCGTTGCCCGCCTTCAGGTGCCGGACGACCCAGCTCTCCCGCTCCTCCAGCCGCTTCATCCGGGGCAGCAGCCAGTACGACAGCACCGGCGTCACCGTCACGGCGGTGACCAGGCTCGCCAGGATGGCGACGATGTAGGCCACCCCCAGCGGGGCGAACAGCCGCCCCTCGATCCCCGACAGGGCGAACAGGGGCACGAACACCAGCACGATGATCAGCGTGGCGTAGACGATGCCGGACCGCACCTCGGCACTGGCCGTCAGCACCACCTCGAACGCCGATCGCGGGCCGCCCGCCGCGCGGTTCTCCCGCAGGCGGCGGAAGATGTTCTCCACGTCCACCACGGCGTCGTCCACCAGCTCGCCGATGGCGATGGCGATGCCGCCCAGCGTCATCGTGTTGATGGTCATGCCGAAGGCCTGGAACACCAGCACCGTGACCAGGATGCTGATCGGGATGGCCGTCAGGCTGATCACCGTGGTGCGCACGTTCAGCAGGAACAGGAACAGGATGACGGCCACCACCACGGCCGCCTCCACCAGCACGGTCTTCACGTTGTCGACGGAGCGCTGGATGAAGTCCGCCTGGCGGAAGACGATCGCCGGCTCCCCGATGCCGGGCGGCAGGGTGCGGGCCAGCTCGGCCATTGCCGTCTCGATCTCCGCCGTCAGCCGCGTGGTGTCGGCCCCCGGCTGCTTCTGCACCGACAGGATCACGGCGGGGGCACCGTTCACGCCGGCGTCGCCCCGGCTGAAGCGGGGCGCGAAATCCACGCTCGCCACCTGGCGCAGCAGCACGGGCTGCCCGTCCCGGTAGGCCACGACCAGGTTGCGCAGGTCGTCCAGGCGCGTGGTGCGGGCGATGTTGCGGATCAGGTATTCGGACGCCCGCTGGTCGATGAACCCGCCGCCGGTGTTGGCGCCGAACCGCTCCACCGCGGCCAGCACCTCGTCGGTGGACACGCCCATCAGGGTCATCAGGCCGGGATCGGGGGCGACGCGGTACTGCCGCACCTGCCCGCCCATGGGGATCACCTGGCTGACGCCGGGGATGGCCAGAAGGCGGGGCCGCACGACCCAGTCCGCCGCCTCCCGCATGGTCATCGGGTCGGCCCCGGTGCTGGTCAGGCCGACCAGCAGGATTTCGCCCATGATGCTGCTGATGGGGCCCATCTGCGGCACCACGCCCTCCGGCAGCTGGCCCTGGATCAGGGACAGCCGCTCCGCCACCTGCTGGCGGTTGAGGAAGATGTCGGTGCCCCAGTCGAACTCCACATAAACGATGCTGAGGCCGACGCCCGACACGCTGCGCACCCGGATCACGCCGGGCATGCCGTTCATCGCCGTCTCGATGGGTGCCGTGACCAGCTGCTCCACCTCCTCCGGCGCCAGCCCCTCCGCCTCCGTCATCAGGTTGACGGTGGGCCGGTTCAGGTCCGGGAAGACGTCGATGGGCAGGCGGCCGAGGCTGAGGGCGCCGTAGACGGTCAGCAGCGCCGCCGCCGCCAGCACGAACAGCCGGTTCCGCAGGCTGGCGCCGACGATCAGGTTGAACATCGGGCGGCCCTCAGCGGATCTGGTTCAGCAGGGTGGCCGCCCGGGTCACCACCCGGTCGCCCTCCTCCAGCCCCGACGTGACCACCACCGTGGCCGGGTCCAGCGTCTGGAAGCGGACGGGGCGCGGCTCGAACCGCTGCGGGGCGGTGCGCACCCAGACGCGGTGCAGCCCGTCGTCTCCGCGCACGATGGCCTCGCGCGGAAGGGCCATGCCCTCCACCCCGCCGGGCACCTGCGCCTCCACCCGCACCGGCGTGCCAATGGCGAGGCCGGGCGGCGGCTCCGTCACCCGGAACAGCAGCGGGGCCGCCCCTTCGCGCAGGGTGGGACCGCGCCCCTTGAAGGCGAGGCGCAGGGGCTTGCCGTCCGGCATGGTGGCCGTGGCCTCCCCGCTCGGCGCCTCCCCGTTCAGGTCGAAGCTGACCGCCTCCACCAGAAGGCTCGCCGGGTCGACGATGTCGAACAGCACCGCCTCGTCCCGGTCGTCGATGACGAGGCCGGGAATGGCCGTGCTGGCGGCCAGGATGCCGGACACGGGGGCGATCAGCTCCTCCCGCCGGATCAGGGCGGGGTTCAGCGCGGCGCGCTGCTTCTCCAGCCCCGCCAGCAGGGCGCGGGCGTCCTCGATCTCGCGGTCCGGCACCACGCCGGTCAGCTTGTCCAGCCGCGCCACCTGCCGACGGGCGATGACCAGCTCCTTCTCCACGGCGGCCAGCCGTTCCTGCACGTCGCCGCGCGCCACCGTGTCGACGCTCGGCACGACATAGCCCAGCACCTGCCCGGCCTCGACCCGCTGGCCGACATAGGGCAGCCCCTCCGGCGGAGCCTCCAGCCGGCCGGACTGGCTGG
>JAJUIU010000094.1 GCA_029267445.1 Rhodospirillaceae bacterium
CCGCGACCCGGCCCGCGCCATGTCCGCCGCGCGGCGGCGGCTGGCCGACATCTGGCATGTGCTGGCCATCGTCTACATCGTGGCGATCTACGTGATCTGGGCGCTGGAGATCGCGGGCGGCTTCCAGTTCGTGCTGCGGGCGACGCTGGTGACCCTGCTGGCGCTGACGGCCGGGCGGCTGCTGTCGCACGGGGTGGACCGGGCCGTGGCGCGCGGCTTCGCCGTGGCACCCCAGCTGAAGGAGCAGTTCCCCGGGCTGGAGACGCGGGCCAACCGCTATCTGCCGGTGCTGCGGCAGGCGCTGAAGGCGGTGGTGTGGATCGTCGTCGCGATTGTGGTTCTGCAGGCCTGGGGCTTCGACACCTTCGACTGGCTGGCGAGCGAAACCGGCCAGCGGGTCAGCGCCAGCCTCGTCTCCATCGCCGTGGTGATGGTGCTGGCGGTCGTCGTCTGGGAGCTGGTGAGCGGCGCCATCGAGCGCTACCTGACGGCCAAGGACGCGGAAGGCCAGGCGGTGGAGCGCAGCGCCCGCGTGCGCACCCTGCTGCCGCTGCTGCGCAACGCCTTCCTGATCTTCCTGCTGGCGGTGGTGACGCTGATCGTCCTGTCGGAGCTGGGGGTGAACATCGCGCCGTTGCTGGCCGGTGCGGGCGTGGTCGGCCTCGCCATCGGGTTCGGGTCCCAGACGCTGGTGAAGGACGTCATCACCGGCCTGTTCATCCTGTTCGAGGACACGATCAGCGTCGGCGACGTGGTGAATGTCGGCGGCCAGGGCGGGCTGGTGGAGGGCATCTCCATCCGCACCCTGAAGCTGCGGGACCTGACGGGCACGGTCCATGTGATCCCGTTCAGCGAGGTCACCCGCGTGTCCAACCTGACCAAGGATTTCAGCTTCTACGTCTTCGACGTGGGCATCGCCTACCGGGAGGATGTGGACCGGGTGATCGCGGTGCTGAAGGAGCTGGGGGAGGAGCTGCGGAAGGACCCGGAGTTCGCGCCCCTGATCCTGGAGCCGCTGGAGGTGCTGGGCGTGGACGCCTTCCTGGACAGCGCCGTGGTCATCAAGGCGCGGTTCAAGACCAAGCCGATCAAGCAGTGGACCGTGGGGCGGGAGTTCAACCGCCGCATGAAGCGCCGCTTCGACGAGGTGGGGATCGAAATCCCCTTCCCGCACCAGACGATCTATTTTGGCGTCGATCAGAAGGGCAAGGCCCCGCCCGCCCATATCCAGGTGGAGACACCGGACCTCGCCCGCGCGCTGGAGGCCGCCGCGAAGGCGGGCACCCTGATCGACGCCACGCCGGAGCCCAGGCGACGGGGCGGCAAACGCGCCGCGTCCGGCGGGGCCGGCGGCGGGGAGCCGGAGGCGTTCACCACCCCCGACCGGCGCGGCGACGAGGCGGCGCAGTCCAGCCCCGGCCATGACGGGGACGCGGGCGATGGCGAGGGGGGTCAGCCGGGCCAGACCCGCTGAGGCGCCGGCCCAGGCGCCGACTCAGACGTCGTGGCGCGGGTTGCGCACCAGGCCGGCCAGCTCCTCCGGCTTCACCGGCTTGCGCAGCAGGTGGACGTTCTGCGACCGGGCGCGCGGCTCCACTTGGTCGGTGACGTCGCCGGTGACCAGCACGGCCGGGACCTCCCGGCCCAGGCTTGCCCGCAGCATGGCGATGGCCTGCAGCCCGTCGACACCGCCGGGCAGGCGGAAATCGGCCAGGATGGCGCTGGGCCTCAGACCGCCGTCCACCGTCTCCAGCGCCTCGGTCGCGGTGCGGGCCGGCACGACGGCGCAGCCATACTGCTCCAGCAGCAGCTTGGTCGCGGTGAGCACGAGGCTGTCGTCCTCGATCACCAGCACCGTGTGTTCGGCGGGGGCGCAGGGCGCCATCATCGCCTTCTCCCGTTCGACCGCGATTTCGTCAGGCGGCACGCGCGGCAGCGTGACCGTGAACCGCGACCCATGGCCGAGGCGGCTGTCCAGGCCGACCGGATGGCGGAGCAGCGCGCTGGCCCGCCGCACGATGGCGAGGCCCAGCCCATGCCCGCCGCCGCGCTCCCGCGCCTCGTTGTGGAGCTGGCGGAATTCGTCGAAGATCTCGTCACGGTGCTCCGGCGGGATGCCGGGGCCGGTGTCGACGATCTCCACATGCACGATGTCGTCGCGCACCCGCGCCCCGATCAACACGCCACCCAGCTCCGTGTAACGGACCGCGTTGGAGACCAGGTTGCGGAGCATCCGCTCCAGCAGGGTGGCGTCGGTCGCCACCCAGGCGGATGTGGGCATCATGCGGAAGCGCAGCCCCTTGGCCGCCGCCGCCGGGGCGAAGTCGCGCTCCAGCCGCTGCAGCACCGCGTTGAGCGGCACCATCCGGATGTCCAGCGACACGGCCCCGCTCTCCAGCTTCGACAGGTCGAGCAGCGCCTCGAACAGCTCGATCATCGCCTCCAGCGAGCCTTCGATGCGCTCCACGATCTCCAGCGCCTCCAGGTCGGCGATGCGGGACCTCAGCACGCCCATCAGCAGGGTGACCGCGTTCAGCGGCTGGCGCAGGTCGTGGCTGGCCGCCGCCAGGAAGCGGGACTTCGCCCGGTTCGCCCGTTCCGCCGCGTCGCGCGCGTCCAGCAGCGCCTCGCGCACCTGGCGTTCCGCGTCGACATCGGTGGCGGTGCCGAACCAGCGCACCACGGCACCCTTGTCGTTGCGCAGCGGCCAAGCCCGCGACAGCATCCAGCGCCAGCCGCCGTCGGCCCTGCGGATGCGGTGCTCGATCTCGTAGGGCGCCGCTCTGGTGACGGCGTCGGTCCAGGCGCGCACCGTGGCGGCCTGGTCGTCCGGATGGATGATCTCGGACCATTTCCCGGCGACCCCGTCCGCCACGCTGAGGCCGGTGTATTCGGTCCAGCGGCCGTTGTAATAGTCGACCGTCCCGTCGGCGCCCGCCGTCCAGACGATGTGGGGGATCGATTCCGCCATGAAGCGGTAGCGGCGCTCCCTCTCCCGCAGCACCTCCAGCAGCGCGTCGCGCTCCGCCTCCGCCTCCATGCGGGCCAGTGCGGCCCCCAGCATGTAGGCCAGCGCCTCCACCACATAGACGTCCTCGATGTCCAGGCTGCGCGGATCGGGCGCGCCGATCTCGATCACGCCGGCCACGCTGCCGGCCTTCGGGATCGGAACGGCGGCGACGGTGCCGTGGCCCGCGTGCCGCGCCGGTTCGGAGAGGTCGAGGTCGCCCGGCTGGCGCGCGTCGGGGATCAGGACCGGCTGCGCCGTCAGCCGCGCCCGCTCCGCCGCCGACCGGGGCCCGCCGTCCAGCCGCACCGGCCCGTCGGGACCTTTGGCCACCCCCTCCAGCGCGACGGCGAGGAAGTCCCCCTCCTCCGGGCGGTGCAGCGCGATGACGATATGGGGAAGCTGGGTCGCATGGGCGATCTGCCGCACCGCCTCGTCGAACAGGTCCGGCGCGTCGGCGTGGCGGAGCGCGAAGGTGCCGAACTCGGCCAACGCCCGCTGCCGCGTCAATTCACGGCTGGTGGTGAGATCCCCGCCCAATCGCACGGGTATACCCATTAACATTGAAAGCGCGCCACTCTATCCGACGCGCAATCGGTTCGAAATAATCCTAAAGGGTTATGACCGGGAGAACACCAACTAATTCACGAACAATACAATATTAGCGCATACAAAATCTCGAGGGTATAATGATTACGAGCTGTAACATTAGCCTTCTAAGTCTTCGCGCGACACCGCGTCCACGACCTGCCGGGCGGTGTCATAGTCGAACCCCGCCCGCGCCAGGGCCGCCAGATCCTTGTCCCGCCGCCCCGCCCGGTCGGCCTCGGCGCGGAACGGCCCCAGCCGGCGGCGGCGGGCATAGGCGACGGCGGCGGCGAGGTCCGCGCGGCCCGTTTCCGCCCCCTCCAGCCCGCCCAGCGCGGCGTCGATCAGGTCCGCGTCCACGCCCTTGGCCCCCAGCTTCATGCGGATGGTGCGGGTGGAGCCGCCGCGCCGCTGCAGCCCGGACGCCTTCATCTCCGCATAGGCCTTGTCGTCCAGCAGGCCGCTGGAGCGGAAGCGCTCCACCAGCGCCTCCACCCAGCGCCGCCCCTCCTCCGGGTCGGTCCCGTGCGCCTTCGCGGACAGGTCGACCTTGCGGGTCAGCAGGCGGCGCAGGTTGGCGCTGCTGCTGGCGTAGCGTTCCAGGTAATGCAGCGCCGCCCGCTCCAGGTAGTCGGGGCTCACCTTGCGCGGCTGCCTGCGCCCGCGCGGCTGGCGCTTTTCCTGGCGCTGGTCCGGCGGCGCCGTCATGCGGGCGGCCCCATCGCCGAAACCGCCATCGCCTTGGCCCCCATTGCCGTGGCCCCCATTGCCCATACCAAGCCGGCGGGTCTATGGTGCCGGCCTTTCCAACGCAGCCGCGGCGCGCGATGTCTTCCCATGGCTTTCCCATGCCCCGGCGGATCGGGGCCGTCAACTGGATCGGTCTTTATACCCTGACGCGGCGCGAGGTGCGCCGGTTCCTGAAGGTGTGGGTGCAGACCGTGGCGGCCCCGGTGGTGACCACCCTGCTGTTCTACGCCGTCTTCGCGCTGGCGCTGGGCGGGGTGGTGCGCACGGTGGGCGATGTGCCGTTCCTGGTCTTCCTCGGCCCCGGTCTGGTGATGATGTCCATCGCCCAGAACGCCTTCGCCAACACCTCCTCCTCCGTGCTGGTGTCCAAGGTGCAGGGCAACATCGTCGACGTGCTGATGCCGCCGCTGTCGCCGGGCGAGCTGGTGACCGCCTGGGTCACCGGCGGCGTCATCCGGGGCCTGATGGTGGGGCTGGTGACGGCGATCGCCATCTCCCTGTTCGTGCCGATGGGCGTGCACGCGCCCCTGTTCATCCTGTTCCACGCGGTGGCGGCGGCGATGATGCTGTCGCTGCTGGGCCTGCTGGGCGGCATCTGGGCGGAGAAGTTCGACCACATGGCCGCCGTGACGAACTTCGTCGTCACGCCGCTGGCCTTCCTGTCCGGCACCTTCTATTCGATCGAGACGGTGCCGCCGCTGTTCCAGTTCATCGCCCATCTGAACCCGTTCTTCTATTTCATCGACGGGTTCCGCTACGGCTTCATCGGCCAGACCGACGGCACGCTGATGACTGGGCTGGCCGTGATGGTGGGGGTGAACCTCGCGCTCTGGCTCTGGGCATGGCGTCTGCTCACCACGGGCTACAAGCTGAAGGCCTGAGCCATGCCGGACGTCGCCGCCCAAGCCACCATGTCGACCCGGCCCGCCGGCGCTTACGACCCCGGCCGGAACCGGCGCATCGCCGCCTTCCACTGGCCGGGTTTCGTCACCCTCCTGGGCCGTGAGCTGCGCCGGGTGCGCAAGCTGGCGGCGATGATGGTGCTGGCCCCGGCGATCATGGCCGCCATCTACTTCGCCTGCTTCGCCCTCGGCCTCGGCGTGCAGCGCGGGACGGAGGCGGGCGACCAGGTGCTCACCTTCCTGGTGCCCGGCCTGATCATGCTGTCGGTGCTGCTGCGCGCGGCGGAGGTGAACGGGTTCAGCATCCTGGGTTCCAAGCTGGACGGGGTGATGCTGGACCAGCTCATGGCCCCGGTGGGTGCCAGGGAGGTGGTGACCGCCTACGCCCTGTCCTCCAGCATCACGGGCGTGGTCAGCGGCATCGCCATCTGGCTGGTCAGCCTGCTGATCTGGCCGATGCCGGTGGCGCACCCGCTGGCGGCCCTGTTCTTCGCCGGGGCGGGCGCCATGATCATGGGGCTGATCGGGGTGCTGACCGGAATCGTCAGCGACAAGTGGGACCACATGGCCGCGTGGTTCACCTTCATCTTCGTGCCGCTGACCTTCCTGTCCGGCGCCTTCGCGCCGGTGGACGCCATGCCGTCGCCCCTGCGGGAGGTGGCGATGGCCAGCCCCATGTTCTACGCCGTGGACGGGTTCCGCTGGGCCATGCTGGGCACGGGCGAGCATCAGCCGCCCCTGCAGGCCGCCGCCATCCTGGTCGCCGTCTGCGCCCTGCTGTGGGCCGTGGCCGGCGCGCTCTACGCGCGCGGCTGGCGGATGAAGGCCTAGCTCACGGTTTCGGCGTCGGCGGCAGGTTCGTCTGCCCGGCGACGCTGCCGGCAAGGCACAGCTCGCGCCGGTGCGGGTCCGTCAGGGCGTTGCAGCGCGGATCCACCCCCACCCGCATGTCCTCCGGTGCGGCCGGTTCGGTCGGGGCGGGCAGCACCATCGGCCCGGTCGGGCTTGTCGCCTGCGCGGCCCCCGTGGCCGATCGCGCGTCGGGCGGCGGTTCCGTCCGGCCGGCGGGCCGGGCGGGGTCCAGCACGTCGGCCGGATCGGTATAGGCCTCGCTGCTGGCGGCGGGCGGCCCGGATTCCTTCAGGCGCGGGCCGACCAGCGGCTTCCTCTCGCCCGCCTCCGCCGGCCTGTCGGCGGATTCCGCCAGGGCCGCCGGGCCGCACAGGGTCAGGGCCAGCAGGGCTGTCAGGGCGATGGCGCGCATGGGTCCTCCGGTGTCGTCACCGGAGTCCAACAGCGGCCCCCCGGACCCGTGCCGCCGTCAGGCCCGTTTCGTCAGGCGGGTTTCGTGACCCGGCGGAGCGTCAGGTTGATGCGCCCGCCGCCGGGTACCACCGTGCCGCTGCCGGGGATGATGCGGTCCACCCCGTGGTAGAACACCCGGGATTCGCCGCCGAACACCATGGCCGTGCCGCTTTTCACCAGGAATCCCCGGGTCGGGTCGGTCCGGCGCCGTCCGCCCAGGCGGAACACGGCCGTGTCGCCCAGGGACAGGTTCAGGATCGGCGCGTCGAACACCTCCTCGTCCTCGTCCCGGTGCAGTCCCAGCTTGGCGCCGGTCCCCCGGTACAGGTTCACCAGGCAGCATTCCGGATCGGCCGGATACCCCGTCAGCGTCCGCCACAGGTCCAGGAGGATGGGCGGAATGGGTGGCCAGGGTCTCCCGGTGCGCAGGTGGGTGGGGCTGTAGCGGTAACTCGACCGGTCGGCCACCCAGCCCAGGGCGCCCGCGTTGGTCATGTCGATGCTGAAGCTGCGGCCCGATCCGGGCATCACGAATCGGTCGTAGGGCGCCGCTTCCACGATGCTTTCGACGGCCGCCAGCACGGCCCGCTGGGCGGCGGCGTCCAGGTGGTCGGGCAGCAGGCGGAAGCCGTCGATCCCGGTCGGTGCCGCCGCCGGCGGCGTGACGGGGGGCGTGACCAGTCCTTCGCTGGGCGGTTGGTCGGTGGGACGTGGATCGCGCATGCTGGTCCTGCTGGTCTGTGCCGGCCGCCATCATAGCGCGGCGCGTACCCGCCGGAACCATCGGCGGCGGAGGGCGGCGCCGGATTGGGTGACCCCAGCCGGCGTCGGGCCTGCCACGGCCGGTCCCGGTCCGGAGCTTCCGGCGTGATTTCGCCGTGCGGCATGGACTCCGGCCCCGGCGATGCCTAGAGTCATTGTTCCCAATGGGCGAAAGGTCATGTGGGAAGACGTTTTCGAGTCCGACACCACGATGGATTGGAGCACGGTGGCCCTGCGGGGCGGCGCCGCGACCCTGCGCGTGCCGGCGGACTGGATGCGCCTGTCCCGCGACGACGGCGGGCTGGCCTACCAGTCGCCGGGCGACAATCCGGTGGACCTGCTGATCTCGCTCAACACCTACCGCAACCCCTACGGCGTCAAGGCGGACGAGGCGATCCAGTATCTCGACCGGGAGAACGTGCTGCCCCACGGCATCGCCCCCAGCGAGGACGAGGATGACGGCGACCGCCGCTGGATCGCCTATGCCGTCGCCCAGCCGCCGAACCGGCAGGTCTTCGTCTGGAAGGTCGCCGATTTCAGCCCGCCGGACCATGTCCGGGTGGTGACGCTGCAGCTCCACGTGCCGGAGGTCGGCCAGCCCGACGCGGATCTGGCCGAACTGGTCGACCGGCTGGGGGAGGAGGCGGCGCGGATCGAGTTCTCCGGCCTGCCGGTGAGGGAGCCGGTGGAGCGCGTCACCATGCGCAATGTCGGCCATGGCGACCTCGTGCGCTTCCGGCTGCCCTGGGACTGGCACACCGACACGGACGGCGACCTCGCCGTCTTCTTCCGGGAGGAGCCGGGCACCGGCACGCTGCGCGTCGCCGTCCACGCCTTCCCCCATTCGGACGAGGGCGACGAGGGGGAGATCGCCGCCAAGGTGATCCTGCGCCAGACGGCCGAACAGTTCGCCGATGGCCCGGACGGCCGGGTCGGCGAAGGCAGCGTGGAATGGCTTCCCGACGGGGAGGTGATGGCCCGCTTCGCCACCCATGGCGAGGAGGACGGGGAGAAGCTGCGCTTCCACCTCTGGCTCCGGGGCAACACGATGGACGGGCGCACCACCCTCGCCCTGTTCTCCTTCGCCATGGCGGAGGAGTTCGCCGCGACCCCGCAGGCCAAGGCCATCCTGGCCATGCTTGAGGCGGAGATCAGGGCGGCCGTCGTCGGCGCCAACGCCGAAGAGGCGTGATCCGAAAGGGCGTGATCCCCGGTAAGGCTGTCAGCAGTTCCCGGCGGGGGTGAGCCCGGCCAGCAGCTCCGACCGTGCTGCCACCGTGTCGCCGCCGTTCGCGGCCTCGTCCGCCGCCATGGCGGCCAGGGCGATGAAATGCGCCAGCTCCGGAAGGCGGTCGCGCCGGGCGTCCACCGCCAGACTGTCCAGGCACCGCTTGATGGCCAGTGCCGTCTCCCGCTGCCGCTCGCTCATTCAGTCCCCCAGACAAGGCCCGCTAGGTGAAACACCCAAGGCGAGGCCCCGGTCACCGATGAAGGGCCGAAGCCCCGGATGACACCCGCCCCGGCCGGCGCGGGGTGCGGAAGCGCCCTGGCCAGACCATGGTGCTCCCTAATTCGTTGGAATTATCGATTCAGGTCGTGAAGTTCTTCACACATGCCCGAAAGCCTCACGCAGGGTCCGCGAACTGTCACAACCCCGGACGGGGCCCGCTTGATCCACGGGTGCCCGCGCCGGCGCGGCCGGGGGTCGGGGCTGGGGCGAGGGACGAAAAATCGCCGGGGCAGAGGCTGGTTGCAGCGCCCGGCGCCCCCGCCTATATCTCCTCACGGAACGGGGGCTTTGCCGCGTCCGACCGGCCAGGGCGGCCGGCGGGGCGGCTGGCGGGGCGATCCCGCCGAACCCCGCCCGCGAACGCGTATTCCTTGAAGCGATCCCGCTTGAACGAACCCGGGGGATCGTGGCGGTGCCGCCTGCAGTCTGGGCCGCCACGTGTCTGCCGAACGGAAGAGGTCGAAAAATGAGCAAGGTCATCGGTATCGATCTGGGCACCACCAACTCCTGCGTGGCCGTTATGGAAGGCACGCAGACGAAGGTCATCGAGAACGCCGAGGGTGCCCGCACCACCCCCTCCAGGGTCGCCTTCACGCAGAACGGCGAGCGGCTCGTCGGCCAGCCGGCCAAGCGCCAGGCGGTGACGAACCCCGAGAACACGCTGTTCGCGATCAAGCGCCTGATCGGCCGGCGCTACGACGACCCGCTGACCCAGAAGGACAAGGGGCTGGTCCCCTACCGGATCGTCAACGGCAAGAACGGCGACGCCTGGGTCGAATCCCACGGCAAGCAGTACAGCCCCAGCGAGGTCAGCGCCTTCATCCTGCAGAAGATGAAGGAGACGGCGGAGGCCTATCTCGGCGAGAAGGTGACCCAGGCGGTCATCACCGTGCCGGCCTACTTCAACGACAGCCAGCGCCAGGCCACCAAGGACGCCGGCAAGATCGCCGGGCTCGAGGTGCTGCGCATCATCAACGAGCCGACGGCGGCGGCACTCGCCTACGGCATGGAGAAGAAGGGCAGCGGCACCATCGCGGTCTACGACCTGGGCGGCGGCACCTTCGACATCTCCGTGCTGGAGATCGGCGACGGCGTGTTCGAGGTGAAGTCCACGAACGGCGACACGTTCCTGGGCGGTGAGGACTTCGACGCCCGCATCATCGACTATCTGGCCGACGAGTTCAAAAAGGAGCAGGGCATCGACCTGCGCGGCGACCGGCTCGCCCTCCAGCGCCTGAAGGAGGCGGCGGAGAAGGCCAAGATCGAGCTGTCGTCCACCCAGCAGACCGAGGTGAACCTGCCCTTCATCACGGCCGACCAGTCGGGCCCGAAGCACCTGAACATCAAGCTGACCCGGGCCAAGCTCGAAGCACTGGTGGACGATCTGGTGCAGCGGACGATCGAGCCCTGCAAGGCGGCCCTGAAGGACGCCGGGCTGAAGGCGAGCGAGATCGACGAGGTGATCCTGGTCGGCGGCATGACCCGCATGCCCAAGGTCATCGAGGCGGTGAAGAGCTTCTTCGGGCGCGAGCCGCACCGCGGCGTGAACCCGGACGAGGTGGTCGCCGTCGGTGCGGCCATCCAGGGTGCGGTGCTGAAGGGCGAGGTGAAAGACGTCCTGCTGCTGGACGTGACGCCGCTCAGCCTCGGCATCGAGACGCTGGGTGGCGTGTTCACCCGCCTGATCGACCGCAACACCACGATCCCGACCCGCAAGTCCCAGGTCTTCTCCACCGCCGAGGACAACCAGACGGCCGTCACCATCCGCGTCTTCCAGGGTGAGCGCGAGATGGCGGCGGACAACAAGATGCTGGGCCAGTTCGACCTGGTCGGCATCCCGTCCGCCCCGCGCGGCGTGCCGCAGATCGAGGTCACCTTCGACATCGACGCCAACGGCATCGTCAACGTCTCGGCCAAGGACAAGGCCACCGGCAAGGAGCAGGTGATCCGCATCCAGGCCTCCGGCGGCCTCAGCGACGCCGACATCGAGAAGATGGTGAAGGACGCCGAGGCCCACGCCGCCGACGACAAGAAGCGGCGCGAGCTGGTGGAGGCGCGGAACCAGGCCGACGGCCTGATCCACACCACCGAGCGGACCCTGAAGGAGAACGAGGGCAAGGTCGGTGCGGCCGAGAAGACCGCCGCCGAGTCCGCCATCGCCGATCTGAAGACGGCGATGAACGGCGACGACGCGGCCGAGATCAAGGCCAAGACCGAGGCGCTGGCCCAGGCTTCCATGAAGATCGGCGAGGCCCTCTACAAGTCCGGCCAGGACGCGGGCGGCGGCGACGCCGGCGGCCCGACGGGCACGGCCGACGACGGCCAGCCGGGTGGCGACAAGGTGGTCGACGCCGACTTCGAGGAAGTCGACGACGATCGCAAGAAGTCCGCCTGACGCGGGAATTGTCCCATGGACGCCGGCCCCGCCCTTGTACACTCTGGGGTGGGGCCGGTTCGTCCCCTGTGTCGGGAAGACGTGCGGACGCTAGAAGGCCACCATGTCGAAGCGTGACTATTACGAGGTGCTCGGCGTCGCCAAGGGTTCCGGCCCGGAGGAGCTGAAGAAGGCCTACCGCAAGCTGGCCATGCAGTACCACCCGGACCGCAACCAGGGCGACAAGGCGGCCGAGCAGAAGTTCAAGGAGATCAACGAGGCGTACGACGTCCTGAAGGACGACCAGAAGCGGGCCGCCTACGACCGCTTCGGCCACGCCGCGTTCGAGAATGGCAGCCGGGGCCCCGGTGCGGGCGCCGGGGCCGCCGGATTCGACTTCGGCGCCGGCTTCGCCGACATCTTCGACGAGATGTTCGGGGAGTTCATGGGCCGGGGCGGCCGGCCCGGACAGGCGACCAACCGGGGTGCGGACCTCCGCTACAATCTGGAGATCGACCTGGAGGACGCCTTCAAGGGCACGACCAAGACCGTGCGCGTGCCCACCTCCGTCGTCTGCGAGGGCTGCAACGGGTCGGGGGCGGAGGCGGGGACCCAGCCGATCAACTGCCCAACCTGCCACGGCCACGGCAAGGTGCGCGCCCAGCAGGGCTTCTTCACCATCGAGCGCACCTGCCCCGGCTGCGGCGGGGCCGGCCGCGTCATCAAGGACCCGTGCCGCACCTGCGGCGGCCAGGGCCGCACCCGCAAGGAGAAGACGCTCCAGGTCAACATCCCGGCGGGCGTGGAGGACGGCACGCGCATCCGGCTGGCGGGCGAGGGGGAGGCCGGCCTGCGCGGCGGCAGCCCCGGCGACCTCTACATCTTCCTGTCGCTGGCCCCCCACCGCTTCTTCCAGCGCGACGGGGCGAACCTCCAGTGCCGGGCGCCGATCCCGATGACCACGGCCGCGCTGGGCGGCACGGTGGAGGTGCCGACCATCGACGGCAGCCGGGCCAAGATCAACATCCCGGCCGGCACCCAGTCGGGCGCCCAGTTCCGCCTCAAGGGCAAGGGCATGAGCGTGTTGCGCAGCCCCGCCCGCGGCGACCTCTACATCCAGGTGATGGTGGAAACACCGGTGAACCTGACGAAGAAGCAGCAGGACCTGCTGAAGGAGTTCGAGAAGGCCGGCCAGAACGGCCACCACCCCGAATCCGAAGGCTTCTTCGCCCGCGTAAAGGAACTCTGGGCGGATTTGAAGGACTAGGGACCGCGCCCTTGAACCGTTTGGTAGGTCACATTACCTAGTGAGTGGTAGTTCGCCACTTCTAGGAAAGGTAATCTGCATGACCAAGAAGCCCACTATATTGGTCCCAGTAACGGAGGGCGCGCGACCCTCGGTTACCCCCACTGTGTCGGTTACAAAAGGTGCAGGCCCATCTGTAACGCCGGGCAAAGTAACAGTAACAGGCGGGGCTTCACCGTCAGTCACTCCATCTAAAGTTACTCAGGACGCAAGGCCTGCTCCGACCCCAGGTAATAAGCCTAGCGGGCGCTAAGCCATAGTTCTGCGTGTTCACTGTCTATGCAGTTTATAGTCACGTCGGAAATTTGAGAGAGCGGAAAGATCATCCACTGCACACCCCAGATTCCATTTTCCTGCGTTGGATCGATTTTTCTCCACTCGGTCTCACCCGCTCTCTTAAATTCTGACGGAATAAAAGCAAGCGAGTCGCCTCGCGAAAAATAATATGGCACCAAGTTCTTCGACGAACTATTTCGGAGGAGAAACTTTGCGTAATAGTATGCGTCATCTAGGCGATACTCATATCCATTTAAAAGAGTGACTGAAATTTGTGTAATATATATGTTTGGATTATAAAATGCATAATCCCAGCATGTGCCGTTATTGTCCTCATTTGTTACACCAAGCTTCCTAAGGCCTGATGTTATCCAGCGAGATAAAATCGTTTTCCACAGAATTGCAATAAATATAGCGGAAATGATTGCCGCGATGAAGTGCAATAGATCGGCAAACTTGTCACCCCAAAACTCTTTGTTGGCGGTGAAGGCGGCTCCAAAAACCTCGTTACTGATTATTGCGTAAATCAGTGCAATAAAGAATACAGTCTCCTGTCGGACCTTCTCCTTTTCCACCGCATAAAGGCTGAAGGCAAGGTATCCCGGAGCCAAATAAGTCAAAACGCCAATAAGGTCCTTGCCGAGATCTAGCATGATTGCCCTCGCAGGCTGACGCAATTGCAGGCTACCGCAGACGTCAATGGCGCTCAATGCTTGGGTTGTATCCCTATAATGATTTTCCCACAATCACCTGCGAGGCCACGAACAGGGCCGCCGCCGCCGCCACCACGGCGGGGCCGCTGGGCAGGTCGGCGTACAGGCTCGCCCCCAGCCCAAGCGCCACCGACAGCGCGCCGATCGCGGCCGCCAGCACGGCCATCGCCTCGGGGTTCGGCGCGAAGCGGCGGGCCGCCGCCGCCGGGATGATCAGCAGGCTGGTCACCAGCAGGATGCCCACGATCTTCATGGCAAGCGCGATCGTGCCCGCGATCAGCAGCATGAAGCCCAGCCGCACCCAGCGCACCGGCACCCCCTCCACCCGCGCCAGGTCCTCGTCCACCGTCATCGCGATTAGCCGGCGCCAGATCAGGATCAGCCCGCCCAGCACCAGCGCCCCCCCGCCCCAGATCCAGCCCAGGTCCGCCGGCGTCACCGCCAGGATGTCCCCGAACAGGTAGGCCAGCAGGTCCACCCGCAGCGCCTCCATCGCCGCCAGCGCCAGCAGGCCGAGGCTGAGGGTGCTGTGGCTGACGATGCCAAGCAGCGTGTCGGTCGCCAGCGTGCGCCGCTCCTGCAGCAGGGTCAGCAGTGTCGCGATGCCCACGCAGACCAGCACCACGCCGGTGTTCAGCCCGATCCCGAACAGGAAGCCCAGCGCCACCCCCAGCAGGGCCGAGTGCGCCAGCGTGTCGCCGAAATAGGCCATCCGCCGCCACACCACGACACAGCCCAGCGGCCCCGCCACCAGCGCGATCCCGATCCCGCCGACCAGCGCGCGGAGAAGGAAATCATCCATGCGCAGGGCCTCCGTTATCGGCGACGAGCCGCCCCCTCACCCCCCTCGCTCCGCTCGGGAACCTCTCCCGCGAGGGGAGAGGGGGAACTCCGGCTACCGCGCTTTCCATAAGTCCGCGGAGCAGGCGCAGGCGATGAGGCGCCATGTAAACCCTCTCCCCTTGCGGGAGAGGGTGGTGAGCGTCAGCGAACCGGGTGAGGGGTACGGCTGAGGCGTACAGCATGGTCCCCCCC
>JAJUIU010000097.1 GCA_029267445.1 Rhodospirillaceae bacterium
CCGGCCTCACCCTGAGCCCGTCGAAGGGCGAGGCCGACCCACACCCTGCCCCAGCCCCTCCCCTCGGCCTCACCCTGAGCCCGTCGAAGGGCGAGGCCGAGCTTTCCCAATCCGCCTTCCCCGCGAAAGCGGGGACCCGGGGGCCGCAGGGCGAGGCCGACCCGCTCCCCGACCCCGATAAGGAACGCCCGCCGTGAAAGCCGGATTCCCCGATTTCCTCCACGCCTGGAACGGCAAGCAGGGCCAAGGGACCCCCGAAATCCATCTCGTGATGGCGGATTTCCTCGCCCGCGCCCATGCCGCCGGGGATCGGGAGCTGCTGCTGCTCGCCTTCCGCGACAGCGGCAAGTCCACCATCGTCGGGCTCTACTGCGCCTGGCGGCTGTTCCACGACCCCGACACCCGCATCCTGGTCCTCGCCGCCGACCTGAACCTCGCCAAGAAGATGGTCCGCACGGTCAAGCGGGTGATCGAGCGGCACCCCTTCTGCCCCGGCCTAAAGCCCCTCGACACGGAGCTGTGGGGGGCGGAGCAGTTCACGCTGGACCGGCCCCGCGTGGGGCGCGACCCGTCCATGGCGGCCAAGGGGGTGACGTCCAACTTCACCGGCAGCCATGCCGACCTCGTCATCTGCGACGACGTGGAGGTGCCCAACACCTGCGACACCCCGCCCAAGCGGGCCGACCTGCGCCGACGTCTGGCCGAGATCGCCCATGTGCTGGCCCCCGGCGGCACCGTGCTCTACATCGGCACGCCGCACACGGTGCACTCGATCTACGCCCGCCAGCCGGTGGTGGAGCTGGGGGAGGCGGAACCCTTCCTCGCCGGATTCAAGCGGGAGGAACTTCCGGTGGTGGACGCCGACGGCAAACCCCTCTGGCCCGAACGTTTCCCGCTCGAAACGATCGAGCGCATCCGCCGGCGCAGTGGGCCGCAGCGCTTCGCCAGCCAGATGATGCTGACGCCGATGGCCGTGGTGAACGGCCGTCTGGACCCCGACCGGCTGCGGCCCTACGACGCCCCTGTGACGTATCGGGAGGCGGGGGGCCGGGCGCTGCTCTCCATCGGCGGGGTGCGCATGGTCTCTGCCCGCGCCTGGTGGGACCCCGCATTGGGTGCGGGCGCCGGGGCTGGCGACGGCTCGGTCCTCGCCGTCGTCTTCGGCGATGCGGAGGGGCAGGCCTGGATCCACCGTGTGGCTTGGCTCTCCGGCGGGGCGGGCGACGACGCGGCGCGCGACCAGTGCCGGCAGGTGGCCGCCATCCTGGCGGACCTCCACGTCCCCGCCGTGCATCTGGAGACGAACGGGCTGGGTGGGTTCCTGCCTGGCCTGCTGCGCCAGGAACTGCGGGCGGCCGGGCTGCCAACGGCCGTCATCGCGGTCAGCAGCTCCCGGCCCAAGCATCTGCGCATCCTGGAGGCGTTCGACGCGCGGCTGGCCGCCGGCGCCCTCTACGCCCACCGCGACGTCTGGGATACCGCCTTCGTGGCCGAGATGCGCGACTGGCGCCCCGACGGCAAGGGCAAGGCCAGGGACGACGGGTTGGACGCCGTGGCCGGCTGCCTGCTGGCCGACCCCGTCCGCCTGCCCCCGCGCCCCGGCGGCACCCCCGTCCCCGTCTGGCACCCGGCCGCGCCGGTGACGGTGCCGACCGAGTTCGATCCTTGATGACAAGCCCCTTCAACACGGAGACACGGAGGCCATGGACCCCTCGCTCCAGCACCACCGCGCCGAAGGCGCTGGAATCGAAACACCAATGGCACCAAGGACACCAAGGCAGTGCGCCAGGCTGGCGCCACCGCTCCACGGCCTTGGTGCGTTTGGTGTCCTTGGTGTTCACCCGCGCCGAAGGCGCATCCACCCCGATCCCGGCTTCGCCGAACGGTTCGGGACCACCTTCGGAACCTCCGCGCCTCCGTGCCTCCGTGTTGAAACCCGCCCTTCCATCCGCCCCCCCCACAAGCACGAGACATCCTCTCGGGAGACACCCCATGACCAACACCACGGGCATCGACGTGATCTGGTGGATCACGGCGATCGAGCTGCCGGCGCTGGCCGGCCTGTTCTGGCTGATCCTCCGCGTCCGCAAGGAGGGGGACCTCGCCATCGACGCACTGCGTTCCGGGATCGAAACGACCGCGACCCAGCTCCGCGAGGCGCTGGCCGCCTACAAGCTGGAGGTGGCCAAGAGCTACGCCTCGCTCCAGATGCTGCGGGAGGTGGAGCGGCGCCTGACCGACCATCTTCTGCGGATCGAGGGCAAGCTGGACGCCGGCCGCGCCGGGCAGAACCGGGGGGCGGCGGAATGAACGCTCCCGTCCTCTCCCGCCCCCGCCTCGCCCCCGACCGGCCGGCCAGCACCCCCGCCACCGGCTTCGACGACGCGGTCGACGCCCTCGCCTGCGCCGTCTGGCACCACGCCCGCACCGACAGCGTGCGGGCGATGGAGGCGGTGGCCTGCTGCGTGCTGAACCGCCGCGCGGCGGCCTCGGCCCTGCCGCTGCCGGCCCTCGTGCGGGCGGAGTTCCTGCCGGCGGACGGTGCGGCCCGCGTCAGCTCCGCCGACCCGCTGTTCGCGGTGGCCCTGCGCATCGCCCGCCGGGCGCTCGCCGGCCAGATCGCAGATCCCACTCTGGGTGCGACCCGCCTGCATCCGGCGGGGGAGAACCCCGCCTGGGCGGACGGTCTGGCGCCGTGCGCGACCGTGGGCGGGCTGGTGTTCCATGTCTGAGTGCCGGGTCTGATGACCGGCCTGGATCCGTCGTCTCAGTCGATCGCCCGCAGCATGGCCATGTAGATCGTCCACACGGTTTCCACGCCCACACCGCCGGCGCGCGATCCGGCCAGCAGCATCTCCGTCGTCGGCTTCACCGGCACGGCCGTCAGGCCCGTGCCCGCCATCGTGTCCACCATCTCCAGGGCGGTCTCAAGCCGGTCGCTGACCACGTCCATGCCCTTGTCGCCCGGCTGCAGGCGCACCGTCGCACCCGCCGTAATCCTGCTCATCGCCTTTGCACTCCCACTCGAAAGGTGGCGGCGGGAACCGCAAAGCTGGTGCCATCGGGATGAGAAATGCGTTAACGCCGCCGTCGGCGCGGAAATCCTCGATCCCTCGCAGGCGAAGAATTCGTCCCGCCAGGGGAAACGCGGGCCTTCTTCGCATTGCGGAAACGATCCCGCCCGCCGCTGTTCGCAATTTGCGAGTCCGCGGCGGCCCCGACCCCGGCGCCGCCACTGGTCAGCGGCGCGCCCTTGGGCTAGGGTCCGGCGCCATGAGCGAACCCATCTTCCACATGTGCCGCGCCGCCGAATGGGCGGAGGCGCAGGTCTCCGGCCGCTACGCGGGCTCGTCCCAGGACAAGGCCGACGGCTTCATCCATTTCTCCAGCGCCGCCCAGCTTCCGGGCAGTGCGGCCAAGCACCGTGCCGGGCAGCCCGGCCTTGTGCTGCTGACCGTCGACCCGGACCGCCTGGGCCCCGCGCTCAAGTGGGAGCCGTCGCGCGGCGGGCAGCTTTTCCCGCATCTCTACGGCGAGCTGCCGATCGACGCCGTGCTGCGGGTGGACCCGCTGCCGCTCGGCCTCGACGGGGTGCCGGTGCTGCCGCCGCATGCCGTTCCCCCGGCCGAACCGATGAGCTGAGAGGCGCCTTGGTCGACCTTTACCCGCTGGCCCGGCCGCTGCTGCTCCGCCTCGATCCCGAACGCGCGCACGACCTGATGATCCTGTCCCTCGGCCTCGGTCTCGGGCCCACCGACACGCGGCCGGACGATCCGGTGCTGCGCACCTCCGTGTTCGGGCTGGACTTCCCCAACCCCATCGGCCTCGCCGCCGGGTTCGACAAGAACGCCCAGGTCCCGGCCGCCATGCTGAAGGTGGGCTTCGGCTTCGTGGAGGCGGGCACGGTCACCCCCCGGCCGCAGCCGGGCAATCCCCGCCCCCGCCTGTTCCGGGTGCCGGACGCCGGTGCGGTCATCAACCGTTTCGGCTTCAACAACAACGGGCTGGAGGAATTCGCCCGGCGGCTGGAGGATCTGCGCGGCCTCGGCTGGCCCGGCATCGTCGGCGCCAATGTCGGCAAGAACAAGGAGACGGAGGATGCCGCCGCCGACTACGCGCTGGGCATCCGCCGCCTGACGCCGCTGGCCGACTATCTGGTCGTCAACGTCTCCTCGCCCAACACGCCCGGCCTGCGCACGCTGCAGTCGAAGGAGGCGCTGGCCGCCCTGCTCGCCCGCTGCCTGGAGGCGCGCGCGGCCGCCGGCCCCCGCCGCCCGCCCCTGCTGCTCAAGGTGGCGCCGGACCTGACCGACGCCGACAAGGCGGACATCGCCGCCGTGGTGCTGGACAGTGGCATCGACGGGCTGATCGTCTCCAACACCACGCTGGCCCGCCCGGCCGACATCCCGCCCGACCTCGCGGCCCAGGCCGGTGGCCTGTCCGGCCGCCCCCTGTTCGAACCCTCCACCCGCGTGCTGGCGGAATTCCACGCCCTGCTGGGCGGCAGGGTGCCGCTTGTGGGCGTGGGTGGCGTGTCCTCGGGGGCCGACGCCTACACCAAGATCCGCGCCGGCGCCGCCCTGGTGCAGCTCTACACCGCGCTCGCCTATGAAGGCCCCGCCCTGGTCCGCCGCATCAAGGACGACCTCGCCGCCCTGCTGAAGCGTGACGGCTTCGCGCATGTGGCCGACGCGGTGGGAACGGCGGGCCGGGGCTGACCGCCAAGGCTGCCGCCCTCGCCCTTCGACAGGCTCAGGGTGAGGGCTACTGAAATGCTTCCCGACGATTCACTTCGACGCTCGCACGTTCGGCCTCTTCCTGAGCCTGTCGTCGCTTCAGCGGACGCCGAAGGTGACTAGGGCGAGGCCGCATGCGGGACCGGAGAGCCCTCCAAGGGCGAGGCCATCGCATCCGGCCCCGGTCCATCACTCGGCCTCACCCTGAGCCTGTCGAAGGGCGAGGCCGCATCCCGGCCGCCCCTTTTCTCCCCCGTTGACCTCGCCCCCCGTCCCGGTCAGCTTGGGGTATCGGCCGGGGTACCCCGGCCGGACGTCCGGGATGGGGCAAGGGTCCATGCGCTGGCTTCGTCACATCGTCTTCGCCGCCGCCTATGTCACGCTGGCCCTGGCCCTGGCGCTCACGCTGCCGCTCTCGGTGGCGGGGATGGACACCCACACGGGCGTGCTGTTCGGGCTGGTGGCGCTGGTGTTCGGCGGGCTGCTGCATGAGTTCTGGGCCCGGGGGGAGGAGCGCGAGTCGCTGCTCCGCCGCACCCGCCACCTCCAGCGGGAGGTGGAGCGCCTGACCCAGGCCGTCACCCGGCTGGAGGATCTGCTGGGCATGTCCGGCCACCCCGCCCGGTCCGGAGAGGTGGGGGCCGTGATGTCGGAGGCGCGGATGCTGGAGCGGCTGGCCGGCCAGCTCCCGGCCGAACCGCCGCCCCCCGCCCCGGCGCCGCCGCAAAGGCCCGGGCGGGCGCCAGCACCGCCCGAACCGGCGCTCGCAGAACCGGGGCTGGACGCGCCGGCCGCACCGCGTCTGGCCGAGCCCGCCACCCTGCCACTGTTCGGGGAGAAGGCCCCGCCCCGGCCGCTCACCGCCGTGATCCCCGAACGGTCGCGCGACAGCGAGGCGGTGCTGAACCAGATCCGGCAGGCCCTGCGCGCCGACCGGGTGGACATCTTCCTCCAGCCGGTGGTCAGCCTGCCCCAGCGCAAGCACCGCTATTACGAGGTCTTCTCCCGCATCCGGGGGGAGGACGGCAGCCACCTGACGCCCGACCGCTACCTCGCCGTGGCGGAGGAGGCGGGGCTGATCGCCGCCATCGACAACATGCTGCTGTTCCGCTGCGTCCAGCTCATCCGCGAGACGGAGAAGCGGCACCAGAATGTGGGCTTCTTCTGCAACATCTCCGCCGCCACGCTGAACGACGCCGCCTTCATGCGGGAGTTCGTGGGCTTCATGGGCCAGCACCCGAACCTCGTCACCAAGCTGGTGTTCGAGCTGGGCCAGGCCGACCTGATGGAGGGCGGGGCGTTCGCCACCGGGTTCCTGGACGGGCTGCGCCGCCTGGGCTTCCGCTTCTCCATGGACCAGGTGGACCGGCTCGACATTGACTGGGACGAGATGGCCCGGCACGAGATCCGCTACGTCAAGCTGGACGCCGCCCGCCTGCTCGACCCCGACGGCCGCTTCGCCACACCCGACAAGGTGCGGGAGCTGAAGCGCCTGCTCGACCGCAACGCCATCGACCTGATCGCCGAGAAGATCGAGACCGACAAGCAGCTTCTGGAGCTGCTCGACCTCTACATCGACTTCGGCCAGGGCTTCCTCTTCGGCGAACCCCGCCTCGCCAAGCGCCAGGGGGCGTGAGGTGCGGTCCAGTAGTGGATCATGGACGGAACACCCCAAATAGCGATAGTGTGGCGCCGATATTCGACATTCTATCGATATAGGGGATTTCGGATGGTGGCCGCAGCCGTTCAGGGTGGTGCCGCCGCTCGCAACGCGGCGACGGCGTTACGCATGTTCGCTGCGGAACGGGGCTTGTTGCGTGGCGCCGGAACAGGCTTGACCTCCGTCGCGGCCGCCGATGGCGGCGGGGTCCGTGCGGCGAACTTCGTATCAGGCGCGCAGGGCGGCATTCCCCTGGACAGGTTCGCAAGCCAGGCCATCACCGCATTCGGGTTCAATGACCGGCGCCGCACGGTGTTCGTCTACACCGCGAAGCCCATGTCGGCACGGGACCGCAAGCAACTGCCGACGGAACTGCCCGGCGGTCTGTCGGTGGAATACAAGCCTTTGAAGCCGCTCTCCATCGGGCGCGAAGTGCTTCCCGCCCTGTTCGGTGGCTCGCCTCTGACACGGACCGCCGCAGGCGCCTACGCATGCGGGTCGTCGATCAGCCCGGCGAACAATCGCAACGCGGGAACCTTCGGCGCGCTGGTCGCCCCGAACGACGGGTCAGGGTTGTTCGGCCTAACCAACAACCATGTCACCGGCGGCTGCAACAATTCGCGCGTTGGCCTCCCGGTCAGCGGACCGGGAATCCTGGATGTCATGGCCGGCGGGTTGGATCCCATGGTGATCGGCCATCATCATGCGGTTATCCCGATGCGCCAGGGGGAACCTTCCGTTGTCGACCATCGGCAGAACACGGACGCGGCACTGTTCCGTATCGGCGATCCGTCGCGGGTCACGTCGATGCAGGGGTCGTTCTACGACACCCCGACGGAGGTCGCCGATCCGGAGGAGGATATCGAAGTCGAAAAGGTCGGCCGTACCACGGGCCATACCAAGGGCCGCATCGAGGCCCAGATCGCCGGCGCCTTTCCGGTCGGCTTCAACGATGTCACCTATCATGGCCCGGAGGAGGAGGTTCATTTCTCCGGCTTGGTCTACTTCGAACCGGTGTTTCTCATTCGCGGACATGGCGGACCATTCTCGCTGCCGGGGGATTCGGGCTCATTGGTCGTTACCGGCGAGGCGGACGAGCGCAAGGCGATCGGATTGGTCTTCGCTGGCAGGGCACCGAACGAATCCTATATGCTTCCGTTGAGGCCGATTTTGGAACGGTTCGACGTCGGACTCGTTTCCGGGCATAACGTGGTCTGAGCTTGCTTCGAACGACGGACGTGGTCGTCCGGTGTCGGGCTGGCGGCGATGGACGGAAGCCTTGGACATGGTTAAGGCGACACCGGAGTTGGCGCGCGAACTGCTGGACGCTCTCGGCCTTCCGCCGGGCGCGGCCTATGTCATGCGCCAGCGGACGGGAGCGGGGGAATACCTGCTTGTGCGCCTGAGCCCCAGCGCCGGCAGCCTGCTGAAGCACAGGCCGAACACGTTCAAGGGCCTGCGTGTGGAGTATGAGGGCCAACCCCGGGTGGTGCCTTACGGCGCTCCCGTGTGAGACGCGCGGGCTTGCCTGCGGTTGCACCTGCTGCCAGGGGCGGGGTAGCAAGGACGCTGCGACTTACCCTCTCCCGTCGGACGTTCCCCCCATGCCCACGCCCCTGCTCCACGGTCTCCGCAAGATCGCAGACCGCTATGACGGCTTCATCCTGGATCTCTGGGGGGTGCTGCATGACGGGGTGCGGGCGTATCCGGGGGCGGCGGATTGCCTGCGCGAACTGAAGGCCGCCGGAAAGCGGCTCTGCCTGCTGTCGAACGCGCCCCGGCGGCTGGCCAGCACGCGCGCCAAGCTGGACGGCATGGGGCTGACGGCCGACCTCTACGACGCGCTGCTCACCTCCGGCGAGGCCACGCATCTGGCCCTGAAGGACCCGCCGGACGCCTGGCACGCCGCCCTGGGCCCCCGGCTGTTCCATATCGGCCCGCCGCGCGACAACGACGTCTACGAGGGCCTGTCCGGCCGCACGAAGGTGGACACGCCCGACGCGGCCGACTTCGTGCTGAACACGGGCATCGACGATTTCGACGAGACCCTGGCCGATTACGAGGACGTGCTCCAGGCCTGCGCCGCCCGGCGCCTGCCCATGGTCTGCGCCAACCCGGACCTCGTGGTGGTGGTTGGGGAGAAGCTGGTGATCTGCGCCGGGGAGCTGGCCCGCCGCTACGCGGAACTGGGCGGCGACGTGGCTTACCACGGCAAGCCCCACGCGCCGGTCTACCGCCGATGCTTCGACCTGCTGGGCGGGCTGGCGCCGGGCCGGGTCTGTGGGGTGGGTGACAGCCTGCGCACCGACGTGGCCGGGGCCGCCGCCGCCGGGATCGACAGCATGCTCGTCACCGGCGGCATCCACCGGGAGGAGCTGGGGACCGCCTGGGGCGACCATCCGGACCCGGCCCGGTTGACGGAGGTCACGGCCGCCGCGTCCCATCCGCCCACCTGGGCGGTGCCGCGCTTCGTCTGGTGATGCGACGTGGCGACCGGTTCAGGGGTCGCCGGTGAACACCCGCATGGCGTCGTCGAAGGTGCTGGACAGCGGCGCCTGCTCCTCGGCGAAGCCCTGGGCGTGGGCGGTCGGAGCCGGCTGGCTGCGCGCCGCCTCCCGGTAATAGGCCAGGATGAACACGCGCAGCGCCGCCGTCAGCGAGCTGTCGCCGCGCCGCCCGTCGATCAGTGTGACCACGTCGTTCAGCGGCCGCACCTCGCGCCGGCAGATGTCCGTCAGGCAGTCCCACAGCACGGGCTCCATCCGCACGCTGGTGCGGCGGCCACCGATGGTGACGTTGCGACACAGGGGGCGGAGGCTCTTGGGGGCCTTGCTTCCATCGACCGCGGGGCGACGCCGTGCTGCCATGACTCTGTCCGAAGTTGCCGGCGAGGAGGGCCGGTGCGTGTCAACCGATAAGTAATGCCTTCACTTGTAGGATACAATCCTTAGGGTGGAAAAGCATAGAATTGTTTGCATTCGACCGTTTCGCGGCCGGCATTCGTGACAGGGGCGGGGGCGGGGACTATAGTGCTGGCCCTTCGCGGGCCCGGCCGCCGGACGGCGGCGGTCCCGTTCCGCGGGCGAACCGGGGCAGCAGGCCATGAGCATCTTTCCGCCGAAGACCTCCGCAGATTGGCAAGAACTGGCCGCGAAAGACATCGGCGGCGAATCGCCCGATACTCTGAATTGGGTGACTCCGGAAGGTCTCGTCGTCAAGCCCCTCTACACGTCCGCAGACCTGGAGGCGCTGGAAACTTCCACGCTGCCCGGTTTTCCTCCCTTCACGCGCGGCCCTCGCGCCACGATGTTCGCCGTAAAGCCGTGGACCATACGCCAGTATGCAGGCTTCTCCACGGCTGAGGAGTCGAACGCCTTCTACAAGGCGAACCTGAAGGCGGGTCAGATGGGCCTGTCGGTGGCCTTCGACCTCGCCACCCACCGGGGCTATGACAGCGACCACCCGCGAGTGGTGGGCGACGTGGGCAAGGCCGGTGTCGCCATCGACAGCGTGGAGGACATGAGGATCCTCTTCGACGGCATCCCGCTGGACCGCATGAGCGTGTCCATGACCATGAACGGCGCGGTCCTGCCCGTGATGGCCATGTACATCGTCGCGGCGGAGGAGCAGGGGGTGTCGCCCGACAAGCTGTCCGGGACCATCCAGAACGACATCCTGAAGGAGTTCATGGTCCGGAACACCTACATCTACCCGCCCGAACCCAGCATGCGGATCGTGGCCGACATCATCGAGCACACCGCCCGGCACATGCCGAAGTTCAACTCCATCTCGATCTCCGGCTACCACATGCAGGAGGCGGGGGCGACGGCGGTGCAGGAGCTGGCCTTCACCCTGGCCGACGGGCTGGAGTATGTGCGCGCGGCCATGGCCAAGGGCCTGAAGGTGGACCAGTTCGCGCCGCGCCTGAGCTTCTTCTTCTGCATCGGCATGAACTTCTTCATGGAGGTGGCGAAGCTGCGCGCCGCCCGGCTGCTCTGGGCCCGGCTGATGCAGCACCATTTCCAGCCCAAGGACCCGCGCAGCCTGGCGCTGCGCACCCACTGCCAGACCTCCGGCGTCTCGCTGACGGAGCAGGACCCCTACAACAACATCATCCGCACCACGATCGAGGCGATGGCCGCCGTGCTGGGCGGCACGCAGAGCCTGCACACCAACAGCTTCGACGAGGCGCTGGGCCTGCCGACGCCGTTCTCCGCCCGCATCGCCCGCAACACCCAGCTCATCCTGGCGGAGGAGACGGGCATCCCCAAGGTCGTGGACCCGCTGGGCGGCAGCTTCTACGTGGAGCACCTGACCCACAGCCTCGCCGCCGAGGCGATGAAGCTGATCGACCAGGTGGAGGGCATGGGCGGCATGACCAAGGCGGTCGAATCGGGCCTTCCCAAGCTGATGATCGAGGAGGCCGCCGCCCGCCGTCAGGCCCGCATCGACCGGGGCGAGGAGGTGATCGTCGGCGTCAACAAGTACCGCCCGGCCAACCCCGAGCGCGTGGAGGTGCTGGACATCGACAACACGGCCGTGCGCGAATCCCAGATCGCGCGGCTGAACCGGGTGCGCGCCACGCGGGACGAGGGCGCGGTGCGCGCCGCCCTGGCCGCGCTGACCAGGGCGGCGGGGGAGAAGACCGGCAACCTCCTGGAGCTGTCGGTCGCGGCGGCCCGGGCGCGGGCCACGGTGGGCGAGATTTCGGATGCGCTGGAGCAGGTCTTCACCCGCCACCGCGCGGTGATCAGGAGCGTGTCGGGCGTGTACGGAGCGGCTTACGAGGGGGACGAGGGCTTCGCCAGGATCCGGGAGGCGGTGGCGGCGTTCGCAGAAGCCGAAGGCCGGCGCCCGCGCATGCTGGTCTGCAAGCTGGGCCAGGACGGGCACGACCGGGGGGCCAAGGTGATCGCCACCGCCTTCGCCGACATCGGCTTCGACGTGGATGTCGGCCCGCTGTTCCAGACGCCGGAGGAGGCGGCCCGCCAGGCCGTGGAGAACGACGTCCACGTGGTCGGCGTCAGCTCCCAGGCGGCGGGGCACAAGACCTTGGTGCCGGCCCTGATCGCCGCGCTGAAGGCGGAGGGCGCGGGCGACATCCTGGTGGTCTGCGGTGGTGTGATCCCGCCCCAGGATTACGACATGCTGCTGCAGGCGGGTGCGGCCGCCATCTACGGGCCCGGCACCCACATCCCCCAGGCCGCCGCCGAGATCATGGAGCTGATCCGCAAGCGCCGGGGGCGGGCGGCGGCGTGAGGGAGGGGCCGGGGCGATGCTCTACCTCGTCGCCAAGGCGCTGCTGTCCGGCCTGATCATCGCCGTCGTGTCGGAGGTGGCGCGCCGCAGCCCCGGTCTTGGCGCGCTGATCGTCTCCCTGCCGCTGGTCTCCATCCTGGCCATGGTCTGGCTCTGGCGCGACACCGGCGATCCCGAACGCGTCGCCGGCCACGCGCAGGCGACCTTCTGGCTGGTGCTGCCGACCCTGCCGATGTTCCTGGCCCTACCCTGGATGCTGCGCCAGGGGATGGGCTTCTGGCCGGCGCTGGGGCTGGCCTGCCTGCTGACCGTGGCGCTCTACCTGCTCACCCTCTGGCTGCTGCCCCGGCTGGGCATCCACGTCTGAGGGGTCTCCGGGCGGCGGCGCCTGAAAAATTGTAACCGCCGTGTCACGGCCCGCGACAGGCGGGCCGGGCGGGGTAGAATGGGCGGATACGGATCAGGTCATGCGCAGGTCCAGCCCGATGAACAGCAGCTACAGCCCTGCCGCCCGCCCGCGGCTGACCCCCGGAATTCCCATGGGCGGCATCGCCGCCTTGGCCGTAACCGTCGCCGTCGTGGCGGGCTCCGCCCTGCTGGGCGACCCGCTGGCGGAGTCGGGTGTGAAGGTCCGCACCCATGTCAGCTTCGAGGGGCGCGTCCCGCCGATTCCCCCCATCCCGCCGGTGGCGCCCTTCGCCCCCCTGGCACCGCTGCCGCCCGGCGCCACCGTCGACCCGGCGGAGATCGCCCGCACGGTGGAGGAGGCCATGCGCGGCATCGACCATGCGGAGATCGCCCGCACGGTCGAGGAGGCCCTGCGCGGCGTGGACCATGCGGAGATCGCCCGCACGGTCGCCCAGACCCTGCGCGAACAGGCGGAGGCCGCCCGGATGGAGGCCCAGCGTCGGCGCGACGAGGTGGCGGCGCTGCGGTCCCGGATGCAGGCGAGCGCGCCCGCCGACGGCGGCGGCGCGCTGGCCGCCAACTTCGACGCGCGCGCCCTGCGGCTGGTGCAGATCAACGGCGACGTCACCATCGAGGTCGGCCGCCGCGACAACGTCCGCATCGAGGTGGAGAGCAACGCCAACGCCCTGCGCACCAGCGTGGCCGACGGCCGCCTCACCATCGTCGGCGGCGGTGACGGCGCCCCGCCGGTCGAGCTGCGCGTCCTGGTGCCCCACGGGGCCGACCTCACGCTCGCCGCCCTGACCGGCGACGTCACCATCGGCGGGCGGGAGCTTGGGGACCTGTCCGTGGAGCTGCTGCGCGGCAGCGTCACCGCCGACGCGGTCCGCTCCGCCAGCGTGACGGTGCATGAGACGGGCGACGTCACCATCGGCCGGGTGGACGGTCCCCTGCGCTTCTCCGCGTTCGGCTCCGGCGAGCTGACGGTCGACCGCGCCGGCGACACCTATGTGGGCATCCCCGGCACCGGCAACGTGACCCTCGGCCGCACGGCCGGCCTCACCCTGTCCATCCACGGGCAGGGGGAGGTCAATGTCGACCGGGTGGACGGGCCGGTGAACACGGCCTTCCTCGGCGCCGGCACCGTCAGGATCGGCGACGGCCGGGCGGACCCGCTGCGGGTGGCGGTCACCGGATCGGGCGAATTCCACTTCGACGGGGTGGCCCACGATCCGGTCGTCCTCGCCGACGGCACGGGCACGGTCCATGTCGCGCGGCACACGGGCAAGTCCAACGTCCGCAACGCGGGCCAGGGCAAGGCCTGGGTCGGCGACTGAGCCGGCCCCGCGCCGCCCCATCGCCCTTCGGCGCTGTTGCGCCGCACCAGGGCGCGTGCTACGCATCATGCCGTGAAACGGAGTTGCGCGCGGATGCTTCGCCCCTTTGCATTCCAGTCGTTTTATTGGTGGACCACCGACATGGCGGCCCACCGTTCGCGCATCTCCTAAGAGATCAGGAACCAAGGGCCGCCGGCGGAAGTCGGTGGTCCAGGTCGCGGTCTCGAAGCTCCCGAGCCTGACAGGTCACCGTCCTCCGCCCTCCCGGCCGCAACGCCAGAGAGGACCAGGACCATGTCGCCTTCCACGCCGTCGCAGACCCATGCCGCCGCCGTCATTCCGGCCCCGGACACCCTCACCCTCGCCCATCTGCCGGAATTCATCCGCCCCGCCCTGACGCTGGCCCGCCGTGGCCGGGCCGTGATCGGGCTGGAGGGATCGGACGCGGCCGTGCGCGCCCTGGCGGCCGCCCTGCTCGCCTTCGGCCTGCCGGAGGATGCGGCCCTGCTGCGCGGCGAACCCGCCGGCGCCACGCGGCTGCCGCTGGC
>JAJUIU010000130.1 GCA_029267445.1 Rhodospirillaceae bacterium
CGAGGAGCCCATGGCGGCAGCCATCGGTGCCAACCTGCCCATTCAGGAGCCTACCTCCAACATGGTGGTCGACATCGGCGGCGGCACCACCGAAGTGGCCGTGCTGTCCCTGGGCGGGATCGTCTACTCTCGGTCCGTTCGGGTCGGCGGCGACAAGATGGACGAGGCGATCATCGGATATATCAGGCGGCACCATAACCTTCTGGTCGGTGAAGGCTCCGCCGAGCGGATCAAGAAGGAGATCGGGTCCGCCTGCCCGCCGGAGGATGGCGAGGGCCGCGTGATGGAGATCAAGGGCCGCGACCTGATGAACGGCGTGCCCAAGGAACTCATCATCAGCGAGCGCCAGATCGCCGAATCCCTGGCGGAGCCGGTGAGCCAGATCATCGAGGCGGTGAAGGTGGCGCTGGAGCATACGGCCCCGGAACTGGCGGCCGACATCGTGGACAAGGGCATCGTGCTCACGGGTGGCGGGGCGCTGCTGTCGAACCTCGACTATGTGCTGCGCCACGCGACCGGCCTGCCGGTGTCCATCGCGGACGATCCGCTGTCCTGCGTGGCGCTCGGCACCGGTCGCGCGCTCGAAGAGATGAAAACGCTGAAAAACGTGCTCATCTCTATGTACTGAGTCGCGCGAATCGGGTAATACTATCGTCGAAATTCGTTCGGGCAGGGCGGATTTCATCCAATTACTCCGGCGTGTCGGAGCGGGGAATTGAAGGGGCGCAACAGCGGCAGCGTCGTCCGGATCGCGGCTCCCGTCTGGGCGCTGGTCCAGCGCTTCTATTTTCTGCTCCTCATCTTCGTCGCCATCGCCCTGATGATGGTCGGCCGCATGGATCCGGTCCTGGTCGACCAGGCCCGCGCCCGGGTGACCGACGCGGTGGCCCCCATCCTCGACGCCTTCTCCCGCCCGGCCGCCACGGTCGCCAACGTGATCGAATACGGCCGCCAGCTCGTCGAGCTGCACGCCGAGAACCAGCGCCTGCGGGAGGAGAACGCCCGGCTGCAGCAGTGGCAGCAGGTGGCCTTGCGGCTGGAGGCGGAGAACGGCTCCCTCCGTTCGCTCCTCGCCTACAAGCCCGATCCCGCCTCCTCCTTCATCACCGCCCGCGTGATCGCCGATCCCGGCGGCGCCTTCGTCCGCACCCTCGTGGTCACCGCCGGCCGGCGCGACGGGGTCAAGCGGGGGCAGGCCGCGATGGCCGGGCAGGGGCTGGTGGGGCGCGTCGTGCAGGTGGGCGAATGGTCCTCGCGCATCCTGCTGATCACCGACCTCAACGCCCGCATCCCCGTGGTGCTGGAGACCAGCCGCCAGCGCGCCATGCTCAGCGGCGACAACTCCGACCGGCCGCGTCTCATGTATCTGCCGCGCGGCGTGGAGGTGACGGCGGGTGAGCGCATCTTCACCTCCGGTCATGGCGGGCTGTTCCCGCCCGGCCTGCCGGTGGGCATGGCCCAGGTCGACCAGGGGCAGGTCCGCGTGGTGCCGATGGTCGACCTCGCCCGGCTGGAGCATGTGCAGCTGGTGGATTTCGGCATTCCCGGTGGTCTCGCCGCCGAGGCCGCGCAGCCCGGCGCGATGAAGTAAGGGGAGGCCGCGGCCATGGCCGTCGGCATCTGGCAGAAGCTGGATCATACCGGGCGCAACCTGCTGCCCTTCGCCGTCACCGTGCTGCTGATGCTGGTGGCCATGGCGCCCACGCACGTGCCCGGCCTGGGCATGGTGGCGCCGCCGCTGACGCTGATCTCCGTCTTCTACTGGGCGATCCACCGGCCGGACCTGCTGCGGCCCAGCGTCGTCTTCGTCCTGGGCGTGCTCCAGGACCTGCTGACGGGGCTGCCGGTCGGCCTGTCGGCGCTGGTCTTCGTCATCGCCTACTGGGTCGTGCTGACGCAGCGCCGCTTCTTCCTCGGCAACTCCTTCCTGCTGATGTGGAGCGGTTTCGCCATGATCGCGGCGGCGGCGGCCGTCATCCAGTGGGCGGTCTACTCCCTGTCCCAGGTGACGCTGGTCGGTTTCAAGCCGGCCGGCTTCCAGGCGCTGCTCGCGATTGCTATCTTCCCCCTGCCGGCATGGGTCCTCATGCGGCTCCACCGCGCCTTCCTGAGCTGACCCGCCATGCTGTCCGCTTTCGACCGCGACGCCGAACGACAGAGGCTGCTCACCCGCCGCACCATCGTGCTGGGCGGGTTGCAAGCGGCCGCCGTCTCGGCCCTGGTGGCGCGACTCTACTACCTCCAGATCGTGGAGGGCGACCGTTACACCATGCTGGCGGAGGACAACCGGATCAGCCTCCGCCTGCTGGCCCCGCCGCGCGGTCTGATCGTGGACCGGTTCGGCGTGCCGATGGCGCTGAACGAGCAGAACTTCCGCCTGACCCTGGTGTCGGAGCGGGCGGGCGATCCCACCCAGATCCTGACCCAGATCGCCAACCTGATCCCCATGCCGGAGCCGGAGCGTCGCCGCATCCTGCGCGACATCCAGCGCTCCCGCGCCTTCGCGCCGGTGACGGTTAAGGAGAACCTGACCTGGGAGCAGGTGGCCGCGATCGAGGTGAACCTGCCGGACCTGCCCGGCGTGTCCATCGAGGTCGGGCAGGTGCGCAGCTATCCCTTCGGCGAGGCGGCCGCCCATGTGCTGGGCTATGTCGGTGCCGTGAACGAACGGGAACTGGCGGACGGCAAGGGCGACCCGCTGCTGGAACAGCCGGGCTTCCGCATCGGCAAGAACGGTGTGGAGCGGCGCCACGATCTGGCGCTGCGGGGCACGGCCGGCAACCAGCAGCTCGAGGTGAACGCGGTCGGCCGCGTCATCCGCGAATTGTCGCGCCAGGAGGGGCAGCCCGGCCGCCAGGTCACCCTCACCATCGACAGCAAGCTCCAGCACTATGTCCAGCAGCGCCTGGGTCAGGAGCGCAGCGCGTCGGCCGTGGTCATGGACGTCCATACGGGCGGCATCCTCGCCCTCTGCTCCTGGCCCAGCTTCGACCCCAACCAGTTCGCCATGGGCATCTCCAGCGAACTCTGGCAGTCCCTGCTGAAGGACGAGACGGCACCGCTCACCAACAAGGCCATCGCCGGCCAGTACGCGCCCGGGTCGACCTTCAAGATGATCGTCGGGCTGGCGGCGCTGGAGGCCGGCGTGGTCGGCCCCGACTTCCGGGTCTTCTGCCCCGGCCACTACGAGCTCGGCAACCACCGCTTCCACTGCTGGAAGAAGGGCGGCCACGGCTCCATGAACATGCACGACGCCATGAAGCACTCGTGCGACACCTATTTCTACGAGGTGTCGCGGCGGGTCGGCGTCAACCGCATGGCGGAGATGGCCCGGCGCTTCGGCCTCGGCCAGCGCACCGACATCGACCTGCCGGGGGAGCGGCCGGGCCTCGTCCCGGACGAGCCGTGGAAGCGCCGCACGCTGAAGGCGCCCTGGCACCCGGGCGAGACGCTGATCGTCAGCATCGGCCAGGGCTACATGCTGGCCACCCCGCTCCAGCTCGCGGTGATGACGGCGCGGCTGGTGAACGGCGGGCACGCGGTGCAGCCGCACCTGACCAAGGCGGTGGAGGACCTCTACCGCGAGCGCACCGAATGGCCCGCGATCGGCGTCACGCCCGCGCATCTGGAATTCATCCTCAACTCCATGCACGCCGTGACGATGGAGCAGGGCGGCACCGCCTTCGCGTCGCGCATCACCCATGCTGGGCTGGAGATGGGCGGCAAGACCGGAACCAGCCAGGTCCGCCGCATCACCATGGCCGAGCGGGCGACCGGCGTGCGCAAGAACGAGGACCTTCCCTGGCGTGAGCGCGACCACGCGCTGTTCGTCGGCTACGCGCCCATCAACGCGCCGAAGTACTGCGTTTCCGTGATCGTCGAACATGGCGGCGGCGGCGGCAAGATCGCCGCCCCGATCGCCCGCGACATCCTGCTGGAGTGCCAGATGCTGGAGGCCGGGCGCGGACCGGTGGCCGACGCCGGCCCAGCCGCCGCCCCTGCCGCCGCCCCTGCCGCCGCCCCTGCCGTCGCCGCGGCGCCCGCCCCCGCCGGGGAGGCTTCCCGATGATCTGGGATACCGGCGACGACCACATGACCATCGGGGAGAAGCTGGGCCAGATCAGCTGGTCCCTGGTGCTTCTCATCACCATCGTCGCCAGCGTCGGCTTCGCGATGCTCTATTCGGCGGCGAACGGCAATCTCGACCCCTGGGCCTCGCGCCAGATGGTGCGCTTCGGCGCCGGTCTCGGCCTGATGATGGTCTGCGCGCTGATCGACATCCGCATCTGGATGCGCTTCGCCTACATCCTTTACGGCCTGACCCTGCTGCTGCTGCTGGGCGTCGAGTTCTTCGGCTTCGTGGGCATGGGCGCCCAGCGCTGGATCGACCTCGGCTTCATGCAGCTCCAACCGTCGGAGGTGATGAAGGTCTGCCTCGTGCTGGCCCTGGCGCGCTATTTCCACGGCGCCACGCTGGAGGATACGGGCCGCATCCCGCACCTTGTCATCCCGTTGCTGCTGGTGCTGGCCCCGGTGGCGCTGGTGCTGATGCAGCCGAACCTGGGCACGGCGCTGACGCTGCTGTTCGTCTCCGGCGCCCTGTTCTTCCTGTCGGGCGTGCGGCTGTGGAAGTTCGGCCTCGTCATCGGCAGCGGCCTCGCCGCGATCCCGGTGGTCTGGC
Organism: Rhodospirillaceae bacterium; assembly: GCA_029267445.1. Taxonomy (GTDB): domain Bacteria; phylum Pseudomonadota; class Alphaproteobacteria; order Azospirillales; family Azospirillaceae; genus JAJUIU01. The sequence goes on from JAJUIU010000130.1 coordinate 4,682, forward strand.
AGTTCCTGCACGACTACCAGCGCAACCGCGTGCTGACCTTCCTCGATCCGGAGAACGATCCGCTCGGCACCGGCTACCACATCATGCAGTCGAAGATCGCGCTGGGCTCCGGCGGTCTGTTCGGCAAGGGCTTCCTCCAGGGCACGCAGAGCCACCTCAACTTCCTGCCGGAGAAGCAGACCGACTTCATCTTCACCATGCTGGCGGAGGAGTTCGGGCTGGTGGGGGCGGTCGCCTTCCTGTCGCTCTACTGCCTGCTGCTGCTCTACGGCTTCGTCATCGCACTGCGCTGCAAGCACCAGTTCGGCCGGTTGGTCGGGCTGGGGCTGACGGTGAACCTGTTCCTCTACCTCTTCATCAACGTCGCCATGAACATGGGCCTGATCCCGGTGGTGGGCATTCCGCTGCCGCTGCTCTCATATGGCGGCACGGCGACGCTCACCGTGATGATCGGCTTCGGCATCCTGCTGTCGGTGCATGTCCACCGCGACGTGCGCATGTCCCGGCGCGGCATTTCCGATTTCTGAGCGGCGGGAAAAGCCTATCGACAAGGCGTGCGGGCTTTGCTATACCGCGCGCCTCGCAGGGCGGAACGGCCCTGCAGGCCTGTCGGCGTTCGGTCCGGCGGCCACCGGGTTGGGTGTATAGCTCAGTTGGTAGAGCAGCTGACTCTTAATCAGCGGGTCCAAGGTTCGAGTCCTTGTACACCCACCAACCACATCGATCATTCCAGTGGAAGCGACCCAGCGGAAGCGATTTGCCGGGCCGCGTCGCGGCCGTGCGGCGTGACGACGCAAGGGTACGGACAGGCTGCGGACGATGACCGGCATCGCTGACGAGGCGGCCCCCTTCGAGTTCCCGTACCCGATCGCCGGACAGCCCTTCAGGCTGTGCCTGCATACGCGTCCCGACCCGATCTCGACCAGCATCCGCATGCACGCGATCTGGCAGCGGCCCCTCAGCTCCTTCATGGTCAAGCACCTGAAGCCCGGCAACTGCGTCGTCGATGTCGGCGCCCATATCGGCTACTTCGCGGTGATGTCCAGCCTGCTGGTCGGTGTCGAGGGGGCCGTCCTCGCCTACGAGCCCGATCAGCGCAACTGGGACCTGCTGCGGCGCAACGCGGACTTCTCCGCGCGGAACATCTTCGCGCGGCGGGCGGCCGTCGGCGGTGTTTCCGGAACGCTGCCGCTGTCGGTGCAGGGCAATCCGGCGATGACCCGGCTCGATGACGCGGGCGGTGCCGGTCCCGCGGTGCCCGTGCTGCGCCTGTCCGACGAGTTGGCAAGGGTCCGGCGGCTGGACTTCGTGAAGATCGACGTCCAGGGGCTCGAGCGTCCGGTGCTGGAGGATTTGGCCGGCCTGATCCAGCGCCGGGGGTTCCGGCCGCTGATCGTGGTGGAGATCACGCCCAGTGCTGCGCTCGCCGGCGACCCGGAGCTCGACTGGCTGCGCGCCCTGCTGGAGCGGCTGGACATGAAGGCGCATCTTTTCGTGGACACGGGCAAGCGCGTGGTGCCGCCCGTCCTGGAGTTCGGCACCTTGCGCGCCGTCCTGCGGGACATGGCGGCCTGGGACGACGAGATCGACGTGGACCTGCTGCTCTCCCCGGCGGAGTACGGCATGCCGCCGCCGTCCCGGCAGCGCCGCTGACGGTCACGCGCGGCGGGCCGGCCCCACCGCCTCGCCCCGGCCGTCGGCAGCCTTCGGGCCGAACACCCGGCGATACAGGTCCAGATGCCGCCCCGCCCAGGCCGCGTCCACGGCCAAGCCCCGCCTGCGGGCGTCCGCGCAGGCGTCCAGCGCGGCGGCCCGCCCGGCCGCCG
>JAJUIU010000014.1 GCA_029267445.1 Rhodospirillaceae bacterium
CAGCCCACGGCCGTCAGCCGCCAGCAGGCGGCCCCGGCTCCGCAGCCGCCGCTGGCGGTGGAGCCGGCGCCGCGCGCCAAGGCCCCGGCCGAGGACGACCACCTGGACATCCCCGCCTTCCTGCGCCGTCAGGCGAACTGAGGACGGTCTTTCCCGACGGATCACGGGGCCGGTGCACGCGCGCCGGCCCCGTTTTTTCGTCCCCGGAAAGTCTTTCGCGAGTAGTTCGCGCGTCATGCTGCGACGCGAAAGCAGTGACGGAGATCACAGGCAGGACAAGGCCCGGCGTTTCACTGCGCCGCCGTAACAATCGGTAACAAAGAGTGATTTGAGACGGGACTCGGGCACTGTTATCTCACCAGCGTGGCTTTCCGGTTGCTGCACTGCGGTCAGGACCCCGTCCAGGACCGCGGCCAGGGCCGGTTCCGCCGACACGATGAAGAAGAACAGACACGCATGTCCGTCCAGCACACCCTCAAGGCTCCGATCGACTGCACCGGCGTCGGCCTGCACTCCGGCAAGCGCGTCGCGCTGACGCTGACGCCGGCGGCCCCCGACACGGGCGTCGTCTTCCTGCGCACGGACCTTCCGGCGGAGCGGGCGCTGATCCCGGCCCGCTGGGACCGGGTCGTCGACACGCGTCTGTGCACTGTCGTCGCCAACGAGCAGGGCGCTTCCGTCGGCACGGTGGAGCATCTGATGGCGGCCCTGCGCGGCTGCGGCGTGGACAACGTCGTGGTCGAGCTGGACGGGCCCGAAGTCCCCATCATGGACGGCAGCTCCGAGCCCTTCATCTTCCTGATCGAATGCGCCGGCCTCAAGGCCCAGGACGCGCCGCGCCGGACCATCCGCGTGCTGAAGGAGGTGCGGGTGGAGGATGGCGGCAAGCTGGTGTCGCTCGCCCCCTCCCCGGTCGCCAGCTTCCATGTGGAGATCGAGTTCGACAGCGCCGCCATCCGCCGGCAGGAGGGCGTGCTGCGCCTGATCGGCCCGGACAGCTTCAAGAACGAGGTCTGCCGCGCCCGCACCTTCGGCTTCCTGCACGAGGTGGAGGCCATGCGCAAGGCGGGCCTCGCGCGCGGCGGCTCGACGGAGAACGCCATCGTGATCGACGGCGACCGCGTGCTGAACGAAGGCGGCCTGCGCTACACGGATGAGTTCGTGCGCCACAAGATCCTCGACGTGGTGGGCGACCTCTACATGGCGGGCGCCCCGATCGTCGGCCATTTCCACGGCGTGCGCCCCGGCCACGCCATGAACAACCTGCTGCTCCGCGCCCTATTCGCCGACGCCACGGCCTGGCGCTGGGAGTCGGAGGCCGCCCCCGTCTGGGAGGCGGAGCGTCTGGCCGCCATCGCCTGAACGGGCCCTGTCGATCCATCGGAATCCGCCCGCCTTTCGCCTGGAAGGCGGGCGGTTCGTTTTAGGGTCCGGCGCTGCGTGGCACCACCGGACCGCACGGACGAATGGCGCTTGGCGACGGCGCGGTTCCGCGTGCTATAAGGTCCCGCACTTACGCCTGATCGTGGCAGCCTGGATACGATGCTCCGTTCCTTCCGTTCCGCCCGCGCGAAGCTCACGCTTGTCCCCGCGGCCCTTCTGTTCCTGTCCGCCTGCTCCTCCACCGAGGAAGAGGTCCCCTACATCGAGCGGCCGGTCGAACAGATCTATACCGAGGCGGCGAACGCCATCGATGGCGGCAACTATCTGAAGGCGGCCGTCCTCTTCAACGAGGTGGAGCGGCAGCACCCCTACTCGCAGTGGGCCGTGCGCGCGCAGCTGATGGCCGCCTATGCCCACTACTCGGTCCTGCAGTACGACGAGGCGATCGAGACGCTGGACCGCTTCATCCAACTGCATCCGGGCAACCGGAACGTGGCCTACGCCTTCTACCTGAAGGGCCTCAGCTACTACGAGCAGATCACCGACGTGCGGCGCGACCAGTCGACGACGCAGAGCGCGCTGGAGGCCCTGCAGGAGGTGGTGCGCCGCTTCCCGACCTCGCCCTACGCCCGCGACGCCAAGCTCAAGATCGACCTCGCCCGCGACCATCTGGCCGGCAAGGACATGGAGGTCGGGCGCTACTACATGGCCACGCAGAACTACATGGCGGCCATCAAGCGCTTCCGCCGCGTGGTCGACGAGTACCAGACCACCAGCCATGTGCCCGAGGCGCTGCACCGCCTGACGGAGGCCTATCTCGCGCTCGGCATCCTGGAGGAGGCGCAGGTCGCCGCCGCCGTGCTGGGCCACAACTATCCGGGCAGCGAATGGTACGTGGACACCTACGACCTGATGACCGGCAGCGTCCGGGAATCGGAGCAGGGTTTCCTGTCCCGCGCCTGGAACTGGGTGTTCTGATGACGCTCCGGCCCGCCCTCCAGCCGGGAGGCGGGCCCCTGCCCGCCTGAGGCGCCATGCTGGTCGCCCTGTCCATCCGCGACGTGGTCCTGATCGAGCGGTTGAACCTCGCCTTCAGGCCGGGGCTCTGCGTGCTGACGGGTGAGACCGGGGCCGGCAAATCCATCCTGCTGGACGCGCTGGGGCTGGCGTTGGGGGCGCGCGGCGACAGCGCGCTGGTGCGCCACGGCGCGGATCAGGCGGCTGTCACGGCCGAGTTCGACCTCTCATCCCGTCCCGACCATCCGGTCTTCGCCATCCTGCGCGAGCAGGACCTGGAGGCGGAGGACACCCTCGTGCTCCGCCGCACCGTCACCACCGACGGTCGCTCCCGCGCCTTCGTCAACGACCAGCCGGTGGGCGTCACCCTGCTGCGCCGGCTGGGGGAGACTCTGGTGGAGGTGCACGGCCAGTTCGAGACGCACGGCCTGTTGGACCCGCGCACCCATCTGGGCCTGCTGGACGCCTATGCCGGCCTGGGCGACCGGGCGAAGGCCGTCGATTCGGCCTGGCGCGCCTGGCGTCAAGCCGAACAGGCCCGCACCCGCGCCGCCGAGGACGCCACCCGCGCCAGGGCGGAGGAGGATTATCTGCGCCACGCCGTGGCCGAGCTGGACGCCCTCGATCCCCACGAGGGGGAGGAGACGGAGCTGGCCGACAAGCGGATCATGCTCCAGAACCGCGAGAAGCTGGTCGAGGCCATGGACCAGGCCTATGCGGAACTGGCGGGGGAGCGCGGGGCGGAACGCTCCATCGCCGCAGCGTTGCGCGGGCTGAACCGGATCGCGGACAAGACGGGGGGCCTGCTCGATCCCGTCATCGCGGTGCTGGACGAGGCCTCCGTCCAGCTCGAGGAGGCGTCCCGCGCCCTCCAGGGCCTCTCCGCCAACGTGGACATGGATGGCGGCTCCCTCGACCGGATCGAGGAGCGGCTGTTCGCGCTGCGCGCCGCCGCCCGCAAGCACGGGGTGGAGGTGGACGGCCTCGCCCCGCTGCGCGCCGAGATGGCGGGCAGGCTGTCGCTGATCGAGGACCAGGGCGACATCCTCCAGAAGCTCGGCCGTGCGGCGGAGGAGGCCAAGGCCGCCTATGCCAAGGTGGCGGAGGATCTGTCCAAGGCCCGCGCCGCCGCCGCCGGCAAGCTCGATTCGGCCGTCGCCGCCGAGCTCAAGCCGCTCAAGCTGGAGAAGGCCCGCTTCACCACACGGGTGGTCCGGGCTGAGGAGTCCGGCTGGGGGCCCGACGGCATCGACGACGTGGCCTTCACCGTCGCCACCAACCCCGGCGCCCCGCCCGGCCCGCTCGCCAAGATCGCGTCGGGCGGCGAGCTCGCCCGCTTCATGCTGGCCCTCAAGGTGGTGCTGGCCCAGGTCGGCACCGTGCCCAGCCTCGTCTTCGACGAGGTGGACACCGGCATCGGCGGCGCCGTGGCAGACGCCGTGGGCGAGCGCCTCGCCACCCTGGGGCGCGGCCTCCAGGTTCTGGTCGTCACCCACAGCCCCCAGGTGGCCGCGCGCGGCAGGCACCACTGGCAGGTGCGCAAGCGGGCGACGGACGGCCGCGCCGTGACCGAGGTGGTGGAACTCTCCGACGCCCAGCGCCGGGAGGAGATCGCCCGCATGCTCTCCGGTGCCGAAATCACCGAAGCCGCCCGCGCCGCCGCCGAGGCGCTGATCGGGCGGGGTTGACCTCAAAAGAAGACTTCGGCAGGCTTGTTGCAACCTTTATGGAAGTGCTGACATGCCAGATAACCTAGCAACGCTGCGTGCTCAGTACGCCCGACTCAAGGGCATTGAACAGGCAACGTTCGGAAGCAGTGCTGTACGCACTGCGATTGTTAGAGATTTTAACTCAATAGTCAGGAAAATTTCATCTGTCACCTCAGAAGACTTCGCCGATTTTCTTGTAAATGACCCGATCGTACACGATGAGAGCAAATTTATTCCAATGGCGATATTCGACAGCAAATTAAAACAGACAATAAACGTATTAAATTACAGCTATAATTTGTCTAATCGGATTATTGAAATTGGGAGTCTTTACAATGCAATCCACGATGAAGAGCTGAAAAATAGATGCTCTGACCTTCTTTCAGCAGTATCTGCTTTTGACAGGGTTATAAATCAGGCGACGCTCGTATTAGAAGATCGCATCAGACGCAAGCTGTCGTACACTGGTGGACTTACTGGTGCGCAACTAATAAATAGCTTCATAAAGGCTGATCTGTCTACGACCACATTGAAGTTGAGCGATGACGAAGGTGAGCACAGAGGATTTTGTGACATCATGCGCGGTATTATGTCCGCTTTAAGAAACCCAACCCATCATACAATAACTGAGAAGTTTACCAGAGAAGATGCTTTGAAGATCTGCGGCTTTATCGACAACCTCTTAAGGATTGTTGATGGCGGTACGGTCATTCGGAGTGTTTAGAGAATTTTTTCGCACAGGATTTTTTCAGGATGCCTATTCGGTATAGCCGCGATGAAACTGAACGCGTTCTGGGACAGGAGCTTCCACCCATGAGCGGCGAGAACCCGAGCGGCGAGAACCCGATCAGCTACGATCCCGCGACCGACATGCTGTGGGTCGAGCTGCGTGAGTGGCCCGGTGCCGGCACCGCTAGCGATACCGCCGCCGTGGGTGGAGAAGACGCCGAGACCGACCTTGTCGTGCATTACGCCGCCGACGGCGAGCCCTGGGCCTGGGAGATCGAGCATGCCTCCACACGTCCCGATCTGGTGGCGCGCGCCTTGAGGGAGGTGCGGGCTCGTCGTCTGCCCGCCCGGGCCGCCTGAACCGCCGCCGCCGCTGTTGTTGCTGGACAAAATTCCTACAACCACCTAAGCTCCTCCCCATCGGCGGGCGGGGTTTGTCCGCGCGGTGTTACGGTACGGCCCCTGGGGCGGAAAAACGTATCACGACGTAACACGGCGTATCACAAGGCCCCCCCGCTGCCCCCCGGGTGAAACGAAACGGCGGATTCGGCCGAAAACCTTTCACGGCGTTTCACAGCGTTTCACAACGGCCGTCGCGAAGGCTGCATGGACTACGCGCCCATCATCCTGACCCTCAAGCTGGACCCCGAGGCCTTCGCCCGGTTCGACGGGCTGCGCCGCCTGTGGTTCCCGCCGGAGCGGAACCTGATCCCCGCCCATGTCACCCTGTTCCATCATCTGCCCGGCACGCGGCTGCCGGAGCTGCGGGACGACCTGAAGCGGGTCTGCCGCGACATGGCCCCGATCGCGGTGGAGGTGGCGGCCGTGAAGTCCATCGGCCGGGGTGTCGCCTACATGCTCCGCTCCCGCGATCTGGAGGACCTGCGCGACCGGCTGGCCGACCTCTGGTCGGACTGGCTGATCCCCCAGGACCGGGAGGGCTTCCGCCCGCACATCACCGTGCAGAACAAGGTGGACCCGAAGGTGGCCAAGGACACGCTGGCCCGACTTTCGGCCGACTTCCGCCCCACCACCATCGTTGGCGAGGGGCTGCTGCTCTGGCGCTACCGCGACGGCCCGTGGGAGGCGGCGGGGGAGATCGTGTTCCGCAGCCGGTGACCTTGGCGGCTGCGGCGGGGCCGGTGTAGAACCGTCCGAGCCCTACGCCCCCGCCCGAGGACCATGTCCGACACCGCCGCCAGCCTGCGCCACATCGCCGTGGACGCCCTGACCCTGGATCAGGCCAAGCGCGAGCATGACGCGCTGGCCGCCGCCATCGCCCACCACCGCGCGCTCTATTACCAGAAGGACGCGCCGGAGATTTCCGACGCCGACTATGACGCGCTGGAACGGCGGCTGAACGGGATCGAGGCGCGGTTCCCCGAACTGGCGCGGGAGGACAGCCCCACCCGCACCGTCGGCGCCGCCCCCGCCGGCGGGTTCCGCAAGGTCCGGCACGCCGTGCCCATGCTGTCCCTGGACAACGCCTTCACGGCCGAGGATGTGGACGGCTTCATCGAGCAGATCGTCCGCTTCCTGAACCTGAAGAGCGCCGACGGGCTGGAGTTCGTGGCGGAGCCGAAGATCGACGGCGCCTCCCTCTCCCTGCGCTACGAGGACGGGGCGCTGGTCCAGGCCGCCACCCGCGGCGACGGCGCGGAGGGGGAGGATGTGACCGCCAATGTCCGTACCATCGCCGACATCCCGCATCGGCTGACCGGCCCGGCGCCGCGCGTCCTGGACGTGCGCGGGGAGGTCTACATGACCCGTGCGGAGTTCTTCGCCCTGAACGCCCGGCAGGCGGAGGCGGGGGAAAAGGTCTTCGCCAACCCGCGCAACGCCGCCGCCGGCTCGCTGCGCCAGCTCGACGCGAAGATCACGGCCAAGCGCCCCCTCTGCTTCTTCGCCTACACCTGGGGGGAGCTGTCGGAACCGCTGGCCGAGACGCAGTGGGACAGCCTCCAGCGCCTGCGGGCCATGGGCTTCAAGGTGCCGGGGCAGAGCACGCTCTGCCGGTCGAAGGACGAACTGCTGGCCTACTACGCCCGTATCGGCGCCGAGCGCCCCGACCTGCCCTTCGACATCGACGGCGTCGTCTACAAGGTCAACCGCCTGGACCTGCAGGAGCGCCTTGGCTTCCGCACCCGCACGCCGCGCTGGGCCACCGCCCACAAGTTCCCGGCGGAGAAGGCGCAGACGCTGCTGAAGGCCATCACCATCCAGGTCGGCCGCACCGGCGCGCTCACGCCTGTGGCGGAGCTCGAGCCCATCACCGTCGGCGGCGTCGTGGTCAGCCGCGCCACCCTGCACAACGCCGACGAGATCGCCCGCAAGGACATCCGCGTGGGCGACACGGTCGTGGTCCAGCGCGCCGGCGACGTGATCCCCCAGATCGTGGAGGTGGTCCAGGACCGCCGCCCGGCCGACAGCCAGCCCTACGCCTTTCCCACGGTCTGCCCCTGCAAGCTCGCCACCCCCGCCCACCGGGAGCCGGGGGAGGCCGTCACCCGCTGCACGGGCGAGCTTGCCTGCCCCTATCAGGCGGTGGAGCGGCTGCGCCACTTCACCTCGCGCAACGCCTTCGACATCGAGGGGCTGGGGATCGAGCGCATCCAGCTCTTCTACGACCAGGACCGCATCAAGGCGCCGGCCGATATCTTCCGGCTGGAGTCGCGGGAAGCCCAGCGTCTGGACAAGCTGGTCAACATGACCGGCTTCGGGAAGAAATCGGTCGAAAACCTGTTCAAGGCCATCGACGCGCGGCGGATCATCGCCTTCGACCGCTTCATCTTCGCCCTCGGCATTCGTCAGGTGGGCGAGGCCACGGCCAAGCTGCTGGCCCGCGCCTACCGCACCGTCGGCCACTGGCGCGAGCGCATGCTGGCGGCCTCCGCCGAGCGGGCCGCGAAACCGGACGAGACCAAGCCCGAGCTGGTGGGGGAGGCCTATGCCGAGCTCTGTGCCATCGAGCAGATCGGCATGAGTGTCGCCGACGACATCGTCGAGTTCTTCGCCGAACCGCACAATCTGGCGGCCTTGGACGACCTCTTGTCCGTGCTGACGGAGGTGCAGGAGTTCGTGCCGCCCCGCGTCACCAGCAGCCCGGTGCTGGGCAAGACCGTGGTCTTCACCGGCACCCTGGAGACCATGGGCCGCAGCGAGGCCAAGGCCAAGGCGGAGGCGCTGGGTGCGAAGGTCGCCGGCTCCGTCAGTGCCAAGACCGACTACCTGATCGTCGGCGCCGACGCCGGCTCCAAGGCCGCCAAGGCGCGCGAGCTGGGGGTCGCGACCCTGACCGAACAGGAGTGGCTGGACCTGATCGGCCAGGGGGCGGAGGCGTAGCGGCGGACGGGCGTCTTCGGAACCGACCACCGCCAGACAGGTTAGGGCGCCGAGGGGCAGCTGGGACCGCGCCCCGCCGTCGTCCCCGCCAGCGCCCCTGGGCGGCCTCGACACGGTGGCGCTGCCGTCCCGAGGAGAGGCCGATGACTCGTGTGCACACCTACGATACCGGAGCCGGAACCAGCGGCGGCGCCGGGGTGGAGATCGTCCCCGCCGCGCGCCGCATCTCCTGGGGGGCCGTGTTCGGCGGCGTCGTCCTGGGGCTGGCCATCAACCTGCTGCTCAGCCTGCTCGGCATCGGCATCGGGCTGACCACGATCGACCCGACCCAGGCCGCCGGCACGCCCTCGGCCAGTTCCTTCGGGATCGGTGCCGCCATCTGGTGGATCGTCAGCATGCTGGTGGCGATGTTCGTCGGCGGCTACACCGCCGCCCGGCTGGCCGGCGTGTTCCAGAACGGCGACGGCGTGCTTCACGGGCTGATCACCTGGGCCTTCCTGCTGCTCGTCACCTTCTATCTGCTGACGTCGGCCATCGGCGGCATCATCGGCGGCGCCTTCAGCACGCTGGCGGGCGGCGTCCAGGCGGCGGCCGGTGCGGCACCCGAGGCGGCCGACGCGGCCCAGAGTGCGGGCATCGGCGGACAGCAGGTCGCCCAGCAGGTCGACCGGATCATCGCGGAGGGGGCGCCCGACGCGTCGGAGCAGGAGGTCACCCAGGCGCGCAAGGAGCTGACCGCCATCGCACCCCAGTTCCTGCGCGGCGGGGAGCAGGCCGAACAGGCCCGGCAGCAGGCGACCGACATCCTGGCCCGCATCGCCGGCGTGCCGCCGGCGGAGATCCAGCAGCGCGTGGACACGGCCCTTCAGCAGGCCGAGGCCCAGGTCCGGCAGACGGCGGAGACGGCGGCCGACGCCGCCAGTTCCGCGGCGATCTGGGGCTTCGTCGCCCTGGCCCTCGGCGCGGTGGCGGCCGGTCTCGGCGGCCGCACCGGCACCCGGCGTCTCGCGGACACGCCGACCACAGGGGACGCCGCCCTGCGCTGAGGCATGGCGGGGGCCGATGTCCCCATCGGATGGCGGATTCCGCCACGGGATGGCGGCCGGGGCGACGACACTCGTCGTCCTGGCCCGGCGCCCCCAGGGAATCCGCCACTCCCTCTGACGGCATGCGGCTTGCTTCCGGCTGGGGCGGAACCACAGCTCCGGAAAAAGCCGCCATGCGCTCCCTCCTCGGAATCGCCGCCATCGCGGCCGCCACCGCCTTCGCCGCCCTGCCCGCAAGCGCGTTCGAAACGCGGAGCTTCCCCGCCAGGGCCGTCGCGATCGACGGGGTCTACGGCACCGTCACCGTGTCGGTGGACCCCGGCGCCCGGGAGGTGACGGTCAGCGCGTCGGGCTCGCCCAAGTGGCTGCCGGAGTTCACGGCGGAGCGCTCGGGCGACACGCTGCGCCTGGTCCAGAAGGACCGGCCCCGCCAGATGCGTGGCGACGACAAGGCGAACCAGATCGACGTCCGCGTGACCGTTCCCGCCGGCACCGCCCTCACCCTGTCCGACCAGATCGGTGACGCCACCGTCGGCGACCTCGACGGACCGTTCACCCTGGAATCCCTGAACAGCGGCGAGGTGACGGTGGGCCGTGTGACCACGGCCACGCTGAACATCACCGGCAGCGGCGACGTCATCGTCGCGGCGACCGGCGGCGACGCGGTCGCGGCCATCATGGGCAGCGGCGATGTCCGGATCGACCGGGTGGGCGGCGCGTTGAACGCCCGCATCATGGGGTCCGGCGACATCGCGACCGGCCCCGTGACGGGCGGCGTCAACGCCGCGATCTTCGGCTCAGGCGACATCGCGGTCGCCAGCATGGCCGGTACGGCCGAGGCGCGGATCAGCGGCTCCGGCGACATCGACCTCGGCTCCGGCCGCGCCGACACGCTGACGGTGGAGATCAACGGGTCCGGCGATGTCACTTTCGCCGGCAGCGTCGGCTCCCAGACGGTCCGGAACACCGGTTCCGGCAGTGTCCGGATCGGCCCGCGCGGCTGATCCGGGCTGGTCTCCCCGGCCCGGCCGTCCTATCTGTTGGCGGCCGACCCCGTCGAACCGGAGAGCCGCACCGATGAAGTACCTGCACACCATGGTCCGCGTGACCGACCTGGACGCCTCGCTGGACTTCTACTGCGCCAAGCTGGGCCTGAAGGAGGTCCGGCGGATGGAGAACGAGAAGGGCCGCTACACCCTGGTCTTCCTCGCCGCTGAGGAGACGCCGGACGCCCAGATCGAGCTGACCTACAACTGGGACCCGGAGGAGTACACGGGCGGGCGCAACTTCGGCCATCTCGCCTTCGCCGTGGACGACATCTACGCCACCTGCCAGCGGCTGATGGACAAGGGTGTGACCATCAACCGCCCGCCGCGCGACGGCCGCATGGCCTTCGTCCGCTCCCCCGACAACATCTCGGTCGAGCTGCTGCAGAAGGGTGCCGCCCTGCCCCCGGCCGAACCCTGGACCAGCATGCCCAACACCGGCGTGTGGTGACGCCGGGCGACACCGCTTGACGGACGGCTGAGACCTCGCCCAACGATAGGGGCCGGCGCTGCCCGGCGCCCCTTGGCGAGGTCCCGTCCATGCCGCCTGAAACCTGGTTCGCCTTCGTCGCGGCCTCGGCCCTGATCATCGCCATGCCGGGGCCGAACGTGGCCCTGATCGTGGCGAACACCCTGGCCTATGGCCGGCGCTACGGCCTCGTCACCGTGTCGGGCACCAGTGCCGCCATGGTGCCGCAGCTGGCCCTGACGGTGCTGGGCATGTCCGGCCTCGTCACCGTCGCCGCCTCCGTCTTCGAATGGGTGCGCTGGGCCGGTGTCGCTTACCTGGTCTGGCTGGCGGTCCAGGCCTTCCGGGCGCCGCCGGTGGACCTGACCCGCGTGGCGCCCGAGCGCAAGGCCGCCCGCGCCATCTTCCTGCGCGGCTTCCTCGTCTCGCTCAGCAATCCCAAGACGCTGATCTTCTTCGGCGCCTTCCTGCCGCAGTTCGTCACGCCCGGCGGATCGGTCACCGGCCAGCTCGCCCTGCTGGCGGCGACCTTCCTTGCCGTCGCCGTCCTGCTGGACTGCGGCTGGGCGCTGGCCGCCGGCCGGCTGCGCGGGCTGCTGTCGACCAGCGGGCGGCTGCGCAACCGGCTGACCGGCGGGTTCTATCTGACTGCCGCCGCCGGCCTCGCCCTCACCCGCCGCAGCGCCTGACGCGCCGGTTGATCTCGCGGCCCGCCGCCCCTATCCCTTCGGGGGAGCGGGCATGGCCGGGCGGGGAGCGATGGAGTACGCGGTTCTGGGCGGGGTGCTGGTCCTGGTCGGACTGATGGCGTGGTTCCTGCTGCGGGAGAAGGGGCCGTCGGACTCCGAAATCCGCAACCGGCTGGGCACCGTGTCGGGCTTCACCGTGACAGAGATCCACGCCTATTCCGGCACCGGCCTGGCGGCGGACGAGACGGCGGGACGCATCCTGATCCACGGCAAGGACCGGCCGCAGATCGCCCTGGTCCACATCAAGGAGCTCGTCGCCTTCTTCTACATCCCGAAGGAGGAGGAGTTCGAGATGGAGATCCAGTCCCGCCGCCATAAGGACGCGTTCTTCATCCGCTTCGAGAAGCGGTCCCAGGCCGACCTCTGGATCAAGATCTTCATGGTGATGGCGAAGGACCACGGCGGCCCGGTCCCGATCGCCTGACAAGCCTCAATCCGCCATCCGCCGCTTCACCACGCGCATCAGTGCACCCAGAACCGGCAGCTTCTCGTAGAACTGCTCGGCCGCGTCCCAATGGTCCACATGGGACGTGACCAAGCCGGCCGCGTCGAACATCACCTCCGACATGCCCTCGATGCTCCAGACCTGCGGCTTGCCCTTCACCCGGAACGTGAAGGTCCAGCGCAGGTACCCGGCGGCGGCCCCCATCGCCCGGTCGCGCACGATGAAGCGGGGCTCGTCCAGCTTGTCGAACATGTGGGTGAACAGCCGGATCAGCCGGTCCCGGTCGCGGAAGTCGTTGAACGGGTCCTTGAACCGCACGTCCGGGGTCGCCAGCCGCGCGAGGTCGCCCGCGTTCGCCTTCGTCAGCCCCTCGAAGAACCGCGCATACGCCTCCAGGGCCTCCCCGCTCATTTCGGCACCGTCTTGCGGGCGAGCGCGAAGTAGAGCGGGTACGGCATGCAGCGCATCCGCTGCAGGATGAAGGCGAACCGGCGGGGGAAGGTGATCTCGAAATGGTCCTGCTTCATCTCCGCCACCATGCGGGCGGACGCCTCCTCCACCGGCATCAGGAACGGCATGGGGAAGTCGTTCTTGTCGGTCAGCGGCGTCTTGATGAAGCCTGGGTTCACCAGCTGCGTTTTGATGCCGTACCGCTCCACGTCCATCTTCAGCGATTCGGTCATGTTGATCATGGCCGCCTTGCTGGCCCCGTAGGCCAGGGCGCGGGGCAGGCCCCGGTATCCGGCCACGCTGGAGACGACGACGATATGGCCCAGCTTGCGCTCGATCATCCCCGGCAGCACGGCGTCCAGCCCGTAGGCGACCCCCAGCACGTTGATGTCGATGGTGGCCTTGAACTCCTCCGCCTTGAAGCCCTTGGCCCCGTCCGGCTTGTAGGTCCCGGCGTTCAGGATGCAGAGGGCGATCTCACCATGCTGGGCGCGGATGTCCGCCACGGCCTTCCGCGTCGCCTCCAGGTCGGTCACGTCCAGCGGCACCGGCACGATCCTTCCCGGCCCCGTCGCCCGCGCCGCCACCGCCGACAGCGTCTCCGCCCGCCGGGCGCTGGCGCAGACGGTCCAGCCCTCCGCCGCCAGCCGCAGGGCGACATGCTCCCCGATCCCGCTGGAGGCCCCGGTGATCCAGCAGACGCCGTCCTTCGGCGTCGGTGTGCGGACAGGTGTCATTCGGCGGCTTTCCCAGGGTAGGCCGGCTTCAAGCCGGCGATGAATCGCTGCGCATCGCGGCGGATCGCGTCCACCTTCTCCGGCGCCATCTTCTCGAGCGAGGCGTAGATCATGGTCATGCGCGGGTTGCCCTTCAGGCGCTCCCGGTTCTCGATCAGGAAATTCCAATAGAGGTAGTTGAAGGGACAGGCGTCGTCACCTGTCCCCTGCCGCACGTCGTAGCGGCAGCGTCCGCAATAGTCCGACATGCGGTCGATGTACTTGCCGCTGGCGGCGTAGGGCTTGGACCCCAGCATCCCGCCATCCGCGTGCATCACCATGCCGTGGACGTTCGGCAGCTCCACCCAGTCGTACGCGTCGGCGTAGACGGCCAGGTACCATTCCTCGATCTCGCGCGGCTCCACCCCCAGCAGCAGGGCGAAGTTGCCGGTCACCATCAGGCGCTGGATATGGTGGGCGTAAGCCTCGCGCTTCGTCTGGCCCAGCGCCTGGGCCATGCAGTTCATGTCCGTCTCCGCCGTCCAGTAGAAGTCCGGCAGCGGACGGTGCGCGTTCAGGACGTTCGTGTCGGCATAGCCCGGCATCTTCAGCCAGTAGATGCCCCGCACATACTCCCGCCAGCCCAGGATCTGGCGGATGAAGCCCTCGGCCGCGTTCAGGGGCGCACGCCCCGCCCGGTACGCCTTCTCCACCTCGCGGCAGACATGCTTGGGGCAGAGCAGGCCGGCGTTCATGTAGGGGGAGAAGACGGCATGGAACAGCGTCTCCTCCCCCGTCTTCATGGCGTCCTGGTAGTCGCCGAAATGCGGCAGGGCATGGACCAGGAAGTGCTGGAACGCACGCTCAGCGTCGGCCCGCGTCACCGCGAAGCCGAACGGTCGCAGGTCGCCGAAATGATGGCCGAAGCGCCGCTCCACGAGGTCCAGCACCTCCGTCGTGATGGCGTCCGGCTCCACGGCGAAGCGCGGCGGCGGGGTCAGCCCCTTGGGCAGGCTCTTGCGGTTCTCCGCGTCGAAGTTCCACTGCCCGCCCTCCGGCTCCCCCTCCGGTGTCAGCAGCAGCCCGTGGTCGCGCCGCATCTCGCGATAGAAGAACTCCATGCGGAGCTGGCGGCGGCCCTTGGCGTGGGCGCGGAAGCGGGCGATGGAGGCGAAGAAGCGGTCGTCCTCCCTGATGTCGACGGGCACGCCGACCGCGTCCTCCCAGCCCTTCATGTCCTGGAAGACGCGCCATTCGCCGGGGAAGGTCACCGCCACCCGCTCCGGCCGGTGCCGCGCCACGGCGCGCGCGAGCTCGCCCCGGAAGCTGCCGGTGTTGGCCGGGTCGTCCAGCCGCACATAGTCCACGCGAACGCCGCCGGCCCGCAGCTCCTCGGCGAAGTGGCGCATGGCGCTGAACAGGAAGGCGATCTTCTTGGGGTGGTGCGGGACGTATGTGGCCTCGTCCCAGACCTCCGCCATCAGGACGGTGTCGGTACCCTTGTCGAGACCGCGCAGGGCGGCGATGTCCGGGGAGAGCTGGTCCCCCAGGACGAGGCGGAGCGTTCCGGGCATGGGGTCAGGGCTTGGCGCCCGTCGGCGCCTCGGCCTGCTGGGTGATCAGCCCCTCCTTGTCCAGCCGGTAGCTGATCTGCTGGTCCTTGGCCTTGAAGGCCATCTTCACCCAGGCGTCGTTGTCGTCGTACCAGATGTCGATGGCGTCCGTGCTGCCGGGCTTGTTGGACAGGATGTTGATGCGGAAGTGGCGGGCGTCCACCACATCGCCCCCGGCGGTCACGGGCTCGACGCCCAGCGGCTCGATCCGCACGTCCATCATCAGGCCGCGCTGGGTGTCCAGAAGCTTGGTGGCGCCGATGGTGGCGATGTTCCAGTAGCTGGTGGGGATCACGTCCGCCGGGGCGATCAGGCTGCCCCGGCTGCTCTCCACGGCGAAGCCGTCCGGCGTGGCGCGCCCGCGCACCCAATGCTCCCGGCCGTCGTCGTTGGTCGTGGTGTCGAGGGAGACCAGCCGCCCGTTCTCCCACACCTCGCGGTTCCGGTGCTCGTACCGGAACGCGGTGATGAAGGCGAGCCGGACCTTGAAGTTGATCTCCTTCTCCACGATCACGCGCTCCCCCTCGCGGGTGAAGCGCAGACGGTGGAAGCCCATCTCGCTGTCGCCGTTGCGGAACACGGTGAAGGGGATTTCGCCCGACGGCGGAATGGCCGACGCGACCGCGACCGACGCGGCGACCGTCGCCGCCGAAACCAGGACGGCGCCAAGCACGAGCCCGGCGCGCAGCATGCGCTTTGCCATCATGCCTTCACTCCCGTTCCGCACATTTTCCGTGTCCCCGAAGAGATAGTCCGCCACCCGGCGTCGCGCCAGTCCGCCGCGCGATCATTCCCGACCTCAACCCTTGGTGCGCAGCGTGGAACGGCCGCCGTCCACGCCCAGCGTCTGGCCGGTGATCCAGCCGCTGTCTGGCGACAGCAGGAAGGCCGCCGCCGCCGCCTGATCCTCCGCCTCGCCCAAGCGGGGCAGCGGATGCATCGCGGCGATGCCCTGGGCGAACTGCTCGCTGCTGATCAGCGGCTTGGCGAGCGGCGTCCGCGTCAACGACGGCGCCACGATGTTGACCCGCACATGGGGCGCCCATTCCGCCGCCAGGGTCCGGCCGAGTGCCGCCACGGCCCCCTTGGCCGTCCCGATGACCGCATGGTTGGGGAAGCCCTGCTCCACCGCCACGGTGGAGAACAGGACGACGGCGCCCTTGGCCGCCTTCAGCCCCTTCTCCGCCGCCTTCAGCGCGGTGACGGCACCCAGCACGTTCAGCCGGTAGGCGGTCAGGAAGTCCTGCTCCGACGTGGCCTTCAGCGGCTTGATGACGATGCTGCCGACACAGTAGGCGAGGCCGCCGATCCCCTCGCCCGTGTCGGCGGCGGCCACGGCCCGGGTCAGCGCGTCGCCGTCCAGCACGTCGGCCACGGCGGAACCGGCGTCCAGTTCCCGGGCCAGCGCCTCCACCTTTGCCGCGTCGCGGGCGATCAGATGCAGCGGGTGGCCGGCGGCGCGCAGCTTCCGGGACAGCGCCTCGCCGATGCCGCCGGTGGCGCCGATGACGATGATGGGAGATGCCATTGTGCTCGATTCCGTGATTGCGGGCTTGATACGGAGCCAGGGGCGCTCCGGATGCATGCTGCGACAACTAGGCCGACGGCGGCGCCCGTCCACCGTGCCCTATCCCTCTGATCGCGGCCTCGAATCCGGGGACAGCGCGCACCACATGCTGTAGGCTCCGCGCCGAAGGCACGCGCGTTCCCATCCACCGACCGGCCGGCCCCATGGCGTCCATCACCGCAGTTCCCGCACCCTACGCCGCGCACGACCACGCCCACTGCGTCGGCACGGCGATGGACCGGGCGCGGGCGCTCTGCGCGGACCGGGGCGTGCGCCTGACGCCGATCCGCGAGCGGGTGCTGAATCTCGTCTGGACCAGCCATCGGCCGCGCGGCGCCTACGACATCCTGGAGGACCTCGCGGCGGCGGAGGGCAAGCGGGTGGCCCCGCTCACCGTCTATCGCGCGCTGGACTTCCTGGTCGCCCAGGGCCTCGTCCACCGCATCGAAAGCCTGAACGCCTATGTCGGCTGCTCGAACCCGGAGCACAGCCACAGCGGCCAGTTCCTTGTCTGCGAAGGCTGCGGCACGGCGACCGAGTTGAACGATCCACGCATCACCCGGACCGTGTCCGAGGGCGCCCGCGAGCTGGGCTTCCGGGTCCAGCGACAGACGGTGGAAATCCTCGGCACCTGCCCGGCCTGCCAGTCCGCCTGACATTCCCCAGCCGGTAACCCCACACATGACCGACGCCCAGCAGCCCTCGCCGCCGCCGCGCCTGCCCATCTCCGTGCTGACCGGTTTCCTCGGCAGCGGGAAGACCACCCTACTGTCCCGCCTGATCCGCGATCCGGGCATGGCCCGGACGGCCGTAGTCATCAACGAGTTCGGGGAGGTCGGGCTCGACCACCTGCTCGTCGCCAAGGCGGACGAGAACACGGTCCTGATGGATTCGGGTTGCATCTGCTGCACGATCCGCAGCGACCTCGCGGACACGCTGCGCGACCTCTACATGAAGCGCCTGCGCGGCGAGGTGCCGGAGTTCGACCGCGTGGTGATCGAGACGACGGGGCTGGCCGATCCAGCGCCCATCCTGCACACGCTGATGACCGACCCGCTGGTCGCCAGCCGCTTCCGGCTGGACGGGGTGGTGACGACCGTTGACGCGGTGCACGGGTCGGGCCAGCTCGATGGGCACGTCGAAAGCCTGAAGCAGGCGGCCGTGGCCGACCGGCTTGTGCTGACCAAGACGGACATCGCGGAGGCGGGCGCCGTCGCGGCGCTGCGGGCGCGGCTGAGGGCCGTGAACCCGGCCGCCACCCTGGTGGACGCGCGGACCGACGCGGCACTGCCGGTGCTGCTGTTCGACGCGGGCCTCTACAACCCGGCGACCAAGTCCCTGGACGTCCAGCGCTGGCTGCGGGCCGAGGCGTATGAGGACAACCACCACCATCATGGCCATGATCACGGCCACGACCATGCCGCCTGCGACCATGACCACGGCCACTGCGAGCATGGGCATGGGCATGAGCACGGGCATCATCACG
Source organism: Rhodospirillaceae bacterium (assembly GCA_029267445.1). Classification (GTDB taxonomy): domain Bacteria; phylum Pseudomonadota; class Alphaproteobacteria; order Azospirillales; family Azospirillaceae; genus JAJUIU01. The sequence goes on from JAJUIU010000014.1 coordinate 17,768, forward strand.
CCCATGACCATGCTCACGACCCGAACCGCCACGGCGACAGCATCCGGTCCTTCTGCCTGGCGCGGGACGAGCCGGTCGCCTGGGACGATCTGATCGGCTTCTTCGAAACCGTGACCCAGCTCCAGGGGGAGAACCTGCTGCGCGTGAAGGGGCTGCTGAACGTCAAGGAAAGCGACCGGCCGATCGTGATCCACGGCGTGCAGCACCTGTTCCACCCGCCGGTGCAGCTCGACGCCTGGCCGACCGACGACCGCCGCACCCGCATCGTCTTCATCGTCAAGGATATCGAGCGCGGAACGGTGGAGGCCCTGTTCGACGCCTGCGTGGCGCGCCCGGGGGCTGCGTAGGAAACGAGGCTGCATAAGGAAGGGGCGCCGACCATCCGGCCGGCGCCCCTTCCCCCATATCGGCAGGCCAACCCGCGTCAGCGGTTGCGCAGGCCGACCATGTCCTCGCCCACCGACGCCTCGTCGTATTCGGGCAGGTTCTTCAGCTGCTCCTCGGTCATGCTGACGAAGACGTCCTCGGTCTGCGGATCGACGCGGGCGCTGTCCCACGGGATCATGACCTGCCGGCCGCCGATGCCGAGGAAGCCGCCGGCCTCCACGACCATGCCCCGCACCTCGCCGGAGCTGCGGTCCATCAGCAGGTCCTGGATCTCGCCGATATCCTCGCCGTTCTGGCCGCGCACGCTCTTGCCGATGAGCTGTTCCGCCTGGGCCATGCCCATGGCGCCCCCGGCGGCGGCACCGGCCGTGGCGGTGGCCGCCGTGCCGTCACGCTCCGTCTCGACGATCGTGGCGTCGCGCTCGATCTCACGCTCGGCCCCGCGCTCGGCGGTGGCCCCGGTCGTGCTCTCCCGCCGCGTCTCGGCCCGCTCCGTCTGGGCCCGCTCCGTCTCGGCCCGTTCCGTCTCGGGTCGCTCCTGGGTCTGACCGGCGCCGGCCTGCCCCTCCTGGACGACGCGGACATCCGTCTCGCCCTGCTGGGTCACCTGGACGTCCGGCTTCGCGGTCTGGACCTCGACATCCGGCTTGGCCTGCGTGACCGAAACCTCGGGCTCCGGCTGGCGCACGGTGACGTCCGGTGCGGGCTGCTGCACCGTCACGTCCGGCGCCGGCTGCTGCACGGTCACATCGGCCGGCGGCTGCTGCACCGTGACCTGTGCGGCGTCACCGCCGCCCGCCTGCGCGGATCGCATCTGACCGCTTGAGGAGGAGCCCCCGCCGCTCGTCGAGGGCGTGGTGGAGGCGGTGGTGCTGGAGCCGCCCGCCGCCGCCGTCGCACCAGAGGATGCGCCGCTCATCGAGGTGCGGATCTGCTGGTATTGGCTGCGCAGGTCGGACAGGGCCTGCATGGCCTCCTTCTTGTTCTCACCGCTCTCTGCCTGTTCCAACGCCTCCTCGGCCTCGTCGATGGCGTCGGTGAACTGCTGGATGTTGGACTGGCCTTTCATCTGCAGCGCGGCCTGGCGGGCCTGCTCCAGGGCGGTCTTCGCCTGCGTGACAGCCTGCTTCATCTGGTCGCCGCTGGCCTGCTGCATCTGCTTCTCGGCCTGCTGCAACTGGGACATGGCCTGCTGCAGCTGCTGCTGCGCCTGGCCGGACTGCTGCGGCTGGGTCTGCTGGGAGCCCGGCTGCTGGCTGGGCTGGCCGCCGCTCTGACCGCTCGGCTGCGCATAAGCGATCGGGGCGGCGCCCAGCGCGAGCGCAACCGCCGTGCCGAGCCACAAGCTGTGACGCATGATGTCCTCCCTCCGAATGACTGGAAAAACGAGAGGGGCGTGCCCGCCTCGCTCGCCCCTCCAACCGCTGTGACTGAAATGGGTTCCGACGAAACGTCAGCGTTCGGCGGCGCCGCCCCGCACCGCCGCCTCGGCTTCCGTTCCATAGGCGTAGGCGGGGTCGCGCATCAGGTCGCGCTGGGGGATGGTGACGATCAGTTCGCGGTCCAGCCGCGTGGCCGACAGTTCCCGCCACGGCACGGCGATGCGGCGGCCGTCCGCCTCGATCACCGCGTGGCTCACGCCGCCCGTTCCCGGATCGATGAGCAGATCGGTGATCTCGCCCACGGACTGGCCTTCGAAATCCCGGACCTCCCGGCCGAGCACGCCGCCGGCCATGACGGAGGGGTCGGTGGTCGGCCGCCGGGCGGCAGGAGCCTGACCCGGATAGGGCTCGCGGTCGGGGTCGGTCGCCTCGGGACGCAGGTTGCCTTGCGGGATGGCGACATCCTCGCCTCCGGCTTGCCCGGCTGGTTGAGGGTTCGCACCCTGCCCGCCCTGGCTGGCGCCGTCGGCGCGGGGCGGCTGTCCGACAGTGGGCGGAACCTCGATGTCGGTCACGCCCTGACGCTCAAGGCTTTCGACCACCGCCTCGGGCACGTCGGGCAGCGGCACCGGATCGGGCCGGTTCGAACCTCCCGCCGAGGGCTGCCCGCCCTGTGGGCCCGCCTGCCCGGGCTCCCCTTGCCGTCCCTGGACTGTCATGCCCATGCCGGAGGGTGTATCGCCGCCGACCGCCTGCCCGGGTGGGATGGCGGGATCCGGCACGCGGACCTGCCCGGGGCCGGCCTGCGGCACGGCCGAGGCCCCCTCCTCCGGCGCCACGGTGGGATCCTGCATCGTCACCGTGTCGGCCGTCCCGGTCAGCCGGTCGACATCGGCGCCGATCTGGGATTCGCGCAGTTCCTGGCCGGCCTGCTGCTCCGGCGTGTCGATGGCGCCGGCCGGCTCCGCCGGGGCGAGACCGCCCGGCACGTTCTCCGAGCGCACGACGGAGTCGCCGCCGCCCGGAGTCTCCGGTCCACCCTGGCGGGGGACGGGCTGCTGCGGGCTGCTGGACTGGGTCTGCTGCGCCATGACGGGGGTGGCGGCGATCATCAGGGCCGCGGCTGCGGACAGCAGGACTGGCGGCGGCGGACGGCGCATCGGCTTCTCCCGGAATCAGATGGCCCGCCGCGACGGGCGGACATGGTCCGTCAACCGGCATTGGCCGGGGCGGTTCCCGATTTCGGGGGTGATGACGGGCGAGCCCGCCGACGGCGGGTCAGCCCCGGTTGGCCAGCAGATCGATCACGTGGGACTCGCGGGCGGCGAAGGCGCCCGACCATTCGGCCCGGGCGGCCGCTTCGAGCGCTTCCATGAACGCGTCGTCATGGTCCGGATCGTGATGGAAAAGGGCCAGCGCCTTGGCGTCCGCCGCGCGGCATAGCCGCACACCCTCGTTCCAGGTCGAATGACCCCAGCCGCGACGGGTCGCGAGTTCGTCCTCGGTGTAGGTGCTGTCATAGACGACGAGATCGGCGCCCTGGATGAGGTCCAGGATGCTGGCGTCGAGCTGGCCCGGCACCGGTTCAGTATCGGTGACGTAGCAGAAGGTCTTGCCCGCATGCTCGATCCGGTAGCCCAGCGCGCCGCCCGGATGGTTCAGGGCCGCCGTCCGCACCCGGAGATCGGGGCCGAGGTCGAACCGGTCGCCCGGCTGCACGTTCTCGAACTGGAGGTCGGCGCGCATGGTCGTCAGCGGCACCGGGAACAGCGGCGATTCCATGCACTTGGACAGCGCGTTGTGGATGCAGTCGGCTCCACCAAGCGGCCCCGACAGGATGCGCATCCCGAAGTTGGGCGAATAGCCCGGCTCGAAGAAGGGGAAGCCGTTGATGTGGTCCAGGTGGGTGTGCGTCAGCAGCATCGTCGCGCGCCGCACCCCCTCCTTCAGGAACCGCTTGCCGAGCGCCCGCACGCCCGTGCCCGCGTCCAGCACAAGGATCTGGTCACCGGCCCGAACCTCCAGGCAGCTCGTATTTCCGCCATACCGAAGATGCGAAGGGTAAGGACAGGGGAACGTGCCGCGCACGCCCCAGAACTTGACCGTGAACTCCATGTGCGCCCCTTGGCGAGGCGGACAGCGACCGACCGCGCCGCCCTCACCGTCCTAGAATGGTTCCAAACTTAACCAATCCCCCGCGGGCCGGATGTGATGGGACGCACAGGGGCTGACCGCGACCGCTCATACACAGGTACCGCTGAATTTCGCATTAATTCAACAGGCTGCGCAACTGACCGGACGTACGCCTCAGCGGTGGGCGACGGAACCAGCGAGCCGGTTGTCCAGGCGCTCGTCCTCGAGGCCCGCAGGCTCCTGGTGGATGGTCAGCTGCGCGTCCGGAAACGCCGTGCGGACCCGTTCCTCGATCGCGTCGGTGATGTCGTGCGCCTCGGCCAGCGTCAGATGGCTGTCGAGCTCGAGATGGAACTCGATCTGCTGGCCGACTCCGGTGGAGCGGGTGCGCAGATCGTGCAGTCCGCGCGACTGCGGATGCTCCAGCACCAGGGCCACGATTCGTCGGCGATCCTCGTCGGGCAGTTCCCTGTCCATCAGCACGCCCAGAGCCTTGCTGGCGATACGCGTTGCGGCCCAGACCAGGAACGCGGCGATGCCCAACGCGAACAGGGGGTCCCAGTAGTAGGAACCGGTGGCGCTGGTCAGGACCAGCGCCGTGATCACCGCCAGGTTCATGAACAGGTCGCCGCTATAGTGCAGGCTGTCGGCGTCGATCGCCATCGATCCGGTGCGGCGGATCACCCAGCGCTGGAACGCCACCAGACCCAGCGTCATCACGATGGCGAAGATCATCACCGCGATGCCGAGCGTGGTCTCCTCGACCGGGCGCGGCTCGAACAGACGGCCGATCGCCTCGTACCCCAGGAACACGGCCGAGCCGGTGATGAAGGCCGCCTGGGCCAGCGCCGCCAGCGGCTCGGCCTTGCCGTGTCCGAAACGGTGGGAGGTGTCCGGCGGCTGCAGGGCCCGCGCCACCCCCAGCAGCGTCACCACCGAGGCGATGGCGTCGACGCTGGAATCGATGAGGGACGACAGGATGCTGACGGCACCGGTGGCGAGATACGTGGCCAGCTTGACCACGATCAGGATGGAGGCGACGGCCACGCTGGCGTAGGTGGCCCGTCGCCGCCAGACATCGTCGGACAGCGCCTTCTCGACCCTCGTCTCGGCCGTCGTCCGCCCGCCGTCCGTCATCGCCCCCGCACCCGGATCGCCGCCCGGCCCGGCGGCGGGGCGCACATTAAGGGTAAAGCCGCGCGACCGTCCAGCCGTCGGGCCCGGCCGCGTACTGGAACCGGTCATGCAGACGGAACTCACGGTCCTGCCAGAACTCCATCAGCTGCGGCACGATGCGGTAGCCCGACCAATGCGGGGGGCGCGGCACATCCCGCCCGGCGTGGAGCGCCTCCAGCTCCCGCACGCGGCGCTCCAGCGTGGCGCGGCTGTCCAGCGGACGGGACTGGAGGGAGGCCCAGGCCCCGATCTGGCTGCCGCGCGGGCGGCTGGCGAAATAGGCGTCGGCCTCCGCCTCGGTCACGCGCTCGACGACGCCCTCGACGCGAACCTGCCGGCGCAGGCTCTTCCAGTGGAAGTTCACCGCCGCAAGCGGATGTGCCGCCAAATGGTCACCCTTGCGGCTTTCGGTATTGGTGTAGAAAACGAATCCGCGCGCATCGAGGCCCTTCAGCAGCACGACGCGGATGCTGGGGCGGCCGTCCGGGCCGACGGTGGCGAGCGCCATCGCGTTGGGGTCGTTCGGCTCCGCCGTCTCCGCCTCGGCCAACCAGGCGCGGAAGAAGGCGAAGGGGTCGGCGGGCATTTCTCCGGTCGCGTTTTCGCCATTCATTCGAGTGATCCGCGTCATAGTTGCGCCTGAATTTCCGATGAGGATAGGCGCGGTGACAATGATGTCCACGCCCTCCGCCGCATGGCTGCGCTCCGGGTGGAGTTCGGCCGGAGGCGCTTGGACCAGCAAGGAAAGAGGCACCAGAATGTTCCGGAAGTTCGTTCTCGTCGCGGCCACCGTGGGCCTGCTTGCCGGCTGCACCACCTCCGGCGGCCCGAAGCAGTCGGGCGGTGCGGTGCTGGGCGGGCTTGCCGGCGGTCTGGCCGGTTCGCAGATCGGCGGCGGCGAAGGCCGCCTTTGGGCGACCGGCGCCGGCGTGCTGCTGGGCGCCCTGATCGGCTCCGAAGTGGGACGCTCGCTCGACCGTGCCGACCAGATGGCCCTGCAGCAGAACACCCAGCGGGCCTTCACCGCCCCCCTCAACGAGCCGATCGTCTGGAACAATCCCGACAACGGCAACCGTGTGGTGGTGACCCCGACTCGGGAGGGCCGCGTCGCCTCCAGCGGCAGCTACTGCCGTGAGTTCCAGCAGACGATCACCGTCGGTGGCCGGACCGAACAGGCCTTCGGCACGGCGTGCCAGCAGCCGGACGGCTCCTGGAAGATCGTCAGCTGACGCGGCGACGCGTCGAACCTGGATGCGCATGGCGCCGCCGCTTGACCCCGATGGGGGCAGGCGTAGGATGCGGAGTGCCCACCTCCCATAACTTGCGGCGGCCATGCGCGATCCCTACCAAGTGCTGGGTGTTGGCCGGACGGCCTCCGCCGACGACATCAAGCAGGCGTTCCGCCGGCTCGCCAAGCAGTACCACCCGGACGTGAATCCCGGGCGGACCGATATCGAGCACAAGTTCAAGGAAGTGAACGCGGCCTACAGCCTGCTGTCCGATCCGGACAAGCGGGCCCGCTTCGACCGCGGCGAGATCGACGCCACGGGGGCCGAACGCCCCGACCGGTCGTTCCGCCGCGCCTATGCGGGGGCCGGGGCCGGGTCGGGCGCCGGGGGCGCGGACCCGTTCGGCTTCGACGATCCGTTCGCCGACATCTTTGGTGCCGCGCGCCGCCGATACGGGGCCGGCGTGAAGGCGAAGGGATCGGACGTGGCCTATTCCGTCACGGTCCCCTTCGTGGACGCCTGCCTGGGCGCCAAACGGCGCGTCAGCCTGTCCACCGGCAAGAGCATCGACGTCACCATCCCGCCGGGCACCAAGGACCTAGCCAAGCTGCGCCTGAAGGGCCAGGGGCTGCCGGGCCTCGGCGGCGCCCAGGCCGGGGACGCCATCGTCGAGGTGCATGTCGTTCCCCACCCCCACTTCGTCCGGCGTGAGGACGACATCCACCTGGAGGTGCCGATCACGCTCCAGGAGGCGGTGCTGGGGGCCGCGATCAAGGTGCCCACCCTGGACGGCACCGTCGCCGTGAAGGTGCCCAAGGGCGCCAACACGGGCACCACCCTGCGCCTGAAGGGCAAGGGGGTGTTCAACCCGGATCGCAAGATCCACGGCGACCAGTACGTCAAGCTGACGGTCGTGCTGCCGGAGAAGATCGACCCGGAACTCACCGCGTTCATTGAGAAATGGGCGAAGTCCCACGACTACGATGTCCGCAAGAAGGCGGGGCTGGGCTGAGACGATCATCGCCGACGGATAGATGCCGCCGACGACTACGAACATTCGGCCTCTAAACCTTAGTGTCGGCAAGTGGTCGCCCGCGTGAGATCATGACCACAGGAACCGAGAGGATATGGTGAACGCTCAGTCGCGCGCGCATTTCTTGCGGGCGGCGAACCCGGATGGACATTCCCGCGTCGTCATTGTTTAATCCGTCGACGACCGAATCTTGCGAAGAGTTCCAGACGGAGAGTTCTCATGATCCTGCGTTTCGCCGCCATGGCCGCGGCCGTGACGATGTTGGCCGCCTGCACCACCACCGGCGGCACCCAGGCGACAGCACCCGCCGCGCCGAACGCGACGGCCGCCGCCGCGCCCGCACCTGCGGCTCCCGCCGAGGAGCCGAAGGCCTCCTCCGCCGCGCTGGCGCAGGTCACCTCCAACCAGGGCCGCCGCTGTGACAACGTCACCGGCACCCGGGTCAAGGCGGCCTGCAGCAACGCTCCACTGCAGACCGGCAACCAGGACACCGCGCGCGAGATGCTCTCCCGCGCGAACCCGAGCCTGCCGCCCGGCCAGGGCCAGTGACCCTGGGGCTCCGGCCGGAGCCTCCACTCGACGCCACATGACGAAAAGCCCGGAACGTCCATAGTTCCGGGCTTTTTCCATGCGTGCCATCGATCGATGCGACCATGGACCGGGAAGTCGGATACGGCCCGCCCTCCAAATGAGAACGGCGGGGATCGCTCCCCGCCGTCTCCAATCCGTCGAGACGGATCCGCTTAGAACTTCGCGGTCAGGCCGACCGTGAAGTAACGGCCGATCGCGTCGTAGGTCTGCGGGAAGGTGTTGCCGCTGTTCGTCGTCGTCGGGCCGATGTCGTTGCCGACTTCGGGCGGCTGCTTGTCGAACAGGTTGGTCACCGTCAGATTGACGCTGAGGTTCTCCGTGGCATCCCACTGGGCCGACAGGTCGAAGTAGTCGTAGTCGGAGATCGTGGAGTAGGCCGGCAGGAAGTTCGTGCCGCCCGGCTCCTCGACCACCTCGTCGATGTGGCGCCACTGGATGCCGAAGTCGAAGTCGGAGATCGACCACACCGCGCGGGCGCTCCACTTGTACTCCGGCGTCGGGTTGCCCGAGAACGGGCCGCACGCGATGGAGTAGTAGCCAAGGCACTCGCGGTTGATCGAGCTCGGCGTGGCCTGGAACTTGAAGCTGTTGACCTTCGTGCCGTTGAAGGTCAGCGCCATGGAGCCGGCGGACTCCGGCAGACCCAGCTGGGCCAGCTCGAAGCCGTAGGACACCGCCAGGTCATAACCGTCGGTCTTGATCACGCCCAGGTTCGACAGCAGCAGCTGCACGCCCGGAGCGTCGACACCGTTGAAGGTGCCGGTGATCGGGCTGCGGAGCACCAGGGCGCACGCCTCGTTCAGCGTGAAGCCCGGGTTGCGCGCGGCGCTGTAGCAGTCGTCCAGGACGTCCGTGGACGACGGCCGGGTGATGCCGCCCGTCAGCTCGATGTCGTAGTAGTCGAAGGTGATCGTCAGGCCGTCGATGAAGGACGGCTGGAGCACCACGCCCAGGGTGACCGTCTCGGCCTCTTCCGGACCGACGTTCGGGTTGCCGCCCTGCAGCACGTTGATCTGACCGGCGGACGGCTGCGACAGCAGGCCCAGCTGGGCCACCGGCACGCCCGTCAGGCGGCAGAGGTTGGACAGGGTGCCGGCCTGGTTGGCCTGGGCCTGGTTGGTGGCCGCACCGGCGCAGGGATCGACGGCCAAGTTCGACAGGCCGGACACGGCCGGAGCGAACAGCTCGTTGATGTTCGGCGCGCGGGTCGCCTTCTGGTACATGCCGCGGAGGCGGACGTCCGGGATCGGCGAGTAGTCGCCACCGGCCTTCCAGGTGTTGTAGTTCTGGCTGGCGGTGGTGCTGAACTCCGTCTCACGGAAGCCGAGCTCCAGGTTCAGGCTGTGGATGCCGGTCACGTCGGAGACGAGCGGAACCAGCAACTCGCCGTAGAACTCGCCCAGTTCGACCAGACCCTGACGGTCCGGCAGCGGGGCGCCGGTGCCGAGCACCTCGCCCTGGATCTGGGAGGCGCTGTCGGACTTGTTGCCGGCTTCGAGGCGGCGGTACTCGTAACCGAAGGCGATGCCGATCGTGCCGTCGGAGAACGGGCTCTTCAGCGACCCCAGGTCACCCGAGAAGGTGAGCGAGGCGACCTGCTGCTCGACCTCCTGCCGGAGCAGGGCGTCGAGGTTGATGAAGTTCGCCATCGCCGGGGTGATCGACCCCTCCGCACCCCAGACGTTCAGCGGCACGCAGCCGTTGGCCGTGTTGGTGCAGGTGGTGGTGTTCAGCGCGCGCAGGGCCTGCTGGACCTTGGAGAGCGAACCCCAGTTGTCGCGGGTCTGGATCTGCTCCGACTCGCCGTGCGTGAAGTAGGCGTCGTAGGACCAGTTGTTCAGCCACTGGCTGAGATCACCCCGCAGGCCGGTGGTGACCTGGAACATCTGGTTTTCGAAGATGTTGATGCGGGGCCCGAGCTCCGTCAGACGGCGACCGATGGTCAGCGGGACCTCGGTCGCGTTGCCGACGACGCAGTCCGCGGCCGGGATGTTGCGCGCGGCGCAGAGCTGCGCCCGCGCCGGGGCCGGGATGAACGGGTTGCCGATCGGAACCTGATAGACGTTCAGGAAGGTGCCGGACGGGGCCAGCTGGGTGAAGACGTCGCTCTTCACGTACAGCAGGTTGGTGTAGACCTCGGCGAACGGCGCGATCTCATACCGGGCGATACCGGTGATGGCGCTGCGCTCCAGCGGGGTCTGGTAGTAGTTGTCCGGGTTGAAGTTGAAGGAGTGCTGCGCCGCGACGTACGGCTCCAGCTGCCCGGTGGCCGGGTTGATGCGGCGGGTGCCGAGCGCCGTGCCGCCCGGGGCGGTCACGGTGGCGATGACCGACGGGACGGTCGTGGCGGAGCCGACGGGGCCGCCCGTGGTGGAGCTGCGGGTCACGAGGCCGAAGGGCCGCATGTCCTGACGGACCGGATCGGTCTCGGTGTAGCCGACGCTGAGGACGGCGTTGCCCTTGCCATTGGCGAAGTTGCCGCCGACCACGAGGTCGGTGCGCAGGCGCTTGGCGTCCTCACGGTCGGAAATGCCGTAGGAGCCGCTGGCCGACACGCCCTCGAAGTCGTTCTTCAGCACGAAGTTCACGACGCCGGAGATGGCGTCGGCGCCGTACACGGCGGAAGCGCCGCCGGTCACGAGGTCGACACGCTCGACCAGCGCGATCGGGATGACGTTGGTGTCGACGGCACCGTTCAGGTCGAACGGAACGATGCGGCGGCCGTCAAGCAGCACGAGGGAGCGGTTGGGGCCGAGGCCGCGCAGGTCGATGGTCGCACCACCGCCCGAGCCGTTGTTGGTCGCCGGGCCGATGGCCGGCACGGCGGCCGGGAGCTGCTTGATCAGCTCTTCGACGGCGACCGGCTGGTTGGCGCGGATCTCCAGCTCGCCGACCGAGGTCACCGGGCTGTTGGAGATGACGTTCGGCGTGCGGATGCGCGTGCCGGTCACGATGATCTGTTCGATCTGGCCGGACTGGGCGGTCGACGTCTGGGCCTGCGCCTCCGTCGCGATCGGCGCGACGGCCACGAGGCCGAGGGCCGCACCGGCGAGGAGCGCCGACCGCAGGGCGCGTTCCTTCGTGAAAGTCTGCTTCATACCTAATCGTTCCCTTTCCGTCTTTTGGCGTAACCGGCGACGGCCCCGATGGCGTTTGTTGTTGCCATTCTTGCGGGCGGCACAGGCCGGGCTGCACGCAGGGGGTACTCCGACCCGCCTACCGCGCATACCTGACTTGGGGGAATAGCAGACCTACTTTCAGCGCTGCAACAAGGCTGTAATACGAATGCCAACGGTTCAGGACAACCGTTGCATTTTTGCACAAGTTCAATCGGGTACCCGGCGCTCTTCGATCGGGACCGTGCGGCTCATTGCCGGATTCGCTGCGGCTGAACCTCGCGTGGCGGCGGTGCGGCCGCGTTGTCGAACAGATCGACCAGCGGCAGGCCCAGGATGCTCCGCCCGGCCGCCTCCGCCCGGGCGTAGAGCTCGGCCAAATGGTCCTGCCAGACGGTCTGGAGCTTGCCGACCGCGCGGAGGTTGCCCCGCAGCCCCATCCCGAGGGCATGCCGGAGGTCGTCCACCGTCTGGTCGTGCAGGTCGCGGGTGAGGACCCAGGCCGACCGCTGCGTGCGCTCCACCCAGTGGGCGCCGCGGAGCTGCTCCAGCATGCCGTCGATGACGACGGCGCCCACCGGGATGCGGTGGGCGAGCGTGTCCCGGCGCATGCCGACGCCGAGCTTGGAGGCCTCCCGCAGCTCCTTGAGGATCGCCAGCGCGATGACGATGCGCTGGGCCGACAGCAGTCCCTCCGGCCCGACATCGACGATCTTTCCGGCCCGCCATTCCGGCAGGGCGGCCGTGATCTCCGCCCCGAACAGGACGATGGACCAGACTGTGTAGAGCCACAGCAGGAAGATCGGCACCGCCGACAAGGCGCCATAGATCGTCTCGTAGGTCGGGAAGGCAGTGATGTAGAGGCCGAATCCGATCTTCGAGACCTCCATCAGCAGCGCCGCCGTCACCCCTCCCAGGATCGCGTCCTTCCAATGCACGTCGCGGTTCGGGATGCTGAGGTACATCAGCGTGAACGCGGCCGCCTCGAACAGGCCGGGAAGCAGGAGGTTCAGCAGCCCGAAGGTCGCGTCGTCGGACGCGCGGAACTCGGCCAGGGCGCGCGACGACACCGACAGGCTGGCACCCAGGAGCAGCGGCGTCACCGTCAGCACGGCCCAGAAGGACAGGATGCGCACCACCAGGGGGCGTGGGTCGGTGGCGCGCCAGATCGCGTTGAACACGGCCTCCACCGAGAAGAACAGGATGATGGAGGTCACGGCCAGGCCGACCACGCCGAAGCCGGTGAGCGCGGCCGCGTTGCTCATGAACTGGTCGACATAGGACTGCACCTCGCCGCCCACCGCCGGAACGAGATTGTCGAACAGAAGCTCGTAGGCCTGCTGCCGCAGCCGGCTGTAGGCGGGAAAGGCCGAGAAGATGGCGAAGGTGACGGTGAGCAGCGGCACCAGCGCCAGCAGCGTCGTGTAGGTCAGCGAGCCCGCCGCCTGCAGGTCGTTGCCCTGCCAGAACCGCCGCAGCGCGTGGCGCAGCACGCCGCCGATGTCCCGCAGCCTGCCCGGCAGGCTCTTCAGGCTGCCGATGATGGCGAGCGGCCTCATGGATATCCTCCCATGGCCACCCGCCGGACGCGGCGGGCGTCCCGTTTGACCGGTCCGGGGGTTCGTGTAGGATGCGCGCCGTTTTTCCCGCCCCCCCGCGCGCCGGAGCCGAACCCGGCGATGAGGACAGCATGACAACGACTTCCCCCCTCATGGCCGGCAAACGCGGACTGGTCATGGGCGTCGCCAACGATCGCTCCATCGCCTGGGGCATCGCCCAGGCCGCCGCCGCGCATGGCGCGCAGCTGGCCTTCACCTACCAGGGCGACGCGCTGCTGAAGCGTGTCCGCCCCCTGGCGGAGCAGGTCGGGGCCGATCTCGTACTGCCGTGCGACGTGACGGACGAGGCCAGCATCGACGCGACTTTCGCCGCCATCGGGGAAAAGTGGGGCGGGCTCGACTTCGTGGTCCATGCGATCGCCTTCTCGGACAAGAACGAGCTGGATGGCTTGTACCTAAACACCTCGCGGGCCAATTTCGCGCGGACGATGGATATCTCCTGCTATTCCTTCACAGCGGTCGCCCAGCGGGCGGTCCCCCTGATGACGAACGGCGGGAGCCTGCTGACCCTCACCTACTACGGGGCGGAGCAGGTGATGCCCCACTACAACGTGATGGGTGTGGCCAAGGCGGCGCTGGAGGCCAGCGTTAAGTATCTGGCCAACGACCTGGGCCCGATGGGGATCCGGGTGAACGCGATCTCGGCCGGGCCGATCAAGACCCTGGCCGCCAGCGGCATCGGCGACTTCCGCTTCATTCTGAAGTGGAACGAGTTGAACGCGCCGCTGCGCCGGAACGTGACGATCCAGGAGGTGGGCAACTGCGCCCTCTATCTCCTGTCCGATCTCGGCACCGGGATGACCGGGGAGAACCTGCATGTCGACGCGGGCTATCACACGGTCGGGATGGCCCGCGTCGACACGGCCCAGGAGACCGGCGCCCTGCTCGCCAGCCTGAACAGCGCCGGCCAGTAGTCGGCCCGGCGCGGGAGGGCGCACCTTGGCGGGAAACAGCTTCGGCACCCTGTTCCGCTTCACCACCTTCGGCGAGAGCCACGGGCCGGCGATCGGCTGCATCGTCGACGGCGTGCCCCCGCGCCTACCGCTGGACGAAGCGTTCATCCAGCCGTACCTGGACCGCCGCAAACCGGGCCAGTCCAAGTACGTCACCCAGCGGCGCGAATCCGACACGGTCGAGATCCTGTCGGGCACGTTCGAGGGGCTGACCACGGGCTCCCCGGTCATGCTGCTGATCCGGAACGAGGATCAGCGGTCCAAGGACTACGGCGACATCAAGGACAAGTTCCGCCCCGGCCACGCCGACTACACCTATCAGGCCAAGTACGGCATCCGGGACTATCGCGGCGGCGGGCGCTCCTCCGCCCGCGAAACGGCGAGCCGCGTGGCCGCGGGCGCCATCGCCCGGCGCGTGCTGGACCTCGCCCCCGCCCCTGTCACCATCCGCGCCTGCATGGTGCAGATGGGGCCGCACAAGGTGGACCGCTCGCGCTGGGACTGGGACGCGGTGGACGGCAATCCGTTCTTCTGTCCCGACCCCGTGGCGGCCGAACAGTGGGCCGAATACCTGGACGGTGTCCGCAAGGCCGGCTCATCCACCGGGGCGGTGATCGAGGTGGTGGCCTCCGGCGTGCCCGTTGGCTGGGGCGATCCGATCTACGACAAGCTGGACGGCGATCTCGCCCGCGCGATGATGACCATCAACGCGGTCAAGGGCGTGGAGATCGGCGCCGGGTTCGCGGCGGCCGAGCTGTCCGGCGAGGATAACGCCGACGAGATGCGGATGGGGCCGGACGGCAAGCCCGTGTTCCTGTCGAACATGGCGGGCGGCATCCTGGGCGGCATCTCCACCGGGCAGGACATCGTGGTGCGTTTCGCCGTGAAGCCGACCAGCTCTATCCTCACGCCCCGGCGCACGATCGATGTCCATGGCGCTGAGACGGACATCCTGACCAAGGGGCGCCACGACCCCTGTGTCGGCATCCGCGCCGTCCCGGTGGGCGAGGCCATGATGGCCTGCGTCCTGGCCGACCATTTCCTGCGCCACCGGGCGCTGGTGGGCGGCTAAAGCAGCCGCGCCTCGCGCAGCCCCAGCGCCGTGGTCAGCATGATGGCGTCGGCGCGACCGAGATCGTCCACCGTCACCGGCCGCTCCGCCGCGGCCCAGGCCTCGATCATCGCCGCGCGCATGACGCCCGGCAGCGCCCCCTCCTCCACCGGCGGGGTGACCCAGCCGCAATCGAGCTGCAGGAAGATGTTGGCCGCCGTCGCCTCCGCCACGCGGCCGGCGGTGTTGAGCATCACCGCGTCATCGGCGCCGGCGGCTTCGGCCTCGCGGCGGGCGAGGATCGAATCCAGGTAGTTCGTGCTCTTGATCCGGCTCAGCGGCGACCGCTCGTTGCGGCAGGTCCCCCGCGCCACGATCAGCCGGGCCGGCGGCAGCGGGGGCGGAAGCGGCCCCGCCGTCATCAGAACGGTCGGTCGGGCCGGATCGGGTCGCGGCAGGCCGCGCGGTCCGGGTCCGGCGGTGAGGGTCAGGCGCACCGCCGCGTCCCCCAGGCCGTTGTCGGCCGCGACCGAAGCCACCGCGTCGGCGAGGGCGTCGTCGGACAGCGGCACCGGCAGCCCGATCACGTCGGCACCGCTCCGCAGCCGGGCGAAGTGGGCCTCCAGGCGCTGTCCGCGTCCGTCCCGCACGGCGATGGTTTCGAACAGGCCGTCGCCAAGGGTGAAGCCCCGGTCCGTCGGGTCGATCCGCGCCACCGCCGCCGGGACCAGCGCGCCGTCGAGCCAGACCAGGGTCATTCGGCCGCCAGCTCCAGCCCGTCCGCCAGCCCAGGCGGCCATGCCATCCCGGGGTCCAGGGCGGTCAGCAGGGCGCGCGCTTTCAGCAGGCTTTCCTGGTATTCGGCCTCGGGCTCGCTGTCGGCGACGACCCCGCCGCCGGCCTGGGCCTGGACCACGCCGTCGGCGATGCACAGCGTGCGGATGACGATGGAGCTGTCCATCGCCCCGTCGAAGCCGATCCAGGCGACGGAGCCGCAATAGGGGCCGCGTCGCGATGGCTCGAGTTCGCGGATGATCTCCATGGCCCGGATCTTCGGGGCGCCCGTGATCGATCCGCCGGGGAACGCGGCCCGCAGCAGGTCGATGGCGCCAAGGGCACGCTCCAGACGCGCGGTCACGACCGAGGTCAGGTGGTGGACGGCCCTGTAGCTCTCCAGGCCCCAGAGCGTCGGCACACGCACCGTGCCGCGCGCCGCCACCCGCGACAGGTCGTTGCGCAGCAGGTCCACGATCATCAGGTTCTCGGCCCGGTCCTTCTCGCTCGCGAGCAGGGCCGCCGCGAGGGCCGCGTCCTCCTCCGGTGTGGCACCGCGCGGTCGGGTGCCCTTGATGGGCCGGGTCTCCACCGATCCGTCGGGGTGCAGCCGCAGGAACCGTTCCGGCGAACCCGACGCGATGGCGCGGCCACGGCCCAGATCGAGCAGGGCCGAGAACGGGCCGGCCGTGCGGGGACGCAGCGCCCGGTAGACGTCGAGCGGTGTCACCCCCGGCCGCAGTCGGGCCAGGAAGCGCTGCGTCATGTTCGCCTGATAGATGTCGCCCGCGCGGATGTAGTCCACGATGCGGGCGACGGCGGCGCGGTAAGCCTCCGGCGACAGCTCGGCCCGCCAGCCGCCCTCGATCAGGGGTCCGGACGGGATCGCTGGCGCCGCCGCCCCGACGATACGGTCGGCGAAGGCCGCCACGGCGGCCGCGTCCTCCCCGACGACCCAGGCCCGCAGCACCTCATGGTCGAAGGCGACCACCGTCGGATAAAGGCCGACGGCCATATCGGGCAGCGCGGCACCCCGTGCGCGGGGCGGCGGCAGGCGTTCCAGCCAGCCGCCCAGTTCGTATCCCAGGAATCCGACCGCCCCACCCTGGAAGGGGGGAAGGTCCGGCAGCGCCGGGCGCCGCGACGGGCCGAGCAGTGCCGCCAGCGCGTCGAACGGGTCGGTCCCGGCGAGCGGCGCTCCGTCCAGCGTGACCGTCCGCCCCGTGACCTCCAGCCAGCGCGTCGGCCTTGCGGCGACATAGCTGTGGCGCGCGCGCCGGGGATCGTCGGACGCGCCCCCGTCCAGCAGGATCGGACGGTCCTCGTCGGCGACGGCGTGGAAGGCGCGCACCGGATCGAGCCAAGGGATTTCGCGGACGGTGGGAACGTTCATGGCGCCGGACCATAGCGGGGCGCCGACGCGTCGCCAAGGGCGGCACGGTCACGCCATTGCCGCGTGCGACCCAGGCCCCCACTTCGCCATTGGCGGTAGCCCTCCCATATGGTGGGATGCGCCCCAGACCGTCCCCGTTGGAGCCCGCTTCCCACATGATGCGCGTCCTCGTCAGAATCTTCGCCGTGTTCGGCTTCCTCGTCGTGCTGCTGATCGGGGGGGCCATCGCCGTGGGCCTCGCCCTGGCCCCCGGAAAGCCGGACCTGCCGGAATCCATCGTGCTGGAGTTCGATTTCGAACGGTCGCTGCAGGAAAGCGAGGCGGGAAACCCCTTCGGCTCCGTGTTCGGTGACGATCCGGTCAGTGTCCGCACGATCGTCGACGCGCTGGACCGCGCCGGCCGCGACCCGCGCGTGAAGGGGCTGGTCGCCAAGGTCGGCAACAGCACGATGGGCCTGGGCGCCACGCAGGAGGTGCGCGACGCCGTGGCCCGGTTCCGCGCGACCGGCCGTTTCGCCGTGGTGCATGCGGAGACGTTCGGTGAATTCTCCAACGGGACCCAGAGCTATTATCTGGCGGCCGCCTTCGACGAGGTGTGGCTCCAGCCGCTGGGCAACCTCGGCGCCACCGGCTTCCTGGCCTCGCCCCTGTTCTATCGGGGCACGCTGGACAAGCTGGACGTGAAGCCGCAGATCGCCAAGCGGCACGAGTACAAGTCGGCGGCCGAGCCCTTCATGGAAACGACCATGACCCCCGCCAACCGGGAGATGATCGACAGCTTCCTGGGCGACATCTACGGACAGCTCGTGGCCGACATCGCAGGCGACCGCGACCTGCCACCTGAGGCCGTCGCCGCCGCGATCGACCGCGCCCCGCTGCTCGACAAGGAAGCCGTGGACGCCAAGCTGGTGGACCGTCTCGGCTACTACGACGAGGTTCTGGACGCGGCGAAGGAGCGCGCGAAGGACGGCGACAAGAAGGCGGAGACGGTCAAGCTGACGACCTACGCCGGTGCCGTCACGCAAGCGAACGACCAGGGGCCCGTCATCGCCGTCGTCATCGGCGAGGGCGGCATCACCCGCGGCGAATCCGACAGCAATCCCCTGACCGGGGAGCGGACCATGGGTGGTGCGGAGGTGGCGGCGGCCCTGCGCAAGGCGATCGACGATCCGCAGGTGAAGGCCATCCTGTTCCGCGTCGACAGCCCCGGCGGCTCCGCCGTGGGGTCGGAGGTGGTGCGGCGCGAGGTGCAGCGCGCCCGCAAGGCCGGCAAGCCGGTGATCGTCTCCATGGCCGATCTCGCGGCCTCGGGCGGTTACTGGGTGGCGATGTCGGCGGACAAGATCGTGGCGCAGCCCGCCACGCTCACCGGGTCCATTGGCGTCCTGGGCGGCAAGCTGAACATCACCGGTGCGCAGAACATGGTCGGGCTGACGGTGGACACGCTGGCCAAGGGCGGCAACGCCGGCATGTGGTCCCAGCAGACCGACTACTCGCCCTCAGAGCTGGCGCGCCGCGACGCGATGCTGGACGACATCTACGGCTACTTCACCCGGACCGTGGCCGAAGGCCGGGGCATGACGGTGGAGCGTGTGCACGAGATCGCCAAGGGCCGCGTCTGGACCGGGCGGCAGGCCAAGGAGCTGGGACTGGTCGATGCGCTGGGCGGCTATGCCGTGGCCCTCGACCTCGCCCGCGAGGCGATCGGGCTGGCAGCAGGCGCGCCGGTCACCGTGCGGCTCTATCCACGGGCGAAGAGCAACTTCGAGGAGCTCATGGCCCTGTTCAACGGCGACGAGACGGCGAGCCTCGGATCGACCAGCATCGGCAAGGCCCTGCTGGCCGACGCGCTGGAGGATTACCGGCCGCAGCTCAGGCAGGTTGCCCCCCTGCTCCAGGCCGCGACCCGGCCGGAGGAGATGACGGTCCTGCTGCCCCCGCTGGGTGTCGCGGGCTACTGATCCCGGGCGGATATGGAGGCCCGCCGGTGCCGCCGGCGGGTCTCAGCTTTCCCGGACCCCGCCGATCAGGAACTCCTTGTTGCCCTCGGGACCGGTGATCGGGCTCTCCTCGACGCCCAGCACCCGCCACCCCGGCAGGCCAGCGAGCCAGCCCGCGATCCTGTCGCAGACCTCCCGGTGCAGTTCCGGTTCCCGCACCACCCCGCCCTTGCCGACGCGCCCCTTGCCGACCTCGAACTGCGGCTTGATCAGGGCGACGAGCCGCGCGCCGGGCCGTGTCAGCGCTAACGGGGCGGGCAGCACCGTCTCCAGCCCGATGAAGCTGGCGTCGCAGACGACGAGGTCCACGGGCTCGGGCACCTGTTCGGCTGTGAGGTGGCGGGCGTTCGTGCGCTCCAGCACGACCACGCGCGGGTCCTCCCGCAGCTTCCAGGCGAGCTGGCCGTGTCCGACATCCACGGCATGGACCTTTGCCGCCCCCCGGCTGAGCAGCACATCCGTGAAGCCGCCGGTGGAGGCGCCGACATCGAGGCAGACGAGGCCGGCGGGATCGATGGAGAAGGCGTCCAGCCCCCTGACCAGCTTCAGACCGCCCCGGCTCACCCAGGGATGGTCCTGGCCCTTCACCGTCAGGGGCTGGCCCTCGGCGATCAGGTCGCCAGCCTTGTCGATCCGCCGGGTGTCCGCATAGACCAGCCCAGCCAGGATCAGGGCCTGCGCCCGGCTGCGCGTTTCGGCGAGGCCCCGGTCCACCAAGGCCTGGTCAACCCGTACTTTCGGCTGCTTGGACATGGGGCGCGCATTCGTGATATCGGGGTCGGGAGAGTTAATCCATTGACCGGAGTGGACCGCATGCGCGCACGCACGCTGAAGCCCATCCATGCGGCGGCGGCCCTGGCCGTCCTGCTGCTGGCAGGCTGCAACACCGTCGAAGGGATCGGCAAGGACATCCAGAAGGCCGGCGAGGCGATCGAGAACGCCGGCGAGAAGGGCAAGAAGTAAGGGGCGAAGGGGGCCGCGCCCCCTTGCCCCTTTCCGGCCTCAGGCCCGGGCGGCGCCCGGCGCTTCGGCCTTGGCGATGCCCAGCGCGTTCAACGCCGTCGCGACGATGTGCTTCGCGTTTAGCCCGGCCTCGTCATACTGCTTGTTCGGGCTGTCCTGGTCCTGGAACACGTCGGGCAGCACCATGGGGCGGATCTTGCAGCCCTGGTCCAGCAGGCCCTCGTGCGCCAGGAAGTGCAGCACGTGGCTGCCGAACCCGCCGACCGAACCCTCCTCGACAGTGATCAGCACCTCGTGCTCCGCCGCCAGCTTGCGGATCAGGTCATGGTCCAGCGGTTTGGCGAAGCGGGCGTCGGCGACCGTGGTGGACAGGCCGTGCGCGGCCAGATCCTCGGCGGCCTTCAGGGCCTCCTGCAACCGGGTGCCGAGGCTGAGGATGGCGACCTTCGTGCCCTCGCGCAGGATCCGGCCCTTGCCGATCTCCAGAACCTCGCCCCGCTCCGGCATGTCGCAGCCGACCCCCTCCCCGCGCGGATAGCGGAAGGCGATCGGGCCGCCGCCATAGGCGGCCGCCGTGGCGACCATATGCACGAGTTCCGCCTCGTCCGCCGCCGCCATCACGACCATGTTCGGCAGGCAGGCGAGATAGGCCACGTCGAAAGCGCCCGCATGGGTGCAGCCGTCCGCCCCCACCAGCCCCGCCCGGTCGATCGCGAAGCGGACCGGCAGGTTCTGGATGGCCACGTCATGGACCACCTGGTCATAGGCGCGCTGCAGGAAGGTCGAGTAGATCGCGCAGAACGGCTTGTAACCCTCCGTCGCGAGGCCGGCGGCGAAGGTCACCGCATGCTGCTCCGCGATGCCCACGTCGAAGCACCGGCTGGGATGGGCCTTCTCGAACAGGTCGAGGCCGGTGCCGGAGGGCATGGCGGCGGTGATGGCGACGATCCTGTCGTCGGCGTTCGCCTCCTTCACCAGGCTTTCCGCGAAGACCTTGGTATAGCTGGGCGCGTTCGCCTTGGGCTTCGCCTGGGTGCCAGTGATGACGTCGAACTTGGTCACCGCGTGCAGCTTGTCGGCGCTGGCTTCCGCCGGGGCGTAGCCCTTGCCCTTCTGGGTCACCGCGTGGATCAGCACCGGGCCGCTGGCCGGATCGTCACGCAGGCTTTCCAGGATGGGAACCAGGATGTCCAGGTTGTGGCCGTCGATCGGGCCCACATAGTAGAAGCCCATCTCCTCGAACAGCGTGCCGCCGGTGACAAAGCCGCGGGCGTACTCCTCGGCCTTGCGGGCGGCCTGCTTGATCGGGCGCGGCAGGTTCTCGACGATCTCCTTGCCGAACTCGCGCAGGCCCCGGTACTGGCGCGACGAGATCAGGCGGGACAGGTAGCCGCTGATGGCACCCACCGGCGGGGCGATCGACATGTCGTTGTCGTTGAGGATGACGATCAGGCGGCTGTCCATGGCGCCGGCGTTGTTCATCGCCTCGTACGCCATACCGGCGCTGATCGCGCCGTCGCCGATCACCGCGATGACGTTGCCGCCCGTGCCCGCCAGATCGCGCGCCACCGACATGCCGAGACCGGCGGAGATGCTGGTCGAGCTGTGCGCGGCGCCAAAGGGGTCGTACTCGCTCTCCGCCCGCTTGGTGAAGCCGGACAGGCCGCCGCCCATGCGCAGCGTGCGGATGCGGTCACGCCGCCCGGTGATGATCTTGTGCGGATAGCACTGGTGGCCGACGTCCCAGATCAGCCGGTCGTCGGGCGTGTTGAACACGTAGTGGATGGCCACCGTCAGTTCCACAACGCCAAGGCCGGCGCCGAGATGTCCACCCGTCACAGACACGGCGTCGATGGTTTCCGTCCTGAGCTCGTCCGCGAACTGACGGAGCTGGGACGGGTGCAGCCGCCTCAGGTCGGCCGGTATCCGGACCTGGTCAAGAAGCGGTGTCTTTGACTGACCCATCGGATCCCACCCTCGTTTTGCCTGTAACGGTAACCTGACTCGAAACAACTGTCCACATTTCCTGACACGGATTGTGTCAGGCTTTCCTGTCAACCACGTAGGAGGCGACCTGCCTCAGCATTTCCGCCCGGTTCTCGAAGATGTCGAGATGTGCGGCGGCCTGATCCGCCAACCGCCGCGCCTGATCGCGCGCCCTCTCAACACCCAGGATGGAGACGAAGGTCGCCTTGTTGGCCCCCTCGTCACGGCCGACAGACTTGCCGGTCTCGGCCTCCGTCCCCTGGACATCCAGCAGGTCGTCGGCGATCTGGAAGGCGAGGCCGAGATCGTGGGCGTAAGCCTGCAGCGCATGCAGCTGCGGCGGGCTCGCCCGGCCGAGGATGCCGCCCGCCATGGCGGAGAAGGCGATCAGCTCGCCCGTCTTCATCCGCTGCAGGCGGGTGATGGCGCCGATGTCGAACTCCTCGGTCTCCGCGATCAGGTCCAGCATCTGCCCACCGACCATGCCGCGCGGTCCCGCCGCCTTGGCGAGCCCGGTGACCAGCCGGCAGCGGACCTGGGGATCCTCATGTGTCTCGGGATCGGCCAGCACCTCGAACGCGAAGGTCAGCAAGGCGTCGCCGGCCAGGATGGCCGTGGCGTCGTCATACTGGAGATGGACCGTCGGCCGGCCGCGCCGGAGGTCGGCGTCGTCCATGGCGGGCAGATCGTCATGGATCAGGCTATAGCAATGGATGAACTCCACCGCCGCCGCCGTGCGCAGCGCGCAGGCCGGGTTCACATTGAACATGCGCGCCCCCTCCATCACCAGGAAGGGCCGCAGGCGCTTGCCGCCGCCAAGGCAGCCATAACGCATGGCCTCGTACAGCCGGGCCTCGCGCAGGTCCGCCTTCGGCAGCAGCACGTCCACCGCGGCTTCAACCTGCTCGACCGTGTCCGCCATGGCGGCCGTCAGCGACTTCGGCAAGGCTGGCATCGTCGTCTTCTGTCCCGGGAGGAAGGAAACTGTGGCGGGCGGCGGATCAATCCAGCCGGGCCGGCTCGACGCCGACCGAGCCGTCGGCCGCGATGGTGATGCGGTCCACCTTCGCCTGGGCCTCCCGCAGCTTGAGTTCGCAATGCCGCTTCAAGAGCGTGCCCCGCTCGTAGTGCCGGATGGCGTCATCCAGCTTGGCCTTGCCCTCCTCCAGCTGGCGGACGATGCGCTCCAGTTCGGCAAGCGCGTCCTCGAAGGACAGGGCGGCGATGTCGGCGGGCAGGCTCTGATCGGTCATCGATATTGCTTTGGCGGGGAAAGCAGCGACTTTAAGGCGGACGCACCGCGCATCGCAAGGCGGGATAACCCGGATAACGCCCGTAAGGCGGACCGGGGTGCGCCGATCGATGGTGCAGGGGGGATGATGGGTCTCGGTCGTCGCGCCTTTCTGGGACTGTTGCCGGTCGCGGCCGCGGCCGCCACCATGGCCGAACCTGCGGGAGCCGACGCCATGGAACGCGTGCTGACGGATTTCGGAACCGGCGCCGGCGCCGTCCCGGCGCAGGCGTGGTACGCCGTATCCGACAGGGTGATGGGCGGGGTTTCGCGCGAGGCGGCGGGGCTGGAGCAGGTCGGCGACCGCATGGCCATGCGGCTGACCGGGTTCGTCAGCTCCGCCAACAATGGCGGCTTCATCATGCTCGGGTGTCCCCTGCCGGCGGGATTGGGTGCTGCCGAATGGACGGGCCTCAGGCTGACCGTCCGGGGTGCGGGGGACGGATACCGCGTGACTCTGCGCACCGCCGACACGCGCCGCCCATGGGAGCACTACGCACAGCCGCTTCCCGTGGCGACGGACTGGCGGACGGTCGACCTGCCTTTCGCTGGGTTTCAGCCCAACCGCGCGCTGCCGCCCATGGACCTGGAGGGCCTGACCCGGATCGGGCTGGTCGCCGGGGGCAAGGATGCGCCGGCCGACCTCGCGGTCGCCCGTGTCGTCATCTACCGCTGACGATCAGGCCGCCATCAACGCCTTGACGTGGGCAGCGCTGGCGCTGGCGAGCGCCCGCAGGTCGTACCCGCCCTCCAGCACGGAAACGACCCGCCCCTTGGCGTGACGGTCGGCGATATCCGCGAGCTTGCGGGTGACCCAGGCGAAGTCGTCATCGCTGAGATGCAGGCCGGCCAGCGGGTCGCGGGTGTGGGCGTCGAATCCGGCCGAGATGAGGACGAGCTCCGGCCGGAAACGCTCCAAGGCCGGGAACATGCGCTCGGCCATGCCGTGCCGGAACTCCGGACTGCCCGACATGGGCGCCAGGCAGACATTCACGACATTGTCGAAATCGCCGCTCTCCCGGATCGACCCGGTGCCGGGGTAGAGCGGCCACTGGTGGCTCGACCCATAGAACAGGTCGGCGTCATGCTGGGCGAAGGTCTGGCTGCCGTTGCCGTGATGGACGTCGAAATCGATGATGGCGATCCGCCGCAGCCCGTGGCGGTCCCGCGCGTGCATCGCGCCCACCGCCACATTGTTGAACAGGCAGAAACCCATGGCCTGATCGGGCTCGGCATGATGGCCGGGCGGGCGGACGGCGCAGAAGGCGTTGCGCACCTCCCCCGCCATCACCGCGTCGATGGCGGCGCAGACGGACCCGGCGGCACGCAGGGCGGCCTCGCCCGAGCCCGGCGACACCACTGTATCGCTGTCGATGGCGGCATAACCAGTGCTGGGGATCCGCGCCAGGATCGAGTCCACATAGTCGGCTGGGTGGACGCGGGAGAGCTGGTCCCGGGTGGCACGGGGGGCGTCCCGCCGGTCGAGGAACATGAAGGCCTCATCCTCCAGGGCCGCCAGCACCGCGCGAAGGCGATCGGCGCATTCCGGATGCTCCTCCCCGGTGTCGTGTTCGAGGCAGGCCGCGTGTGTGAAGAGCGCGGTGTGCATGGGATTCCCCTTTGCGTTTCCTCCGGGTCCCATTCTCCTCCAATCCGTACCGCTTTTCATGAGGAAATTGTCACACAGCCCGGAAGCCGACCTGCCCTATCCAGGCATTTGCTTCAGCCCCCCTTGCGGATCAGGAAAGTGGAGACGTCATCCTCCGTCCGGCTTTCCAGCAGGGCGTGGCCCGTGGCGGCACAGAAGGCGTCGAAGTCCCGGGGGGCGGCGGGATCGGTTGCGGTGACGCGGAGCACCTGCCCCGGCAAAAGGCCGGCCAGCGCCTTGCGGGCCCGCAGCACAGGGAGGGGGCAGATCAGGCCCGTGCAGTCCAGATCGCGATCGGAAGACATAGCCATATCGTCTTATCCACGAAGGCGGGTCGAACGATAATTTTCTGTTGAACTTTCGCGTGGCGCCATAAGGATAGTTCGGCAACGGAATTTTTTTCCCGGCGCGCCGCTTGACTCCCCCGAACTCGGAACAAGTTTTTCGCTCATGGACCTGAATGTCTTGAAAAGTCACGCCCGTCGGGCGAGCACGCTGCTGAAGGCGATGGCCAACGAGCGGCGCCTTTTGATCCTCTGCTACCTCGCCGAGGGGGAGCGGTCGGTTGGCGAGCTTGAACGCTTGGTCGGCCTTTCGCAATCGGCCTTGTCGCAGCATTTGGCCCGGCTGCGCCGGGATCGGCTGGTGCGGACGCGCCGCAGTGCCCAGACGATCTATTACAGCCTGCATGGCGACGAGGCGCCGGCCATCATGGCCCGGCTTTACGACATCTATTGCCACGAGCCGCTGCGTGAAGCCCGCGCGAATGGCCAGGGAGCGCCCTGCGCGCCCCACTGAGGCGGTGCGGTCGAGGCGTAGGGCGGCCGCCTTCAATCGCGGCGCCCGGCGAACCGAAATCCCGTGACGGTCAGCACCAGCCAGCCGAGAATCAGCGCGAGGCCGCCGACCGGTGCGACCACGCCGAACATGCTGGGCCCCCAATAGCCAAGGGCGTAGAGCGCGCCGGGGAACAGCAGGCAGCCGATCGCGAAGAAAACTCCCGAGATGGCGAGCAGTCCGCGATCGCGGGCGGCGCGCTGATGCAGATCGGCGACCACCGCCAGGATGACCGCATGCACCATCTGGTATTGGCTGCCCGTCGCCCAGAGGGGTGCGGCCCGCAAGGCCTCGTCCCGGCCAATGGCGCCTTCGAGGCCGTGGGACGCGAAGGCGCCGGCGGCCACGGCGCACGCGCCGAAGACTCCCGCGAGGATCAGGAGGACACGGCCGGTCCGGGAGGGTTGCTTCTGCATCGGATCGTCCTTCGAAACAGTTGGCCCGTTATGGACGATCGGCGCGGACAAGGCGAGGGCCGGACCGCGTAGTGCGGACCGGCCCTCGCCAGCTTCGGTCGTCAGGCCGCCTTGGGCAGGTCGGCCAGGAGGATCTCCGCCTCCTCCAGCGCCTCGATGGTGAGCACGGGCTCATCCTTGATCGCGGCACCGTCGCGGGCGTCGATCTCGACACCGTTCACCTTCACCCGGCCCCGCGCCGGCACCAGATAAGCCAGCCGGTCGCCGAGCGTGTGGGTCACCGTCCTGCCGGCCGGCAGGGTCGCCGCCAGCAGGGCCGCGTCCTGGTGGATGGTCAGGGCGCCCTTGTCGGCGTCGACATCGCGACCGGAGGCCAGCACCACGAGTTCGCCGGCCCGGTCCCCCTTGGGGAACTCACGGCTTTCCCAGCGCGGCTGCACCCCGGCCTTGTTCGGGATGATCCAGATCTGGAAGATCTGGGTGTCGCCCGGCTCGCGGTTGTACTCGGCATGGACGATGCCGGTACCGGCCGACATCACCTGGACGTCGCCCGCCTCGGTCCGGCCTTCGTTGCCCAGGAAGTCCTGGTGGGTGATGGCGCCCTTCCGGACATAGGTGATGATCTCCATGTCCCGGTGCGGATGCGGATCGAAGCCGGTGTCGGCCGCGATGGTGTCGTCGTTCCAGACCCGCAGCGGTCCCCAGTGGACCCGCTTCTGGTCGTAGTAGTGGCCGAAACTGAAATGATGCTTGGCATCCAGCCAGCCGAAGTTGGCCTTGCCCAGCGAATTGAACGTCCGACGCTCGATCATGACACGTCTCCTGTGGCGGGACCCCTCCTGCCGAGGCGGCCCCTGGTTGAACCCGTAAACTGATCCGTACAGATCAGCCCTTCAGCTTGGCGGCGATCCGGGCGACATGCTCGCCCTGGAAGCGGGCGCCGGCCAGATCGGCGGCGCTCGGCTGCCGGCTGCCGTCGGCGGCGGCGATGGTGCTGGCGCCGTACGGTGTGCCGCCCTTGACCTCATCCACCCCCATCTGGCCCTGGAAGCTGTAGGGCAGGCCCACGATCACCAGACCATGGTGCAGCAGCATCGTGTGGGTGGAGAGAATGGTGCTCTCCTGGCCGCCATGCTGCGTCGCCGTGCTGGTGAAGACGCTGCCGACCTTGCCGACCAGGGCGCCCTTGGCCCACAGCCCGCCGGTCTGGTCCCAGAAGTTCGCCATCTGGCTGGCCATGCGGCCGTAGCGGGTCGGCGTGCCGACGATGATCGCGTCATAGTCGGCCAACTCCTGCGGGCTGGCGACCGGAGCCGCCTGGTCCAGCTTCAGGCCGGCGTTCTTCGCCACCTCGGCCGGAACCAGTTCCGGAACGCGCTTCACCGTGACCTCGGTGCCGGGAACGGCGCGCGCCCCCTCCGCCACGGCGTTCGCCATCGTCTCGATGTGGCCGTAGCTGGAATAATAGAGCACCAGAACCTTGGTCATCTTCATCTCCATCCGGGTTGGCGCCGGGGGGCGCCGTCGATGTCGGGACAACAGATAGCGCGGAGCCCCTTGCCAGATAATCGTCCGTGGCCGAACTTGATCGTTGCCCCCATCGCAACAATTGGACGGCTTTTCCCATGGACCGGCTCGAGGATCTGCGGCTCTTCACGCTCGTGGCGGACACGCGCAGCTTCACCCGCGCCGCCGAGAAGCTGGGACTGTCGAAGTCAGCGGCAAGCCGGCGCGTGGCCGACCTGGAGGCGCGGCTTGGAGTCCGGCTGCTGCACCGGACCACACGAAGCATCAGCCTGACCCAGGCGGGCCAGGGCTTCTGCGAGCGGATTTCCCAGATTCTCGCCGACCTGGACGAAGCGGAACGGTCGGTGACCAGCGAGCTGGCGGCACCGCGCGGAACCATCAAGATCGCGGCCCCCGCCTCGTTCGGGATGCGGCACCTGGGCAAGGCCATCGCGGGGTTCGTGGAAACCTATCCCGAGGTCAGCATCGAGATGGACGTCTCCGACCGGTTCGTGGACCTGGTCGACGAGGGATACGACCTCGCCGTCCGCATCGGCCAGTTGAAGGACAGCTCGCTGATCGCCCGGCGCATCTGCCCCATCCGCATGGTCGTCTGCGCAAGCCCCGATTATCTGAGGCGGCGGGGCGTGCCCCGGACCCCGGACGATCTCGCCGGGCACGACTATCTGATCTACACGGGCCGCAACCAGCCGGGGCTGCTGTCCTTCCGCAAGGCGCCGGGTTCGGACGAGCTGCGGACGGTCAAGGTGCAGGGGCGCCTCTGCATCAACAACGGAGACATGCTGCGCGAAGCTGCGATCGCCGGGCTCGGCATCGTCGACCAGCCCACCTTCATCGTCGGCGAGGATCTGATCGCGGGACGGCTGCAGCCGGTGCTGCTCGACTACACGCTGTCGCCGGGCGCGCTCCACTGCGTCTACCCGGCGAACCGCCATCTGTCGCCGAAGGTTCGGGTGTTCGTCGACCATCTGGCGGGCCGGTTCGGCCCGGTGCCCTACTGGGACGCCGGACTGACGGTGATCAAGGGAGGCTGAGCGCGGGGGGCCGTCCGGGGCCGATTTACCCACTGTTACACGGGCGATACCCATTGAGACTGGAACGGGTGCCCGCGCTGCGCTAACTCCCCGCCCGGCGGGATGCGAGTGGGGGCGTCCCGCCCCGTACCGCCCTACGGGAGTGTCGCGTTCCATGTCGGTCAGTCGCCGCGCCGTGCTTTCGGGCACCGGCGTCATCATCGGCGCCTCCGCGCTTACAGCCATCGTGCCCGGCCAAGCCGCCGCGGCGCCCCGGTCCTATCGCGTCCACACGGCGCCCGCCACGGCGGGCAGCGTCGACTCCTGCCTCGTCCTGGGTGAGCGCAAGGCGGTCCTGGTGGACGGCCAGCTGTTCAGCGCCGACGCCGCCCAAGTGGCCGACCTCGTCGCCGCAACCGGCCGGACGCTGGAGACGGTCTTCGTCACCCACGCCCATCCCGACCATCACCTCGGGCTGGCGGTGATCAAGGAGCGGTTCCCGGCGGCCCGCGTCGTGGCGCACCCCGCCGTCGCCGCCCAGATCGACGCGCTGGCGCCGCGCCAGCAGCGCGTGATGCGCCAGCGCTCCGGGCCGGCGATCGCGGACCGCCTCGTGACGGTGGCGCCGCTGGCGCACGACCGGATCGAACTGGAGGGGGAGCGGCTGGAGGTGATCGGCCCCATGCAGGGCGACACGGCGGTGTCGACCGCACTCTGGGTCCCGCAACTGCGTCTCCTGGTGGCCGGCGACTTCGCCTATGCGGGCACGCACCTGTGGATGCGGGAGGTCCTGTCGCCGACGGCCCTGGACGGCTGGCGGCGGTCGCTGGACCTGCTGGAGCGCCTCGGCCCGCAGGTGGTCGTGCCGGGACACCGGACCCCGTCCTTCGGCAACGACCCTGGCGTCTTCGCCTTCACCCGCCGCTATCTCGACAGCTGGGAGGCCGCCCTTGGCACCGCCCGGACGGCCGGCGACATGGTCGAGCGGATGAACGAGGCCATGGGACGGCTGCCGCAGGAGAACTATCTGCACTTCGCGGCCGGGGCCGCCCTCAAGGGCGGATGATGGCCGCGTCCCCCCTACCCGTTCGGTCGGCCTCGCCCGTTGCCGCGCCTCGCGGTCGCGGCTATAGTCCCTCGGTGGGAATATGCGGATAGACCGCTGCGGACGGCGCGGACGCGCCAAGGCCAAGGGAGGGGTGGGCTGATGCGTGTCGGTGAAATCCCTGGCCCCGGCGCCTTCGTGGAGTTCAGCCGCAAGATCAGCGAGCTCTCCCGCGAGAATGTGGAGGCGAACGCGCGCCGCCTGGAGGAAGCCGTCCAACGCGGCCGCGAGCTTCAGAACGTGCAGGACCTCACCCGAACGACGAACCTGCGCCTCGACCGCAACGTCACCGACATCCAGAGCACGATCGAGCGCGCGCGGACGATTCCCGGTCTCGCGGTTGGCGGGACCGTCGACATCCGAGCCTGAGCGACCTCGCCGGTTTGATGACGCTGGACGCTGCGGGACGGCAGCTTTACCGTCCGGTCCAGGCGGTCGCCGCTGACCGCCAGCCCACCGGCACTGTCGGCGCCCCGTGACCAGCACCCTCGTCACCACCCTCTTCGCCGTCGCCGGCCTGCTGGGCCTCGTCGCCCTGCTTCCGCCTGTCGCCCGGAAGCTCAGGCTCCCGCTGGCGGTCCTGCTCGCCGTCGTCGGCGTGGCGCTCGGTACCGGGCGCCTGCTGCTGGGCGAAGCCACGGCCGACGGCATGGGCGCCGTCGGCGACTTCCTCAAGGCGCTTGGCGACCTGCAGCTCTCGTCCGCCGCGTTCCTCTACATCTTCCTTCCCATCCTGCTGTTCGAGGCGGCCCTCAACATCGACGTCCGCCGCCTCATGGACGACCTCTGGCCCGTGCTGCTGCTGGCCGTGGTGGCGGTGCTGGTGGCCACATTCGGCGCCGGTTTCGCGATGTGGGTCGGCTGGTGGCTCTGGCATGGCGAGTGGTCGACCGTCGGACTGGTGGTCTGCCTGCTGCTCGCCAGCATCGTGGCGACGACGGACCCGGCGGCGGTCATCGGGATTTTCCGCGACATCGGCGCCCCACGCCGGCTGACGATGCTGGTCGAGGGGGAGAGCCTGTTCAACGACGCCGCCGCGATCGCCGTCTTCACCATCCTGCTGGCGATCCTGACCGACCTCGCGTCGGGCGGCCCGAACGCCGGCGGCGCGGAAGTGGATACGCTGGGCGCCGTCCTGCTGTTCCTGGTCAAGTTCCTCGGCGGAATCGCGGCCGGCTTCGCGATGGGCCGCCTCGTCGGCTGGGTGGTGACGCCGCTGCGCGACATGCCGCAATCGGAGATCACGCTGACCGTGGTCCTCGCCTACATGTCGTTCATCATCGCGGAGAATTACCTGAACGTCTCCGGCGTCGTCGCCGTGGTGACGGCGGGCCTTGTCATGGCGGCGGAGGGGCGGACCCGGATCAGCCCGGAAAGCTGGACCGGGCTGCGAAACGTCTGGTCCCAGCTCGGCTTCTGGGCCAACACGCTGATCTTCCTCCTGGCCTCCATGCTCATCCCGCCGACGCTGGCGAACGCGACCTGGGGCCACGCGATCCTTCTGACGGCCCTCATCCTCGGCGCGCTCGCCGCGCGGGCGGCGGTGATCTGCGGCATGATCCCCGTGCTGACCTGGATGAAGGCGGCCGACCGGATCAGCTTCCCATACCAGATGGTGATCCTCTGGGGCGGCCTGCGGGGGGCGGTGTCGCTGGCGCTGGCGCTCGCGGTGACGGAGAACCGCGCCGTTCCGGACGCCCTGCAGGACGTGGTCGCGGTCGTGGCCACCGGGTTCGTGCTGTTCACCCTGTTCGTCCAGGGAACCACGCTGCGCCCGCTGATCCGGCTGTTCGGCCTGGACAAGCTGTCGCCGGTGGACCTCGCCCTGCGCAACCGGGCGCTCGGCCTGTCGCTGGGCAATGTGCGGCAGGAGGTGGAGGGGATCGCCCGCAACTTCGACCTGGACCCCGGCCCGGCCGTGTCGCCGCTGCTCGACCGGGGTGCCGCCCTGGCGCAGGAGCAGCTGGACCTGGAGCAGACGGGCGCGCTGACGCCCGAGGACCGGGTCTACATCGGGCTGCTCACCCTCGCCCGTTACGAGGAGGAGGCTTACCTGCGCTACTTCGGCGACGGGGTCGTTTCCCGCCTGACGGCGCAGAACCTGATGGTGGCGGCGGGCAGAATCCAGGACGGCGCGAAAACGGGGCGCCGCGCCGGGTACGAAGCGGCGGCCCGCAAGGCCGTCCGGTTGTCGGCGTCGCTGCGGGCGGCCCTCTGGCTCCACCGGCGGCTCGGCTGGGACGCTCCGCTCGCGCGGCGGCTGTCGGAGCGGTTCTCAGACCTTGTCGTACAACGCTTCGCGGTGCAGGAGCTGCGGCGGTTCGCGGCCGACCGGCTGTCCCGGCTGCTGGGTCAGGACGCGGCCGCCACGCTCGATGCCGTGCTGAGCACCCGGCAGGCCGTCGTCGACGAGGCGGTCGAAACGCTGCGCCTGCAGTATCCCAGCTACGTGGAGACGGTGCAGGCGCGCTACCTGCAACGGGCGGGGCTGCGCTTCGAGGAGCGGACGCTGCGCCAGCTGCATGACGAGGCGATCATCAGCCGCGAGATCCTGGTCGACCTGGAGCGCGACATCAAGCGCCGCTGGGCGGCGGTGGAGCGTCCGCCCGAGCTCGACCTCGGACTGTCGACGGCCGAGATGCTGCGCCGGGTGCCCCTGTTCGCGGAACTGCCCGAGGATCGCCTGGGCAAGATCGAGACGCTGATGCGGCCGCGCCTCACGGTGCCGGACGAGCTGGTGGTCCGGCGTGGGGAGCGGGGCGACGCGATGTATTTCATCGCCTCGGGTGCCGTGTCGGTGGAACTGCCGATCCCGGTCAGGCTGGGCACGGGCGATTTCTTCGGCGAAATGGCGCTCGTCTACGACATTCCCCGCAACGCGGACGTCCGCTCGCTCGGCTACTGCCGGCTGCTCGTGCTCGACAAGCGGGATTTCAATCACCTCTACGTCGAGGATACGGAGCTGCGGGCCCACATCAACGGCGTGGCCTCGCGCCGTCAGGCGGCCGGCTGACCGTCAGGCGACGGGAAGCTGGATGCGCAGGCAGAGGCCGCCGGCCTCGCGGTTGCGGGCCTCCACATGCCCGCCGACGGCCTCCAAATTGCGCCGCACGATCCATAGACCAATGCCATAGTGGGGCATGCCGTCCTGGCCCGACAGGCGCAGGGCACGTTCCGCGTCGCAGTCGCTGTCCGTGGCACCGTCGCCAAGAGTTGCGATGCGAGGCTGTCCGCGCTGGGAGAAGTAGCGCTCGAAGATCTTCTCCAGGTTCGCGGGATCGACACCCGGCCCCTCATCCTCCACCGTGAGCTGAGCGACGGTGCCTTCCCGCCGGAGCACCACGCGGATCACGCCGCCGGGCGGCGAGAAGCCGATCGCGTTGTCGACGATGTTCTCGATCACGGTCTCCAGAAGTTCCTCCCCGGCCTTCACGAACACGTCCGCCTCGACCCGGGGGATGACCGTCACGCCGCGCGTCTCCAGGAGGCCCTTGTACCCTTGCAGCACCCGGTCCAGCAGCGAGGACAGGTCGATCCGCTGACGGGGCGGTTCAAGCAGGTCGGCTGCTGTCTCGTCCATCCGCCGGGCGAAGCTGACGAGCCCGTCCAACCGCTCCACCGACCCCTCGATCATGTCGATCGCGCGCCGCCCACGCTGGTCGCCGGGCGGGACGATCCGTTTCAGCGGCTCCAGCGACTGGCGGATGACCGCGATCGGCGTCTTGAAGGCGTGGGCGTTGTCCTCCGCCGCGCGGCGGAGGTTGGTGGCCGAGTTGTGGAGCGTCGCCACCAGCCGGTCGAAGTCCTCGGCCACCGGCGCCAGCTCCGGCACGCTGTTGCGGGCGGCGAAGCTGCCGGCCGGCCCCCGGTTCTGCACGATGTCGCGGGCGAGGTCGCCGAAACGGCGGATGTTGCGCCACACCTCTGTCAGCAGCACCAGCACGAGGGCCGCCAGTGCCACATAGATGAGGGAGGCCGCCTGCACCTCCGGTGTGCGCCAGTAGGGCCGTCCAGGATGGGTGCCGAGATAGGGGGCGGCCGCATGGGACGTGACGACGGCCCAGCAGCCGACAGGTGACTGGATCGGCACGATCGAGGTCAGCAGGTCCAGCCCGCCCCGCTCCGTCGGCACGGGGATCGCGAGCGGCTGGTCGCCGGCGCAGCTCGCCGCCAGCCGCACCAGCACCCCCTGCTCGATCAGGCGCTGCCGCTCCAGGTCCAGCATGGCGGTCGGCACGGCGGGAGCGGAGGCGACATAGAAGAAACCTTCGCCGGTGCTGCTGGTCACCGCCTTCGGCCGCAGCAGCAGCCGGACACGGGTATTGTCGTCGGCGAAGCGGGCGAGCACGGGGCCGAGCCGGGCGAGCCCCGGCCCGTCCGCCGACGGCAGCATGGGCTCCAGCGCCCGGGCGATGAGCTGTCCCTGCTGCTGCGCGCTGCGGAGCAGAAGGACCTGACGTTCCTGGTCCGCCTGCCGGAACTGCTCGTAGATCAACACCGGCAGGGCGAAGAAGACGAGGGTGACCACCAAGAGCCGGCCGGCGAGCGACCGCAGCATCCAACGCAGGCTGCGTCCACCCCCGGCCAATGCCCTCATGCGCGATCCCGCGCGGCGCCGACCAGTTCGCCCGGATGCTGGTCGGACCAGCGGTAACCGAACCCGGGATAGTTCTCGATCTCGTCGAACTGGCCGTCGACCGACCGGAACTTGTGCCGGATCCGCTTGATGAAGGCGCGGACATTGGCGCGGTACCCGGCCGGACCGTAACCGGCCACGAAGTCCTTGCCGTGCACGAGGTCGTAGAGGTCGCGGTACGACACGTCCTCCCCCGCCTTCGTCGCCATCATGCGGACGATGTTGAACTCGGTCAGGGTGAGGTCGATGCGCTGCCCGTTCCAGAACGCCCGGGCGACCTCGAGCCGCAGCTCAAGCGGACCCCGGCGGTAGAGCTGCCCAGCGGCCGACTTGTCCTGGGCGGCGCCGGCGGCATCCTCGGCGCTCGGCTTGCGGCCCTGGATGATGAGCTGCATGCGCTTCAGCAGGATCGGCAGCGAGCGCGACTTCTCGACGAAGTCGACAGCACCGCCGGTCAGGGCCGTCTCCTCGTAGATCTGGTCGGACAGCACG
This sequence comes from Rhodospirillaceae bacterium, assembly GCA_029267445.1. Lineage (GTDB taxonomy): Bacteria > Pseudomonadota > Alphaproteobacteria > Azospirillales > Azospirillaceae > JAJUIU01. The sequence goes on from JAJUIU010000014.1 coordinate 52,519, forward strand.
GTCAGGAAGATGACCGGGATGTCGATGTTGCGCGCCCGGAGCTGGCGAAGGGTCTCGATGCCGTCCATGCGCGGCATCCGCCAGTCCATCAGGATCAGGTCCGCGTCGCCCCCGGTGGCGAAATAGTCCAGCGCCGTGTGCCCGCGGTCGAAGGGGACAACGTCGAAGCCCTCGTCCGTCAGGTTCATGCCGAGGGATTCGCGGAACAGGTCGTCATCGTCCACGAGCGCGATCCGCGCCAGCGCGGGCGCGCGGGCGTCAGGGGTGCCAGGCCTCGGCGATGAGTTCGGCAAAGCATTGCTGAGCGACATAGGGCTGACCGTCCGTGCTGGTGAGTTCGTAGGAAAGGGTGCGGAAGTCCCGCGTGGTCATCTCCATGAAGAGAAACACGCGGAGGCGGCATCGGGCGTTCCCGTACTGCCACGTCTTCGCCGGTGGTATCTCCTCGGTCCAGACGGGCTGCCCGAGAAGCTGCACCATGTCCCGTTCGGACATACCGACCAGCGTCGCCGGGTCGAGTGCCAGCGGGTTCTCCGGAACCTTGATCGCCACCTCGGGTGAATGGGGCTGTTCAACCGGCGCGGTCCTGACGGCCGCCGCCGCCATCGCCGGTGCGGAGGCGACCGGTGGAACGGCCGGCTTCGTGCGCGGGACCGGCGAGGGCGGAACCTCCACCGCAGCGGTCGCGACCGGTGGCGACGCCACCGATGGTGCCGCTGGTATCGTCGCGGTCCGATCCGCGCAGCTCACCAGCAGGACGGCACCGCCGATCAGGCCAGCCGCACAGGTCAGCACGCCGTCCAGGCCCTGCCGGCCGGGATCGGCCAGTCCCGCCTGGCCGCGCCGAACCGGGAACGGCAACGCCACGCCATTCTGTCCGAACCCGGCAGACACAGTCGGCTCCTCCTCGCTGGAACAAGGGTGTTTGGACACGCCGCGCACCGGCCACCCGTGACCGGAAACGGACATCGACGAGCAAGTTGTAGGGGCAAAATTGGCCGTTATGGTGAACAGGTGGTTAAGAAAGCCGCCCCTACCCCTTCTTTGCCGGGCGGTCCGCCCGATCAGCGTATTCCCTCGGAACAAAAAGGGGGCAGCACCGCGACGAACGCGGGGACGACCGGCCGACGCGCCCGCCGGCGCCACGCGAAGCCGCATGTGCAAGGCGGCACTTCCAAGACTTCAGTGCTGTCGGAAAGGGCGACGGCGGGCCGTGGTGCTTGCCACGCCCGCCGCCCCGCCCTCAAGCGTTCAGTCGGATGGGCACAAGCCTTTTTCGACCGCCTGGGCGGTGACCTTGCCACGATAAATCCGACCGTGATTCCGGCCGCCCCGCAGGTCACGGCCGGTGTGCCGCATCGGTGAATGACCACACGATCGACAGGGAAAATGCTGCGCTCCATGGTCGACACCGTCAACCGGGGCGGGCGCATGCGGCACCCGCGAACGGCGCTCGTCCCGCGCATGGCTCGGTCCCGTCCCATCGTCGCGCGCCCTGCCCCGAACGGTGGCGACCGGCCGGAACGAAAGGGCCGAGGCCCTGTTGTCGAGCAAGGCCGAAGGACGCGCACAGAAGTCCCGCCCGCAAGGGAACCCGCCAGGGCAACCGCCACGCGGCGGACCTTCTCGGCGCGTACGGCACGCGATGATGAAACCAAGGAGGCCTCTGAGATGGCGATCGGCGAGACTACCGGCTCGGCATCGCGCGGCGGTGCGGGGTCCGGCACCGACACGATGCGGACCGACAGGAGCGGGCAGACGTCGAGTGCCCAGTCCTCGAGCAACCATTCCTCCAGCACCTCGGGCATGACCGAACGCGCCAAGCAGGAGGCCCAGGCCGCCGGCGAGCGCATCACGGATGCCGCCCGGGACAAGGCGCGTGGCGCCTTCGAGCAGCGTCAGAACGACATCGCCAGTCAGATCGAGGGCATCGGCGAGGCGCTGCGCGACGCCGCCGACCGGCTGGAGGAGCACGGTCAGGGCTTCCCCGCCCGCTACATGAAGCAGGCGGCCGGGCGCGTGGATGATTTCGCCCATTCCGTCCGCGACCGCGGCTTTGATGACCTTGTCACCGAAACGGAGACTTTCGCGCGACGCCAGCCCGAACTCTTCATCGGCGGTGCGGTCCTGCTGGGTGTCGGCATCGGCCGGTTCCTGCGCGCGTCCAGCGAGCGGCGCCGTGCCGGCCGGATGGGTCGGCAGACGCAGGGCGCGCAGTCGATGGGTGCGCAGTCGATGGGCGGGTCGTCCCGGGGCGCGTCGTCCTATGGCGGCGGTTACGGCTCCAGCGGCTACGCCGGCGCGCGCGGCAGCGTCTACAATCCGACCGACGGCGACGATTACGCCGGGGCCGGATATGGCGGCGCCTATGCGTCCGGGGGGCTGGACGAGCGCACCCGGCGGATGCGCACTACGAGTTCCCGCGCGGACGAGTTCGCGCACTACCCCGCCGCCGACGCGCTGGCGGGCAGGAACGCCCCCAGCCCGATGGGTGCCGGAGCCGGCGGTCAGGGGTCGCCGCGTGGCGGGACCGGGACAGGTGGCCTGGGCGACACTGGCAGCGGCTCGGCTGGCACGCCCGGGTCGACCGGAACCGGAACCGGGGCGGGACGGGCCGGTGAGGGCGGCGGCCTGGGCACCGGCTCGACCGGGACCAGCGCGGGAGCAGCAAGCGCGACATCGACGGGCGGCGGCAAGTCGACCGGCTCAGGCACGCCCGGCGACAGCGCGCTGGGTACCCATGGGGTCGGTTCCACCAGCACCGGCGGCTCCCCCGGCGCCAAGGACACGACGCAGAAGGCCGGCGGGTCCGGTAGCGGGACGGGAGGGTCGAAGCAATGACCGTCAACGAACCGCCGATCGACCCGGTGGAACCTGTGCCGCATGGTCGTGACGACCGGCCACTGACCGCCCTGTTCGGCGATCTGGCCAGCGAGACGGCGGCCTTGATCCGCAAGGAGGCGGAACTCGCCAAGGCCGAGATGTCGGAGAAGGCGAACCAGGCGATGCGCGGGGCGATCAGCCTCGCCGTTGGTGGCGCCGTGGCGCTGATCGGGCTGGTGTTCGTCCTCTGGGCGATCGTCTATGCGCTCGCGATCTGGCTGCCGCCCTGGGCGGCCGCGCTGATCGTCGGCGTGGCGATGGCGATCATCGGGCTGGTGATGCTCCAGTCCGGCCGCTCGAAGCTGTCGGCACAGAACCTGCAGCCCAAACGCACGATCGAAACGCTTAAGGACGATGGGCGCTGGGCGAAGGCCCAGGTCCAGCGCTGAGGCGACCCAACCGGACACAACCGACCAGGCCGAGACGCCGGTCCGCATCAAGAACGTGAGGAGGACCAACCATGGCCGATGATTGGGAAGACATGGTCAAGGACAACACCCTTCCGCTGGCGCTGATAGGCGTCGGCCTGGGATGGCTGCTGCTGTCCAATGCGAGGGACACGGAAAGCTTCGAGCATGCCCGTGACTGGACCGAACGGCAGCGTTCGGCGGCCCGGGGCCGTTATGCCCAGGCCCGGGGGCAGGCGCGCGGCGCCTATGCCGAGCACAAGGGCACGATGCCCCGTTACTACGATGAGGCGCGGGGCCGCGTCTCCCGGGCGATGGAGAGCGTGCGCCATGGCGCGGACGAACTCCGGCACCGCGCGGGTGAACGGGTGCAGGGCATGCGCGGCGGGTCCGGCCAGGAGACGGGTCGCGGGTATGACAGCGTCGCCGATTACGACGCGCGCGGCGACTACGCGGCCTATGGCGAAAGCGCCTATGGCTACGATTACGACAGCACCACCGGCCGTGGCCGCTCGGGTGGCATGATGAGCCGCTCGCGCGGAATGATGCAGGGCCTGTCCTCACGCACGCAGCACGCCGGCGAAAGCCTATGGGACATGATCGACGAGCATCCGCTCGCCGCCGGGCTGATGGGCCTCGCGCTCGGGGCCGCCGTCGGGGCGAGCCTGCCGGCGACACAGACCGAGGACGAATGGTTCGGTGAGTACCGCGACCAGCTGGCCGAACGGGCCTGGCACGAGGGCGAGGGCTACATGGAGCGGGCCGGCAACGTCGCGAAGGAGGCGGCGCGCGCCGGTGCCGACGCCGCACGCGACCGGGCCCGCGAGGAGGCGGACCGGCAGGGCCTGACGTCCACGGACGCCCAGAGCTGATCCCGAATCGTCCTTCGACGGTTGATCTGAAGGGCCCCGTCCGCCAGTCGGACGGGGCCCTTCCCATTCGGGGATGAATAACCCCATGGCTGAATCGGCTTGACTTGATCCGGTGCCAGGTCCAGTTAAAGCGTACCAGATTGGTCCGGTTTAACGACCGCCACCGCAGGTGCCGGGAGGCGTCCCATGATCAGGTTGAGCAAGCTCACCGACTACGCCGTGGTCGTACTGACCGAGATGGCGCGTATCGATGCGCGTGCCCGCCAGCCGACCGTGTTCACAGCACCTGCCCTGGCGGATCGCACCGCGGCACCCGTGCCCACCGTGCAGAAGGTTCTGAAGCTGTTGGTGAAGGGCGGTGTGGTCGTGTCCACACGCGGAGCCGCTGGAGGCTATGCCTTGGCGAGGACGCCCGACCGCATCACGGTCGCCCAGATCATCCAGGCCGTGGACGGTCCCATCGCGCTGACAGACTGCGTCGACGGGGCGGAGGGGTCCTGCGGCGTTGAGCGCCTTTGCCCGATCCGGGGCAACTGGGACAAGGTCAACCGCGCCGTCCGCGTGGCGCTCGAGAGTGTGACGCTGGCCGACATGGCCATGCCCACCCTGCCCGACCTCGCCGTTCCGCCGCCCGCGCGCCGGGCTGCGGCGGCGGCCGGCTGACCGTGGGCGAACGGAAACGCATGAGGGGTTGATAGAGATGGCCGCGACGGAACAGACCCTGGAGCAGGTCCGCAGCCTGACCGAAGGCAAGTACAAGTACGGCTTCTTCACGGACATCGAGTCCGAGATGGCCCCCAAGGGCCTGAACGAGGACATCGTCCGCTTCATCTCTGCCAAGAAAAACGAGCCGGAGTGGCTGCTGGAGTGGCGTCTGAAGGCGTTCCGCCACTGGCTGACGATGGCCGAGCCGGACTGGGCGATGCTGAAGTATCCGCCCATCGACTACCAGGACGCCTACTACTACGCCGCACCCAAGGTGAAGGACGGCCCGAAGTCCCTGGACGAGGTCGATCCGGAGCTGCTGAAGACCTACGAGAAGCTGGGCATCCCGCTGAAGGAGCAGGAGATCCTGGCGGGCGTGGAGGGAGCCGGCGATGTGCCGGCCATCGCCGTCGACGCCGTGTTCGACAGCGTCTCGGTGGCGACGACCTTCAAGAAGAAGCTGGAGGAGAAGGGCATTATCTTCTGCTCCATCTCCGAGGCGATCCAGAACCACCCGGAGCTGGTGCGGAAGTACGTGGACAGCTCCATCGGGCAGCGCACGCCCGGCGGGATGTAGCAGAACGAACCATCGGAGAACACCGCCGAGTTGAGGGTGGCGAAGAAATTGTCGGTGTACGGCACGACTGAGCCGAGGTACTGACGCACCAGGTCCGGGTGCTCGCGCACGGCGTCGGAGAAGGAACAGAAGATGATGCCCATTTCCGCCAGCTTGGTCTTGAAGGTCGTCGCCACCGAGACACTGTCGAACACCGCATCGACGGCCACGCCGGCCAGCAGTTCGCGTTCGGCGAGTGGCACGCCGAGCTTTTCGTAGGTGCGCAGCAATTCCGGATCAACCTCGGCCAGGCTGCGCGGTCCGTCCTGCTGCGATTTTGGTGCCGAGTAGTAGGAAATGTCCTGATAGTCGATCGGCGGATGGATGACGGTCGACCACGTCGGCTCGCGCAGCGTCAGCCAGTGCCGGTAGGCTGCCAGGCGCCATTCGAGCATGAACGCCGGCTCGTTCTTCTTCGCAGAAATCAGTCGGATGACGTCTTCGCTGAGGCCACGCGGCACCGTGTCGGTTTCCAGCGGGGTGTAGAACCCTTGCCGATACTCCCGGCCGATCAGCTCATCGAGGCTTGATGTCGGATTTGCCATGGACCTGCCTCGCCTCTTTCATGGTTGGCGGGGGACGGTTGGCGCTTCGGTCCGGCGCTGCCGAACGCATTGGCGTTAACCTCCTCACGCCTTTAAGACCGAGGCCGTTTCGTATCGTTCCGACGAAAAATTGAACGGCGAGCGCGCGTGGCACCGGCCGTTCCAAGTTGTGCGGCGATCAGGCGAGAACCGTTCCCCAGGTGACGAATGCGAGCACCAGCATGATGACCCAGGCAACGAGGCCTGCAGCGAAGACGCTTCCTCCGAGCAGGAGTGAATGACCTTCGTCATTCAGGTCGTAGGTGCGGTCGACGCCCTGGAAGATCAGCACTGCCGCGCAGGCAAGGGCCAGGAGCATCATCAGGATGTTGAATACCAGGCTCGGGACAAACAGGGCTACCGGGGCCAGCCACAGTGGCGTGGGAACCACCGCCGCCAGGGTAAAGGCATCCTGATAGGAGGGCGACGCATCGACAACCTGGCCGATCATCTGCAGGACACGCCCCATGATCGGCACCATCACAAGTTCCGCGGTGAAGAATACGACCGCCAGGAACCAAGCCTCGCCAAGCGTGATTTCCGGCAGCGGCGGGCCGCCGTAGGTGCGCCAGGCATACAGCAGCATGGCGGGCGGAATCAGCGACATCGGAATGACGTAGAGGAAGTACAGTTTGGCGACCGACGGGTGAATGCGTTTCAGCCAGTCCCAACCTTCCCCGTGCGATGTCAACATTCTCGGAAACATCATCGGATTCATGACATGCCTCCTCGTGGACGTCGATCAATGGAAATTTGACCGGCAATGTCGGATTTGGTTTTCGTCGAGGAAAAAGTGAGCGAGGATTTCGGCGAAATC